>NZ_JBEOYD010000009.1:0-338878 GCF_040296885.1 Streptomyces sp. NPDC001980 | reverse complement strand
CGGAGGGAGTTGCCGAGGGTGTAGCCGAAGCCCGGCTCCAGCGGCTCGATCACGAAACGGGAGCGGAATTCGTCGACGACCTCTTCGGTCAACGAAGGACGCTGAGCGATCAGCATGTGTGGATCAGATCCTTCTTTCGTGGACGCCCGCTATTTGACGCCCGACGGAACCGCACCCGTGAGAGCGCGGGTACTGCAAGGGTACGGGCGGCACGACCCTTACGGGAGCCGTACCGCCCGAGCAGCCCTGCGGAGCGAGGTCAGACGCGACGACGCTTCGGCGGGCGGCAGCCGTTGTGCGGGGTCGGGGTGACGTCCTGGATGGAGCCGACCTCGAGGCCCGTGGCCTGCAGGGAACGGATCGCGGTCTCACGACCGGAACCCGGGCCCTTCACGAACACGTCGACCTTGCGCATGCCGTGCTCCTGGGCGCGGCGGGCAGCCGACTCGGCGGCCATCTGCGCGGCGAACGGCGTGGACTTCCGGGAGCCCTTGAAGCCGACGTGGCCGGCGGAGGCCCAGGAGATCACGTTGCCGGACGGGTCCGTGATGGAGACGATCGTGTTGTTGAACGTGCTCTTGATGTGCGCGTGGCCGTGAGCGACGTTCTTCTTTTCCTTGCGGCGCACCTTCTTGGCAGCGCCCTGACGACCCTTGGGGGGCATCTAGTAACTCCTACGGGGAGGTGGTCGGTCCTACAGCGAAGACCGCTGATGAAGCGTTGTCCGCTGCGGACTACTTCTTGCCCGGCTTCTTCTTACCGGCGATGGCGCGACGCGGGCCCTTGCGGGTGCGGGCGTTGGTGCTGGTGCGCTGACCGCGGACGGGCAGACCGCGACGGTGACGCAGACCCTGGTAGCAGCCGATCTCGACCTTGCGGCGGATGTCGGCCTGGATCTCGCGACGGAGGTCACCCTCGGTCTTGATGTTGTTGTCGACGTACTCGCGGATGGCGACCAGCTGCTCTTCGGTCAGGTCGCGAACGCGGGTGTTCGGGTCGATACCGGTCTCGGCCAGCGTCAGCTGGGAGAGCGTCCGGCCGATGCCGAACACGTAGGTGAGCGCGACCTCCACACGCTTTTCGCGCGGGATGTCAACACCGGAAACGCGTGCCACTTCAATGGCTCCTGGTGATCGTCGGAGGTCTTCCGCAGAACCGGTTCCCAGCCGCCGTACCAGGTACGAACTGGGTCCCCGGCCTCCGAACCGGGGGTGTCAGGCGCCTTCGGCGCCCGGGTCCTGCGTATGAACATATTCAGCTCGCGTCGCGCGAATCTCTGCGATGTCGATGCAGAGGGATTGGTCGTGCGTCAGCCCTGGCGCTGCTTGTGGCGCGGGTTCTCGCAGATGACCATGACCCGACCGTGACGGCGGATCACCCTGCACTTGTCGCAGATCTTCTTGACGCTCGGCTTGACCTTCATGGGATTGAGGTTCTCCGGGTCAGTTGCCGGCGGCCCCGCTCACACGGGACGTGGGCAAGATCTACTTGTATCGGTAGACGATCCGGCCACGCGTCAGGTCGTACGGAGACAGCTCCACCACGACCCGGTCGTCAGGGAGGATGCGGATGTAGTGCATACGCATCTTGCCGCTGATGTGTGCCAGGACCTGGTGGCCGTTCTGGAGCTCGACCTTGAACATGGCGTTCGGAAGAGACTCGACGACAGTGCCCTCGATCTCGATGGCACCTTGCTTCTTGGCCACGCTTCGCCCTTCGAATCGACTACCTTGATCGACTCACGAGGGGCATGCGGACATGCGGGTGCACGAGAGCCGACGAGTCAGTCTACGTCAGCCCCCGGAAAAAGACGAACTCACGCGTGGTCCACACCTGCCCATGACAATGCCCCGCCCGTCGGCAAGTTATGCGCGACGGACGGGGCGGGGCGAGCGGTCGTTCCCCCGACCGCTCGCTACTGCTTACTTCTTACTGCGAGCCGCTTACTTCTCGACGGTCTCGCAGGCGGTGCCGTCGTCGTGCGTGCCGTCCAGGAGCGCCTGCACGCAGATGTCGGTGCCGTCCTTCCAGTTCGCGTTGATCGGAACCCGGAAGTAGGTGAAGTGGTTGCCGTTGTTGTAGTACGTCGTCAGCGTCGAGTACTTCACGTAATTCATCTTCTCGGCGTAGATCTTGAACTTGCCGTGGAAGGTCTCGTCGCCCGAGTAGGCCTGGATCCAGTTGACCTTGAGGCCGGAGCCGTCGACCCGGACACAGGCGCCGCCGTGACACCCGGCCGCGGACGCGAACGCGGGCGCGGTGCCCGTCGTGATGGCCAGAGCGGCCGCTCCCGCGAGGATGCCGACCGTTCGCTTCAGAGTGGAACCCACCGTTTTCCCTTTCATCATGTGCATGACAGGGGAGCAGGCACAGCTCTGCGCGACCGCCCCCCTGCCGGTCGGCATTGATCATATCCTCATAGGTAGAACATAGGATCGATTCCCAGGGGGGCTTTATGATCTCTTTGCGATCTTCAGCCCAGCGGGTCGGGCGCCGCCGTGACCCCGTGCTCCGCCAGCTTCGCGCGGCCCCCGTCGGGAGCCGTCAACACCAGCGGACCCTCCTCCGTGAGGGCGACGGAGTGCTCCCAGTGCGAGGACCAGGTGCCGTCCGTGGTGATGACCGTCCAGTCGTCCTCGAGGACCTCGGTCTTGGGCGTGCCCAGGGAGACCATGGGTTCGATCGCGAGGCAGAAGCCGGTGACCAGCTTGGGGCCCTTGCCGCGGCGGCGGTCTACGTAGTTCAGCAGGTGCGGGTCCATGTGCATCTCGGTGCCGATGCCGTGGCCGCCGTAGTCCTCGATGATGCCGTAGCGGCCGCCGCCGGGCTTCGGCTGCCGGCGGATGTAGGTCTCGATGGCCCGGGAGACGTCGACCAGGCGGCTGCCCTGCTTGACGGCCGCGATGCCGGCCCACATCGACTCCTCGGTCACCCGGGACAGCTCGATCAGCTCCGGGGCGTGACCCGAGCCCACGAAGGCGGTGTAGGCGGCGTCACCGTGCCACCCGTCGACGATCGCGCCCGCGTCGACGGAGATGATGTCGCCGTCCTTCAGGACGACCTCGTCGGAGGGGATGCCGTGGACCACGACGTCGTTGACCGAGGTGCAGATCGTCGCGGGGAAACCGCCGTACCCGAGGAAGTTCGGCTTGGCACCGTGCTCGGCGAGCACCTTGCGGGCGACCTGGTCCAGGTCCCGGGTGGTGGCGCCGGGGACCGCGGCCTCGTGGGTCGCCGCGTGGATCGCGGCCACGACCAGCCCCGCCGCACGCATCTTGGCGATCTGCTCGGGGGTCTTGATCTGCACCATGGGCGGCCTGCGCTCTCCATCACTCACGTCGACTGGGTTACCTGTACAACAGTACGGCCGCGACACCCTGGGGTCCCCGGACGTGGTCCGGGGGAGGGCGCCGCGGCCGGAAGAACCGCGATCTAGTTGTTCTCGGCCTTCTCGCGCTTCAGCGCCTCCAGCGCCCGCTGGGTGATCTCGTCCACCGGACCCAGGGAGGAGATCGTCACGACCAGGCCCTGCGCCTTGTAGTAGTCGATGATCGGCTCGGTCTGCGTGTGGTAGACCTCGAGCCGGGTGCGGACGGTGTCCTCGGAGTCGTCGTCACGCTGGTACAGCTCGCCGCCGCAGATGTCGCACACGCCCTCCTGCTTCGGCGGGCTGTACGTCACGTGGAAGACGTGCGACGAGTCGTTGCGGCAGACGCGCCGGCCGGCGATCCGCTTGACGACCTCCGCCTCCGGGACCTCCAGGTCCAGGACGGCGTCCAGCTCGATGTCCTCGTCGCTCAGCAGCCGGTCCAGCGCCTCGGCCTGCGAGACGTTGCGCGGGAACCCGTCCAGCAGGAAGCCGTTCTGCGCGTCCGGCTGCTCCATGCGGTCCTTGGCCATGGCGACGGTGACCTCGTCGGGTACGAGGTTGCCGGCGTCCATGTAGGACTTGGCGAGCTTGCCGAGATCGGTCTGCTTACTGATGTTGGCGCGGAACAGGTCGCCCGTGGAGATGTGCGGAATGGCCAGCATCTCGGCGAGGCGGACGGCCTGCGTTCCCTTACCGGCACCCGGCGGCCCGACGAGGACGATACGCATCAGCGGAGGAACCCTTCGTAATTGCGCTGCTGGAGCTGGCTCTCGATCTGCTTCACCGTCTCAAGACCGACACCCACGATGATGAGGATGCTGGTCCCGCCGAACGGGAAGTTCTGGCTCGCCCCGAAGCCGACCAACGCCACTGTCGGTACGAGAGCGATCAGCCCCAAATACAGCGAACCCGGCCAGGTGATCCGGTTGAGCACGTACGACAGGTACTCAGCGGTCGGTCGGCCAGCCCGGATGCCCGGGATGAAGCCACCATACTTCTTCATGTTGTCGGCGACTTCCTCGGGGTTGAAGGAGATCGCCACGTAGAAGAACGCGAAGAAAACAATGAGCAGGAAGTACATGGTGATGTACGTGGGGCTGTCACCCTGCTTGGTCAGGTTCTGCTCGATCCAGCTCTTCCAGCCCGAGTTGCCGCCCGCGAACTGCGCCACGAGGGCCGGGATGTACAGCAGCGACGAGGCGAAGATGACGGGAATCACACCCGCCTGGTTCACCTTGAGCGGGATGTACGTGGACGTACCACCGTAGGAACGACGGCCGATCATGCGCTTCGCGTACTGCACCGGGATGCGGCGCTGGGCCTGCTCGACGAAGACGACGAGCCCGACCATGACCAGGCCGACCGCGATGACCGAGCCGAACTCGATCCAGCCGTCGGCCAGCGTGCCCTGCTTCTTGATGGCCCACAGCGCGGACGGGAAGGTCGCGGCGATCGAGATGAACATCAGGATCGACATGCCGTTGCCGATGCCGCGGTCGGTGATCAGCTCGCCGAGCCACATCACAACGGCCGTACCGGCGGTCATGCAGACGACCATGGTGATCGTCGTGAAGATCGACTGGTCCGGGACGATGCTCGACGCGACCGAGCAGCCGTTGAAGAGGGCGCCGCTGCGCGCGGTGGCGACCAGACCGGTGCCCTGAAGGATGGCCAGGGCCACGGTCAGGTACCGGGTGTACTGCGTGATCTTCGTCGTACCGGCCTGGCCCTCCTTCTTCAGGGCTTCCAGGCGCGGGATCACCACGGTCAGCAGCTGAAGGATGATGCTGGCCGTGATGTACGGCATGATGCCCAGCGCGAAGATGGTGATCTGCAGCAGCGCGCCGCCGCTGAACATGTTGATCATGCCGAAGAGACCCTGGTTGCCCGAGGCCTCCTTCACGCACTGCTGCACAGACGTGTAGTTCACACCCGGGATCGGGATGTGCGTACCGACCCGGTAGACCACGATGATGCCCAGCGTGAAGAGCAGCTTCTTGCGCAGGTCGGGCGTCCTGAACGCCCGGGCGAACGCGGTGAGCACGGTGCCTCCTGCGACCCCCGCGCAAGTGCGTCAAGGGTGACGGTCTTGAGGTTCGACGAATGGGAAAAAGAACAGTGCTGGCCACCTTACCGGCCGCACTGCCCCCCGAGGAACGACCAACCGGGGATACCCCATTGTGAGGTATCCCCGGTCGGGATTCGCTTACGTCATCGAGACGTCCGAAACGATCAGACGAGCTCGGTGACGGTGCCGCCGGCGGCGGTGATCTTCTCCTTGGCGGAGCCGGAGACGGCGTCGACCGTCACCTGCAGCGCCACGGAGACCTCACCCTGGCCGAGGACCTTGACGAGGCTGTTCTTGCGAACGGCACCCTTGGCGACGAGACCCTCGACGGTGACCTCGCCACCCTCCGGGTACAGCGCGGCCAGCTTGTCGAGGTTCACGACCTGGAACTCGGTCTTGAACGGGTTCTTGAAGCCCTTCAGCTTCGGAAGACGCATGTGGAGGGGCATCTGGCCACCCTCGAAGCGCTCCGGAACCTGGTAACGGGCCTTCGTACCCTTGGTACCACGACCGGCCGTCTTACCCTTCGACGCCTCACCACGACCGACACGGGTCTTGGCGGTCTTGGCGCCCGGGGCGGGACGGAGGTTGTGGATCTTGAGCGGGTTGTTCTCCGCCATGATCAGTCGACCTCCTCGACCGTCACGAGGTGGCGGACGGTGTGCACCATGCCGCGGAACTCGGGGCGGTCCTCCTTGACGACCACGGTGTTGATCCCCTTGAGACCAAGCGACCGCAGAGTGTCACGGTGGTTCTGCTTGCTGCCGATGTACGACTTCGTCTGCGTGACCTTGAGGCGAGCCATTACGCACCCGCTCCCGCACGCGCACGAAGCAGAGCCGCGGGGGCGACGTCCTCGAGGGGCAGACCACGGCGGGCCGCGATCTCCTCGGGACGCTGCAGGCCCTTCAGGGCCTCCACGGTCGCGTGCACGATGTTGATCGCGTTGTCGGAGCCGAGCGACTTCGACAGCACGTCGTGGATACCGGCGCACTCCAGGACGGCACGCACGGGACCACCGGCGATCACACCGGTACCCGGCGAGGCCGGCTTGAGGAGAACGACGCCGGCAGCCTTCTCACCCTGGATCGGGTGCGGGATGGTGCCCTGGATACGCGGGACCTTGAAGAAGTGCTTCTTGGCCTCCTCAACGCCCTTGGCGATGGCGGCCGGCACCTCCTTGGCCTTGCCGTAACCGACACCCACGGTGCCGTCACCGTCGCCCACCACGACCAGCGCGGTGAAGCTGAAGCGACGACCACCCTTCACAACCTTGGCGACGCGGTTGATCGCGACGACGCGCTCAACGTACGCGGTCTTCTCGGCGGCAGCAGCGCCGCCGTCACGGCCCTTCCGGTCCCGCCGCTCGCCGCCACCGGCACCGCCACCGCGGCGCTGGGGTCCAGCCATTGGATTACCTCTCTCTTTCCGCTAGCTACAAGCGGCTCAGAACTTGAGCCCGGCCTCGCGGGCGGCGTCCGCCAGGGCGGCAATGCGCCCGGCGTACTGGTTGCCACCACGGTCGAACACCACGGCCTCGACACCGGCGGCCTTGGCACGCTCGGCGACCAGGGCGCCGACCTGCTTGGCCTGCGCGGACTTGTCACCCTCGCCACCACGCACCGAGGTGTCCAGCGTGGACGCCGACGCCAGGGTGTGACCCTTGATGTCGTCGATCACCTGGGCCACGATGTGGCGGTTCGAGCGGGTAACGACCAGACGGGGACGCTCCGCCGTACCGGAAATGTTCTTACGGATCCGGATGTGACGGCGCTTGATCGCGGCGCGCTTGTAGGCGTCGCCCTTGAGGATCTTCTGTCCGTATGCCATGGCTTACTTACCCGCCTTTCCGACCTTGCGGCGGATGACTTCGCCCTCGTACTTGACGCCCTTGGCCTTGTACGGGTCGGGCTTGCGCAGCTTGCGGATGTTGGCCGCGACCTCGCCGACCTTCTGCTTGTCGATGCCCTCGACCGAGAAACGGGTCGGAGCCTCGACCTTGAAGGTGATGCCCTCGGGGGCCTCGACCAGAATCGGGTGGCTGTAACCGAGCGCGAACTCGAGGTTCGAGCCCTTGGCGGTCACGCGGTAACCGACACCGCTGATCTCGAGCTTCTTCACGTAACCCTGGGTCACGCCGGTGATCATGTTCGCCACCAGCGTGCGGGACAGGCCGTGCAGGGCCTTGCTCTGACGCTCGTCGTTGGGGCGGGTCACCGCGAGAGTGCCGTCCTCGCCCTTGGCGATGTCGATCGGAGCCACGATGGTGTGGGTCAGCTCGCCCTTGGGGCCCTTGACCTGCACCGTGCGGCCGTCGATGGTGACGTCCACGCCGGCGGGAACCGCGATGGGGAGCTTGCCGATACGCGACATAGCTGTTTCCTCCGTTCCCTTCTGCTACCAGACGTAGGCGAGGACTTCCCCGCCTACGCCCTTCTTGCCGGCCTGCTTGTCGGTGAGGAGCCCGTGCGACGTGGAGATGATCGCCACGCCGAGGCCGCCCAGCACCTTGGGCAGGGAGGTGGACTTCGCGTACACCCGGAGACCGGGCTTGGAGATCCGCTTGATGCCCGCGATGGAGCGCTCACGGTTGGGACCGAACTTCAGGTCCAGGACGAGGTTCTTGCCGACCTCGGCGTCCTCGACCTTCCAGCCCGTGATGAAGCCCTCCTGCTGGAGGATCTCCGCGATGTGAGACTTGATCTTGGACGCCGGCATCGTCACGGAGTCGTGGTACGCCGAGTTCGCGTTCCGCAGACGCGTCAGCATGTCTGCGATCGGATCAGTCATGGTCATGAATTGGCCTGTGGCCTCTCTCGCCGGGGTTTCCTGGTGCGCCATCCCTCTCCCCGATCCGAGACGGGACGGGTGCGGCGCGGTGGACCTACGGCGTAGTAAGTCGTACGGGCGACCGTCAGGCGCCCAACCCTCCAAGCCTAAGCCATGGAAGGGAGGGCGCCTGACACGCCCATTGCTTACCGAGAGCCCTGGGAATCCCTAAAAGGGGGATTACCAGGAGCTCTTGGTCACGCCCGGCAGCTCGCCACGGTGAGCCATCTCACGAAGGCACACGCGGCACAGGCCGAACTTGCGGTACACGGAGTGCGGACGGCCGCAGCGCTGGCAGCGCGTGTAGCCACGCACACCGAACTTGGGCTTGCGAGCAGCCTTGGCAATCAGAGCCTTCTTCGCCATCTCGCTCACGCCTCCTTGAACGGGAAGCCGAGGTGACGAAGGAGCGCGCGGCCCTCAGCGTCGTTGGTCGCCGTGGTGACCACGGTGATGTCCATACCCCGGGTACGGTCGATCTTGTCCTGGTCGATCTCGTGGAACATGACCTGCTCCGTGAGACCGAAGGTGTAGTTGCCACGGCCGTCGAACTGCTTGGGGGACAGACCACGGAAGTCGCGGATGCGCGGCAGCGCGAGCGACAGGGTGCGGTCCAGGAACTCCCACATGCGGTCGCCACGGAGCGTGACGTGGGCACCGATCGGCTGGCCCTCACGCAGCTTGAACTGCGCGATGGACTTGCGGGCCTTGGTGACCTGCGGCTTCTGGCCGGTGATCGTGGTGAGGTCGCGGATCGCGCCGTCGATCAGCTTGGAGTCGCGGGCGGCGTCGCCCACACCCATGTTGACCACGATCTTGACGAGGCCGGGGATCTGCATGACGTTCTCGTACTTGAACTCGTCACGCATCTTGCCCGCGATCTCCTCGCGGTACTTCAGCTTCAGACGCGGAGCAGTGGTGGTAGCCATCAGATGTCCTCACCCGTCCGCTTGGCAACGCGGATCTTGTTGCCTTCGTCGTCGAAGCGGTAACCGACACGCGTGACGACCTTGTTGCCGTCCTTCTCAACGACCAGCTGGACGTTGGAGACGTGGACGGGCGCCTCGGTCGTGACGATGCCGCCGGCCTGCGAACCGCGAGCGGTCGGGCCGGCCTTGGTGTGCTTCTTGACCCGGTTGACACCCTCGACCAGGACCCGGTCCTCGCGGGGGTAGGCCGCGATGACCTTGCCCTGCTTGCCCTTGTCCTTACCGGTGATGACCTGGACCAGGTCGCCCTTCTT
This sequence comes from Streptomyces sp. NPDC001980, assembly GCF_040296885.1. NCBI lineage: Bacteria > Bacillati > Actinomycetota > Actinomycetes > Kitasatosporales > Streptomycetaceae > Streptomyces > Streptomyces sp. NPDC001980. Next base: position 329,368 of record NZ_JBEOYD010000009.1, on the reverse strand, counting down.
GATCTTCATGCTTACAGCACCTCCGGAGCCAGCGAGATGATCTTCATGAACTTCTTCTCGCGCAGCTCACGGCCGACCGGGCCGAAGATACGGGTGCCACGAGGGTCGCCGTCGTTCTTCAGAATGACAGCGGCGTTCTCGTCGAAGCGGATGTACGAGCCGTCCGGACGGCGGCGCTCCTTGACGGTGCGAACGATGACCGCCTTGATGACGTCACCCTTCTTCACGTTGCCGCCGGGGATCGCGTCCTTGACGGTGGCGACGATGACGTCACCGATGCCCGCGTAGCGGCGACCGGAGCCACCGAGCACACGGATGCAAAGGATCTCCTTCGCACCAGTGTTGTCGGCGACACGCAGTCGCGACTCCTGCTGGATCACGTCTATCTCCTGTTTGTCTGCCGGTTCCCGGCAGGGGTCCTGTTACGGAACCCCTGCCGAGCCTGGCGGAACTGTCCTGCGAGGAATGCCCCGCAGGAGACTTACTTGGCCTTCTCGAGGATCTCGACGACGCGCCAGCGCTTCGTCGCGGACAGCGGCCGGGTCTCCATGAGGAGGACACGGTCGCCGACACCCGCGGCGTTCTGCTCGTCGTGCGCCTTGAGCTTGTTCGTACGGCGGATGACCTTGCCGTACAGCGCGTGCTTGACGCGGTCCTCGACGGCGACGACGACGGTCTTGTCCATCTTGTCGCTGACGACGAGACCCTCACGGGTCTTGCGGAAGCTGTCGCGCGCCTCAGTGTTCTCAGTCACGTTGCTCTCGCTCATCAGGCGCTCTCCACCGTCTCGATGCCCAGCTCGCGCTCACGCATCAGGGTGTAGATCCGCGCGATGTCCTTACGGACGGCCTTGAGCCGACCGTGGTTCTCGAGCTGACCCGTCGCCGCCTGGAAGCGGAGGTTGAACAGCTCTTCCTTGGCCTCGCGGAGCTTGCCCAGAAGCTCCTCGTTGCCCAGCTCGCGCAGCTCGGACGCCTTGGTACCGGCCGACATCACGCTTCACCTGCCTCGCGCTTGACGATCCGGCACTTCATCGGCAGCTTGTGGGCTGCGCGAGTCAGGGCCTCACGGGCGATCTTCTCGTTGGGGTAGGACAGCTCGAACATGACCCGGCCCGGGTGCACGTTCGCGATCCACCACTCCGGAGAACCCTTACCGGAACCCATGCGGGTCTCGGCAGGCTTCTTCGTCAGCGGGCGGTCCGGGTAGATGTTGATCCAGACCTTGCCGCCACGCTTGATGTGGCGGGTCATCGCGATACGGGCCGCCTCGATCTGGCGGTTGGTCACGTACGCCGGCGTGAGGGCCTGGATGCCGTACTCGCCGAACGCGACCGTCGTACCGCCCTTGGCCTCACCGCGACGCTTCGGGTGGTGCTGCTTGCGGTGCTTGACCCTACGGGGGATCAGCATGTCGGTCAGGCCTCCGTTCCGGTGCTCTCAGCAGCCGGAGCGGCAGCGGCCTCGGCCTGGGGGGCCTCGGCAGCGGGAGCCTGCTGCGGCTTGCGACCGCGCCGCTCGCCACCACGGCCACCACGGGCCGGGCGGTCACCAGCGCCACCGCCACGGGCCGGGCGGTTGCCGGCGCGGGCAGCGGCGTTCTCGGCGCGGACCTCGGCGATGTTCTTGACGTCGCCCTTGTAGATCCAGACCTTCACACCGATACGGCCGAAGGTCGTCTTGGCCTCGAAGAAGCCGTAGTCCACGTTCGCGCGGAGCGTGTGCAGGGGCACACGGCCCTCGCGGTAGAACTCCGAGCGGGACATCTCGGCGCCGCCGAGGCGGCCGCCGCACTGGATCTTGATGCCCTTGGCGCCGGCCTTCATCGCCGACTGCATGCTCTTACGCATGGCGCGGCGGAAGGAGACGCGGGAGGAGAGCTGCTCGGCAACGGCCTGCGCAACCAGCTGAGCGTCGGTCTCGGGGTTCTTGACCTCGAGGATGTTCAGCTGGACCTGCTTGCCCGTGAGCTTCTCGAGGTCGCCGCGGATGCGGTCGGCCTCGGCGCCACGGCGGCCGATGACGATGCCCGGACGAGCGGTGTGGATGTCCACCCGCACGCGGTCACGGGTGCGCTCGATCTCAACCTTCGAGATACCGGCGCGCTCCATGCCGGACGTCATCATCCGACGGATGGCGACGTCTTCCTTGACGTAGTCCTTGTACAGCTTGTCGGCGTACCACCGGGACTTGAAGTCCGTGGTGATGCCGAGCCGGAACCCATGCGGGTTAACCTTCTGGCCCATTACCGGGTTCCTTCCTTGCTGCTGACGACCACGGTGATGTGGCTGGTCCGCTTGCGGATCCGGTAGGCACGGCCCTGGGCGCGCGGCCGGAACCGCTTCAGGGTCGGGCCCTCGTCGACGTACGCCTCGGAGATGAAGAGGCTGTCGGCGTCGGTGTGGTCGTAGTTGTGCGCGGCGTTGGCGATGGCGCTGTCGAGCACCTTGCCGACCGGCACGGAGGCTGCCTGCGGAGCGAATCGCAGAACAGCCTGAGCCTCCGTGGCGTCCATGCCACGGATAAGGTCCACCACGCGGCGGGCCTTCATGGGCGTAACGCGGATGTACCGCGCCTGGGCCCTGGCTTCCATGGTTGTCCCTCTCAGTTACTTACGTGTCTGAATGCGATCCGCTACTAGCGGCGCTTCGACTTCCGGTCGTCCTTGACGTGGCCCCGGAAGGTGCGGGTCGGCGAGAACTCGCCGAGCTTGTGGCCGACCATCGACTCGGTGACGAACACCGGGATGTGGGTCTTGCCGTTGTGCACCGCGATCGTGTGGCCGAGCATGGCCGGGACGATCATCGAGCGACGGGACCAGGTCTTGATGACGTTCTTGGTGCCGGCTTCGTTCTGGACATCCACCTTCTTGATCAGGTGGTCGTCTACGAAGGGCCCCTTCTTCAAGCTACGAGGCATCTCAACCAGTCCTTAACGCTTCTTGTTCGTCTTGCGGCGGCGGACGATGTACTTGTTCGACGCCTTCTTGGGCGAACGAGTACGACCTTCCTTCTTGCCCCACGGGGACACGGGGTGACGACCACCGGACGTCCGGCCCTCACCACCACCGTGCGGGTGGTCGACCGGGTTCATGACGACACCACGGACGGTCGGGCGAACGCCCAGCCACCGCTTGCGGCCGGCCTTGCCCCAGTTGATGTTCGACTGCTCGGCGTTGCCGACCTCACCGACGGTGGCGCGGCAGCGCGCGTCCACCATGCGGATCTCGCCGGACGGCATACGGAGGGTCGCCATGGCGCCCTCACGGGCGAGCAGCTGCACCGAGGCACCCGCGGAGCGGGCGAACTTGGCACCGCCACCGGGACGGAGCTCGATCGCGTGGATCGTGGTACCGACCGGGATGTTGCGGAGGGCCAGGTTGTTGCCCGGCTTGATGTCGGCCCCGGGACCGTTCTCCACGGTGTCGCCCTGCCGCAGGTTGCGCGGGGCGAGGATGTAGCGCTTCTCGCCGTCCGCGTAGTGCAGCAGCGCGATGCGCGCGGTGCGGTTGGGGTCGTACTCGATGTGCGCGACCTTCGCCGGCACGCCGTCCTTGTCGTGACGACGGAAGTCGATCACTCGGAAGGCGCGCTTGTGTCCGCCACCCTGGTGGCGAACGGTCACACGACCGGCGTTGTTACGGCCGCCCTTGCTGTGCAGCGGGCGGACCAGCGACTTCTCCGGCGTGGACCGCGTGACCTCGACGAAGTCGGCGACGCTGGCGCCACGACGGCCCGGCGTAGTCGGCTTGTACTTGCGGATTCCCATTTCTCAGTCCTCGTCCGATATCGGACGATCCGACCCGCTTACGCGGACGGACCGCCGAAGATGTCGATACGGTCGCCCTCGGCGAGGGTCACGATCGCGCGCTTGGAGCCCGCGCGCTGACCGAAACCGGTCTTGGTGCGCTTGCGCTTGCCCTGGCGGTTGAGGGTGTTGACCCCGGTGACCTTGACCGAGAAGACCGCCTGGACGGCCTGCTTGATCTGGGTCTTGTTGGCGCCCGGGGCGACGACGAACGTGTACTTGTTCTCGTCCAGGAGCGCGTAGCTCTTCTCCGAGACGACCGGCTTCAGCAGCACGTCACGGGGGTCCGTGAACGACTTGCTGAGCGGGGTCTCGACGGTGTTCTTGCCCTCGGCCTCGTGGCGGCGCGCCTTGGCGACGCGCGCGGCCTTGGCGGCCTTGGCGGCCTTCGAGGCGATGCTGGGGTGACGGATAGCCATCAGACCTCGGTCCCTTCGGTGTCGTTGGCCTTCGGGCCGGCGACGAAGGACTCGAGAGCGGCCTGGGTGAAGACCACGTCGTCCGAGACGATCACGTCGTACGTGTTCAGCTGGCCCGGCTCCAGGATGTGGACCTGGGGCAGGTTGCGGGCGGAGAGCCACGCGGCCTCGTCGGCGCGGTCGACGACCAGGAGCAGGTTCTTGCGCTCCGAGATCTTGCCGAACAGCGTGCGAGCGGCCTTGGTGCTGGGGGTCTCGCCCTCGATCACGCCGGTGACGACGTGAATGCGGTTGTGGCGGGCCCGGTCGGTGAGGGCGTGACGCAGAGCGGCAGCCTTCATCTTCTTCGGGGTCCGCTGCGAGTAGTCACGCGGCTGCGGGCCGTGGACGACGCCACCGCCGGCGAACTGCGGCGCGCGGGTCGAGCCCTGACGGGCGCGGCCGGTGCCCTTCTGGCGGTAAGGCTTCTTGCCACCACCACGGACCTCGCCACGGGTCTTCGTCTTGTGCGTGCCCTGGCGGGCGGCCGCGTTCTGCGCGACGACGACCTGGTGGATCAGCGGGATGCTGACCTTCTCCACGCCGAAGATCTCCGCGGGGAGCTCGACGCTACCGGTCTTCTCGCCGGCAGGCGAAAGGATGTCAACAGTGCTCATCGGTTACCTCAGGCCCCCTTGGCCGCGGTGCGGACCAGGACGAGGCCGCCGTTCGGACCGGGAACCGCGCCCTTGATGAGCAGCAGACCCTTCTCCGCGTCAACGGCGTGGACGGTCAGGTTCTGGGTGGTGACACGCTCGTTGCCCATGCGACCCGCCATGCGGAGGCCCTTGAACACGCGGCCCGGGGTGGCGCAGCCACCGATGGAACCGGGCGAGCGGTGCTTGCGCTGGGTGCCGTGACCGGCGCCGAGGCCCTTGAAGTTGTGACGCTTCATGACACCGGCGAAGCCCTTGCCCTTGCTCTTGCCGGTGACGTCGACCTTCACGCCGGCCTCGAAGACCTCGGCGGTGACTTCCTGACCGAGCGTGTACTCGGCGGCGTCGGCCGTCCGGATCTCGACGAGGTGGCGACGGGGGGTGACGTCGGCCTTCGCGAAGTGGCCCTTGAGGGGCTTGTTCACCTTGCGCGGGTCGATCTCGCCGAAGGCGATCTGGACCGACTCGTAGCCGTCGACGTCGTTGGTACGGACCTGGGTGACGACGTTGGGGCCGGCCTTGACGACGGTGACCGGGACGACACGGTTGTTCTCGTCCCACACCTGCGTCATGCCGAGCTTCTCGCCCAGGATGCCCTTGATCTGCTTAGCCATTCTCAGATCACCGGCCTCAGAGCTTGATCTCGATGTCGACACCGGCCGGGAGGTCGAGTCGCATCAGAGAGTCAACGGTCTTGGGGGTCGGGTCGAGGATGTCGATCAGGCGCTTGTGGGTGCGCATCTCGAAGTGCTCGCGCGAGTCCTTGTACTTGTGCGGCGACTTGATGACGCAGTACACGTTCTTCTCAGTGGGCAGCGGCACCGGGCCCGCGACCGACGCACCAGTCCGGGTCACCGTCTCGACGATCTTCTTCGCCGAGGAGTCGATGACCTCGTGGTCGTAGGCCTTGAGCCGGATGCGGATCTTCTGTCCCGCCATGGCTACTCAGTAGTCCTGTCTTTGCACGCTCTGGAACCCGGCGGTTCCGCCATCCTTCTCCGACCCACGCGGTCGGGTGTGTCGCGCTCTCACCGACACAGATGCCCCTTGTTCGAGCATCCCTGCTGGGAAGCACGGCCCTTCCGGAACCGCAAGCCGGGGGCGGAAGGCCCACCGGGCGCCTGGCCGGTGCCGCACTGCACTTCCCGAAAGATTCCCGTACGTCCGCCCCAGTGCTGCCGTAGTGGCAGTTAGGACGACGAGTACTGTGGGACTCGCTTCCGGTCCTCCCGGCGGGAGGCGCGCAGCATCAACACTCGGCCGAGCAACTCCGACAGTCTGCCATAGAGGGCGGGGGGCTGGCCAATCGGGGGGCGGAGAGCATACCCCCAGGGGGGCGAAGGTCAAACACAGGCTCGGGTGTACGCGCCGGGACTCCCCCGCCGACAGGGCTCAGAACCCCCACGGATCGGGGTGGACCACGGCCCCGGGCTCCTCCGACCAGGTCAGACGGGCCTCGATCTGGTCCCCCGTGAGGTCGAGCAGCCGATCGACGACCCAGCCGTTCCACTGAACGGCACGGGGGAACTGCGGCAGACGGAAGGCAGGCAGCTGGGCCGGCAGTGCCTCGGGCCGGTACACGGGCCTCTTGACCTCGCCGTTCCGCTTCGGCTTGGACGACCTGCGCAGATCCAGGCAGTCGACCACCTGGTCGACCAGGTAGAGGACGTAGTCGTCGCCCTCGGCCTTGTCGATCGCCACGGGCACCAGGCTTCCGGCCGTCATCAGCTCCTCTCCGAACCGCTCGGCGAGCCGGCGGCTGAGCACGGGGGCGGCGGGGCTGCTGCTGGGAAACTCGCTCTTGGGCGTACCGTCGTCGTCCAGCCATTCGGCACGCAGCCCGGTGGGCCGCTCCTCCTCACCTCCCTGACCCTGCCAGCGCATGAGCCGGACCTCGTCCGTGCCGTTCAGTCGCAGCGTCTCGTAGTCGACCAGGCTCGGCAGGAGGCGGTGGACCGCCAGGCCCCGCCGGGGGGCGCCGGGCACCGCGTCACCATCCGTACGGGCCAGGGGGCCGGCCGACCGGGGGGTCAGCACAGGCTCGCCTCCACCAGGGGCAGAAGCTCGTCGAGGCCCAGCTCTTGTGTCCCGGACGCGTCCGAGAGCACCCACGTGCCGTCCTGGTCCCATTGCACGCGGCGCACCTCACCGGCGTGGTTCTCGTACTCCACGAATCCACCGGGAGCGTTCCTCAGCTCCGGGATCTCGGCCAGCAGGACCTCGGGCCGGGCCAGGGCACGCCCCGGGTTGTTGCTGCCTCCGCCGGTACGCGGGTTGTCGAAGCGCATCTTCAGGAACGGCATGGGCGCACGGCCGATGTCCGCGGTGGCCAGCATCTTGTGGTACCTGGCCTCCGCCTCCTCCAGCGTCTCCAGCCCCGAGAACTCGCACCGGTACGCGGGAAAGACGATGGTGGTCACCGGCGTGAGGTCGGGGTTCTGGACCCGGTGGTGGCCGTGCACCCCGGGGACGGTGGCCGCGACGGCGTCGAAGGAATATCCGGGCGCCTCGAAGCCGCCGACACAGATCAGGAAGCGCCCCTCGGTGATCAGCTCGGACTCGTGCGCGCGGGCGAAAGCCAGGACCGCGCGGGCCAGCGCCTCGTCGTGCCGGCGTACCTGGTTCATCTGGAGAAGCCGGGTACCGTCGGCGGTCAGCGCGCCCGCGAAGTTCAGCACCGGGTTCAGCCGCCACGTCCAGGCGCGGTCCATGCCGTCGATCGGCGTGGCCCGCGGGAACGCGGTGACGGTGGACTGCAGATCCATGGTTCCTTCCGGGGGGTCCGGGGTCGGTTCCGGGCCGGACGGCCCGGCCTTCAGCGGCAGGAGTAGTTGTCGCCGGTGTCCTGGCGATACCGCGCGTCCATCAGCGCCCCACCGCGGGAGTTCTTGCTCTTCTCCATCGCTTCCATCTTGCTGGCGTCGTTGTAGAAGTCGTTCCTGGTGGCCCGGCCGGTGTCGTAGCCGGTGCTGTTCCAGTGATCCACGACGGGCTGCGTGTGCTCGTACGTGACCGTCTCATGGAACGGTTTCGAACCGGGGTTCTTCGGGTCCCAGATGATGTCACCCTTGGAGTCGAACCAGGTGAGATCCTCCCGCGGGATCTTGTTGCCCTTCGAGTCGACCGGCCGCGCGTCCTGGTCCACCCCTTCCAGCGTCCAGTTCTTGGCCATCTCGTCGTGTGTCGACTCCCGGTAACTGGACGGGTACTCGCTCTTCCTGTTGTGCGCCGTCTCGGGCGCGTCGGGGTCGCGCGCGTACTGGCCGTTGTCCTCGTCCCGGTACAGGCCGAGCGGGTCGATCCACCGGTAAGGGTTGGACACATAGGCGGTGTCGTTCGCGGCGGGCAGCAGCCCGAGCGGATCGGGAGTCGTGTAGTGCCCGGTCTCGGGGTCGTAGTGGCGGTGGCGGTTGTAGTGCCACCCGGTCTCGGCGTCGGCGTACTGCCCGGGAAAGCGCAGCGGGCAGGCGACCGCGTCCGCCGAGTCCCCCGTACTGCCGGACTGCACCCCCACGGGCAGACCCCACAGCGTGGTGAGCCGCTTCCAGACCAGCTCGCCGTCGGGTGAGACGAGTTCGGCGGGCGCCCCCGACAGGTCGGTGATCACCGCGTGGAAGCGGGTGCCCCCGTCGGGACCGTCCGGCCGGCGGTCGATCTGGGTCAGCGGCAGGTGGGTACCCGGGGCGTAGTCCCAGGAGGTCACCCGACCGCTCGCCGTGACCTGTTCGGCGAGCCGTGCGCCGTCCCAGGTGAAGCGCGTCTCCTCGGCGAGGGCGCCATCCGCGGCGAAACACTGCTTCGCCACTCTGCGGCCCTCAGCGTCGTAGAGGTAGCGCCAGCGTGTGCCCTCCGGCGTCACCGCGCCGACGAGCTGGCTCTGGCTGTTCCAGGCGAACGCGCGCACGCGTCTCTGCCCGTTGAGCAGTCGGCGTACCGACCGGACGATCCGGCCGTCGGAGTCCCGTTCGTAGCGGGTCCGGCCGCATCGGCGGATCAGGGTTCCCGAGAACTCCCGGTCCCTGTCGTCGCCACCGGTGACCGGTGTCGAGGCCTGGACCAGGTTCCCGAGGTCGTCGTAGGCGTAGGTCTCGGTCCAGTCGCTGGCGTGGACGGCGGTGACGCGTCCGCCGGCGTCGAGGGCGAACCGCCGCGTGCCGCTGGTCAGTTCACTCAGCTCTGCCAGGTAGCCGTCGGCGCGGTAGGCGTAGCTGCGGTGCTGGAGCAACGTCTCCGCGCCCTCCGGGTGCCGGGAGAGCGTCTGGGACGTGAGCCGGTTGGCCTCGTCCCAGGACTGGCCGAGCGTGATCCCGGGGCCCAGGCTGCGGGCGGTCTCCCGTCCCGCGGCGTCGAACCGGAAGCCGATCCGATGGCCCGCGGCCTCCAGGCCGTCGGGGCGTCCTGCTGCGTCGTAGGTCCACGTGGAGACGATCCCGGACGGTGTCCGACGCTCGACCCGGCGGCCGAGTGCGTCGTAACGGAAGGTCGTGGTGCGGCCGTTGACGCTCTCCGAGACGAGCCTGCCCACGGGGTCGTAGGCACGGTCGACCCTGACCTCCGGTCCGGCCTGTTCGACCAGTTGCCCCTGTCTGTCGTAGCGGAGCACCGTGGTCTGTTCGTCGTGCCGGAAGGAAGTCGTACGGCCCAGGGCGTCCCTGCCGAAGGAGACAGTCTCGTCGGCGCCGTTGGTGGCCGCCACGAGCCCTCCCATGGCGTTCACCTCGTACGTGAGCGTGCGCCCGTTGAAGTCGGTCTCGGCGATCACCCGGTTCACCGCGTCGTAGGCGTAGTCCCAGGTGGCACCCTGGGGGTTGGTCACCTGGACCAGGTTCAGCTCGGTGTCGTAGGTGAACGTGTAGCGCGAGCCGTCGGGGCGGGTCCGGGCGGCGGCGAGCTGGAAATGCGTGGGCGTGTAGGTGCTGGTGTTGCCGGCCTCGTCGGTGTACCGCACGAGGTTTCCGGCGGGGTCCCACTCGAAGCGTTCCGCGGGTGCGTCACCGGTCTGCCGCCAGGAGAGCCGCCCCTCGACGGTCCATCCGAACCGGGTGACCTGCCCCAGCGCTCCGGTGAGTGCCGTCGTCCGGCCGAAGGCGTCGTACTCGGCCGTCGAGACGCTGCCGAGCGGGTTCGTGAGCCGGACCGGCAGCCCCACGGCGTTCGCGACAGCGGTGCGCCGGTTTCCCAGGGCGTCGGTGACGTCTGTCAGGAATCCGGCCGCGTCGTAGGTGTAGTGGGTTTCGGCGCCGAGTGGATCGCGGGTGGCGGTCCGGTTTCCTCGTTCGTCGTAGCGGTGCTGCCATGCGACACCGTCCTCCTCCGTCACGGCGACCGGCAGGTGGAGGTCGTTGTAGACGGCCGACGCGGACGTGCCGTCGGGGCGCGTGATTCTCGTGATGTTGCCAGCGGCGTCATAGAGGTAGCCGAAGGTGTGCCCCAGGGCGTCGGTGCGGCTCACCAGCCGGTCGTACTCGTCCCACACGTTGTGCACGGCCGCACCGAGCGGATCGGTGGTGGAGACCAACTGCAGCCGCTCGTTGTGCCGGTAGACGGTGGTACGACCGAGGGAGTCGGTGTACCGGGTGGCACGGGCCTCCGTGTCGTACTCGATGGTGCAGTCGAGCACGCCGTCTGCGCCCTCGCCCCGGACGACACGGTCGTGGTCGTCGTAGCTGTAGCGGTACCAGGAGCCGTTCCGGTCGGTTCGGGACTCGATCCTTCCAGCGAGGTCGTAGGCGAAGGTGTACGGCACTCCGGTGGAGTCGTGGATCGCCGTGAGGTCCCCGGCCCCGTCGTAGCCGAACCGCAGCATCGCCGTTCCCGCGGGCCCATCGGCGGGGTTGCGCAGACTGAGCCCGACCACGCGGCCGCCTCGGGTGTGGACGTCGAGGTGGTACCCGCCGGAGTGCCGTACCGCCACGGGCGCGCCGTCGGGGGTGCGGTCGAAGTGGACGCGGTTGCCGTTGCGGTCCGATATCGCGGCCAGCGGCAGGGTGAACGCCGATTCGTTCCGATTACCGTTCGCCGAGGGGGAGAAGTGCCGGGTGATCCCCGTTTTGGGGTCGGTGACCCGAAGCTCCCCGGGGTGTTCGTCGTCCGAGGTCAGCGGCCAGCGCGGTCCCGCAACCGGCAGCGCCGGACCGTCGGCACCCGGAACCGGATAGCAGAGGATCATGCCGTCCTCGGTGGCGAACAGCACCCCGTCCTCGTCCACTTCCAGCCGCTCGTCGAGAGTGGACGCCCATGACTCGCCGAACCAGTTGCCCCAGTGGTAGGTGGACAGGTGCGCCCGGCGGAGGATGACGGGAAGCACACCGGGCAGCCCCACGTCGGTCTGCTCGATGAGCATCTCCCCGGAGACCATGTCGACGGGGTCGCCGTTCTTGCACCGCCCCTTGCCCGGCTTGCTCTTCTCCAGGGCGTCCTCGGCTCCCTTGCGCAGGTCCTTGCCGAGTCCTCTGCCCATGGCCTTGAGGCCGCCCTTGAGGAACTTCATCTCCTTCACACCCTTGGCGAGCTTGCCGAGCGATGTGATGCCCTTGCCGCCGGGTATGCAGTCCAGGGCCGCGAACGCCACATCCCATAGGGACGCCTGCCCTTGGGAGTATTTGTAGAGGGTGTCCGCGAGCACGACGAGCGCGGCGACGAGCACGATCGCGCCGAGGATCGGCCCGCCGATGATCATCGCGATGATCCCGACGACCGCGACGACGACCTTGCAGACCGTGACGATGGTGTCCCAGTTGTCCTCGAACCAGTGACCGACGTCCTGCCACCAGTGCCGGTTCGGGATCCCCGCGTCGGAGGCCTCGTCGATCTTCCGCTTCGCCTCGCCCGCGGCGTCGTCGCGCATCTTGCGGGCGTCCTCGGCCATCTTCTTCGCGGCGTCGAGGGCGTTCTGGGCGGTGGTGACGTCCGACTGGGCCTGGGTGTGCGCGGACCTGGCGCTCTGCACGTCCCGGGTGGCCGCCCGCACCTTCCCCTCGTCCGGCTTGTCGGCGGTGGATTTGCTGCCGGTGGGGTCGTCCTTGTACTTGTCGGCTTCCTTCGTCGCCCGGGTGACCCAGGAATCGGCTGAGGAGAGGCGGGACTTGGCGGAGGACAGGTCCGACTGGGCCTCCTTCGCCTTGGCGAGAGCCTTGTCCGCCAGCGCCTGCGCCCGCTCCAGCTTCGGCCAGTAGTCCGCGAGGGCGTCACCGCACATCTCGTACGACTTCTTCAGCTTCTTCAGGTTCTTCGGGACGTCCTTGAACTGCTCCTTGAAGACCTCGGCGGATTTGCCGGCCCATTGGAGGAGGGTGTCCTCGCCGGCCATGCCCTTGACCAGGCGGAGCGCGTCGGAGACGTCGTCGGCGAAGTCGTGCAGCTGCGTGGCGAGGGTGCGGACGCGCTGCGGGTCACCGGGGGTGGGGTCCCTGTCGAGGTCGAGTGGATGCCAGTCCGCCGGTCGGTACCCCGCCATGTCCCGCAACCCCCGTCGCGTACGCCACGTCAAGAACCCTGTGCACAAGTGAACTTACAAGGAACGACCGTTCGAGGTGAAGCCCGGCGCGCAGACTGGGCCGTGGGCCGGGCTCTCAGGCGCCGGGACGGTCACTGATGGTCCAGAAGCGTGAGCCCTTGGGCGGCGCCGGGCGCGCGTTCCAGCCGGACAGGTCCTCTTCGGGGTCTCCGTCCGGTGTCCGCCGCTCCTTGGGCTCGAAGTAGAGCCGGTAGGCCCAGAACTCGGGAAACTCATGGCACATGAGATCCGGATAGGGTTCTGTCTCCGCGCCTTCATAGGCCGCGTTGACCCGCGCAACCGCCTCTGCGGGAGAAACACCGAACCTGGTCACCAGCACTTCGGCGATGTCCCGGAAGAACTCGAGCATCCCCTCGTCGAGTTCCACAAGAAATTCCTTGGTTCTCACCCCGATGCCCCCTCTGGTGTCGAGCAGTCAGGGCGCCGCGCCCTCGGTCGACGGCGGACGGTTTCCGGATCCGGCTCCGGTGCGAAGGCGGGACGGGCGCTGGGGAAGTCGCCGGGGAACACGTCCATGCGGGTTGTGCCGGAAAGGACGGCCACGAGGAACTCCACGACTCCGCCGTCGAAGTGGGGCCACTTGGTGTTGCGTGCCCCATTCGCCGTGACGGTCCATTCGTCCGAGGCTGCCTCGGGTTCGGTGACCCAGTAGATCGTGTCTCCGTTGTCGGTCTTCCCGACCGCCAGGAGGTGATCGATCCTGTACGGGACTTTCTTCTGCAAGCTCTCCGGCATCTGCTCCAGCAACTCGGCGGCGCGCTCGGCGGCGTCGACGAGACGTGTCGGCCAGAACTGTGAATGCGGATGCAGGATGGTCATGAAATCGTCGAAGCCGCCCGGCCCGTACCGCTCCGACAGCCATTTGTAGTCGTCGGGCAGGGGGACACCGAGTTCGTCCTCCACTCGCTCCCAGTCGACAGCGCCCACGGCCGCATCCGTGGGCGGCGGTACGAGTCGCAGCAGCTCTTCTCGTGCGGTCGTCACTGCAGCTCCGTCCGTTCAGCGGTGGCCGCGGCCGCGCAGGATCCGCCGGCCGTCTTCGATCGCGTCCACGGAGCGCAGCCACCAGTACTCCAGCTTGTTCCGCACCGTCACGTACGCCCGCAGGCGCTTGAACCAGGGCGGCAGGTCCCGGTACGGCACGAAGGTCAGCGTGTCCCTGATCGGGTGCTCGGCGACGCCGCCGAGGCCTTCGGCGCGCAAGGCCGCGAACAGTTCCGGGGTCAGCCGCCCGTTGAGCCGTGCCGCGTGCCCGGCCGCGACGAAGGCGTTCGTCCGCTGGAGGCCGTCCGGGAACCCCATCACCTTGACGATCCGGGGCGACGCCTCCTCCAGCGGGCAGTGGAACGCCAGCCCGATCACCGCCGTGCCGAGATGGTCCTCGCCGCGTTCGAACGCGGCGTCCCATTCCGCAGGGTCGTCGAGCCCCAGCAAACCCTCGCCCGTCTCCCACCGCAAAGGATCAGTCCGCGAACCGGAACGTCGACGTGATCGCGTCGAAGATGTCGAAGAAGGAGTCGGCGAGGTCGAGGACCTGGCTGCTGCCGGCCACCAGGGCGACCTTGCCCTCCTGGCCGGGGACCGGGATGAAGGTCTGCATCAGGACCGCGCGGATCGTGCGGTTGAGGCTGTCCTCCGGGATCGGGATGTCCTCGATGCCGTAGGTGCGGGCGGCGGGGCCGACGCCGGGGATGTCGACGGTCGTCACCTTGCGCCAGGAGTCGCCCTCCCGGTGGGCCTCCTTGGGGGCGAGCTGGGCGGCGATGGCGGCCGGGTCGTTGGAGAGGGGCGCGCCCTCGCGGGTACGGCCGCCGACCAGCGACACCGTGACCGAGCCGGTGATCGGGGTGTCGCCGCCGAAGCTCTCCGCCATGCAGCCGCAGTACATCGCGCCCGACTTCCACGCGTCGGCCGCGGACCTGCGCAGGAAGCCGACGTACGTGTCCCGGTACTGCGCCAGCTCCGGGTGCTGGGCGATCCGCTCGTTCACCATCCGCCGGATCGAGTCGTCCCGCGACTCCGGCCGTACGTCGAACTCCCACCACGACTCCGGCACCTTGATCCGGAAACCGCCGCGCTGAATGGTGAGCGTCTCCATGTAGCGGGCCATGCTGTACGCCACCCCTCCCCCGATGATCTGATATACGGTGCGGCCCAGACTACGAGACGCGCGAACGGGGGACGGTCACGTGGGCAACGGCAAGAGCGATCTCGCCATACCGCTGAGCGAGCTTGAGGACTACGGCCGCAAGCTGCGCTCCATCAAGGAACGTCTCAACCACACCAAGAAGATGTTCGAGTCCTACAAGGACGACGTCGGCAGCGGCACGGTCTACGACGCCCTCGACGACTTCGAGTCCAACTGGCACGACGGCCGCGAGGACATCACCAAGCAGATCGACTCCCTCGCCGACATGTCCGACACCGTGGTCCGCGAGTTCAAGAAGCTGGACGACGACCTCGCGAAGAAGGCGAAGGACGCGGTACGGCCGGAGGGCCAGCAGCAACCGCAGAGCGGTGGCGGGAACAAGGCGGAGTAGTCAGGTTTCCGCGGGGACAGACTCACGGCATGCCGGACACCGCACTGCTCATCATCGACATGCAGCGTGCCCTGTTGAAGGACGCCTACGACGGCGACGCCTGCCTGGGGCGGGTCGCCGAGCTTGCGGATCGGGCCCGCGCGGCGGGGGTACCGGTCGTCTACCTGCGGCAGCAGTTCGATCAGGTGCCCGCGGAGTGGCTGGAAGTCCATCCGACGCTGACGCCCCGGCCGGGGGACGTCGTCCTCGACAAGGACAGCGCGGACTCCTTCCTCGGCACGGCGCTCGGCGAGGTCCTGGCCGAGCTCGCCGTACACCGTCTCGTCGTCACCGGCTACGCCTCCGACTACTGCGTCGACTCCACCAGCCGCAGCGCCCTCTCCCACGGCTACGACCTCGTCCTCGTCGCCGACGGCCACACCACGATGGAACGCCCGGCCGGCGCCCAGCCCACGGCCGCACAGATCGTCGCGCACCACAACGGAATCTTCTCGATCATCCAGTACGCGGGCAGGTCGGTCACGGTGGCTCCGGCGGCGGAGATCCGCTTCGACGCCTCATGGGCGACCTGACCGGTCACGAACGCCCCGCCGCCGAGCAGTCCTCGACGTTCAGCACCTCGACCCCGCCGACAACCCCGGCGCGCTCCCCGCGATCCATCGGCATCACCGGCACGCGGTCCGCCGCGAGGCGGTGACGCCCGCCGCCAAGTAGTTAAGAAACCCAGGGAAATCCCCCTCCCCAACCCCACCCGCCTCCCCGCCGCCGCCCGTCACCCTCCGGAGTGAACATGGCCAACTGGGCTGGATTTGGTGCCGGTTGCCCGGCATATGCTCGCCGCGACAACAGCGGGTGACGGCCAGGGCAACACACGGTCACCCGCCACGCACATACGACGGCCCCCGGCCGGGACTAGCGATCCCGATCGAGGGCCTGACCACCTAGGAAGACAACCCTTCCCGATGGATGCAGAGCACACTAGCGCGCCCTCGCGCGCCCGGTCAGCCGTTCCCGGGCCGAACCCCTCCTCCGGGGTGACCCACGTCAACGTCCGGCTCACCACGCGGTACACGGTGGTCGACAACCGCCTCCTCCAGCACCGCGCACTCTCCCTCACCGCGATCGGCCTCGCCGGCCACATCCAGTCGCTGCCGACCGGCGCCCGCATCGACATCAAGTCGCTGACCGCGCGTTTCCCGGAGGGCGAGGTGCGGATCGCGGCGGCGCTGCGCGAACTGGAGGCCCACGGCTACCTGTCCCGGACGCGCGAGCGGCCGCCGAACGGCCGGGTGGTCTCGCGGACGGTGTCGTACAACCGGCCGACGGGGGTGGAGGAGGTACGAGAGGTTACGCCGCCACCCCCGCCTCCACCGCCGCCCCGCCCGGAGCGGGCACAGCCCCCGGCAGCACCGCCACCGCGCCCGCCGGAGCCACCTCTGCCGGAGCCCACGCGCGGCGCGCCCGATCCGCGGCGCACGGCCACCACGCTCCTCTCCCGCCTCCACCACGACGACCCCCGTCTCCTCCTCCCCGAACGCGAGGTGCGACGGCTCGCCCCGGCCGTCGACGCCTGGCTCGAACGCAGGGCTTCGCCCGATGCCGTACGACGCACCCTGACGTCCTGCCTCCCGGCCGAGCCGCTCCGCCACCCGGCAGGCCTCCTGGCCCACCGCCTCACGGAGTACCTGCCACCTCCACCACCGCCCGCCCCACCGCGTCCGCTCCCCTTCCAGGACTGCGACGGCTGCGACCGCCCGTTCCGCGCGGCGGAGCCCGGCCGCTGCAGAGAGCGGCCTGACCACCCCACTCCCAGGCCCTACGACTACGACGAGAGGCCCCGATTCCCCTCATGGTCAGCTCCCCGCACGAAGCGATGCACCGGATCTTCCAGCAGGATCCGGGGCTCTTCCCCCGAGCCGTAAGGGCGCTCGGCGTCTCCTTCAGCGATCCGGTCTCGGCATCACCGTTTCCCACGGACCTGACGGAGAACCGCCCCCTGGAACGCCGGGTGGACACCCTCCTCCGCCTCGACACGGTGAAAGACGGCAGCTTCCTCCTCGCCGTGGAGGCCCAGGGCAGGCAGGACCTCGACAAGCCCGCCAGCTGGGCCTACTACTTGGCGTATCTCTACGCCAAGTACAAGATGCCGGCGGTACTGCTGGTCGTCTGCCGGGACAGGCACACGGCCGCCTGGGCGGCACAACAGGTCAGCCTCGGTCCCCCGCAGTGGCCCACCCTCACCCTGCGCCCGCTCGTCCTGGGCCCGGACACCGTCCCGGTCATCGACACGCCGGAAGCGGCCGCCAAGGACATCTCCCTCGCGGTGCTGTCCTCCGCGCTGCACAGCCGGGCGCCGGAGTCCGATGCCATACTGAAAGCACTGGCAGCCGCCCTGAAGGGCCTGCAGGCCGACGACGAAGACACCGCGAGCATCTACATCGAGCTCACCGAACAAGGCCTGGGCAAGACGCCGGCCGCGGACCTCTGGAGGCACCTCATGGCCGTCGACCTCTCCATCTTCCAGTCCCAGACGGCCCAAGCCCTGCGTGCCGAAGGCCGTTCCGAAGGTCTCTCCGAAGGTCTCTCCAACGGCCTCGCCGAAGCCCTCCTCGTCGTCCTCAGCGGCCGTGGCATCGACATCAGCGACGAAGCCCGCGACCGCATCACCACCTGCGACGACCACGACACCCTCACCACCTGGCTCACCCGCGCCGCCACAGCCACCACCACGGACGAGCTCTTCATGCAGCCCAAGTAAAAGGACGGGTTAATTCCAGGTTAT
The DNA here is from genome assembly GCF_040296885.1 of Streptomyces sp. NPDC001980. Taxonomy (NCBI): domain Bacteria; kingdom Bacillati; phylum Actinomycetota; class Actinomycetes; order Kitasatosporales; family Streptomycetaceae; genus Streptomyces; species Streptomyces sp. NPDC001980. Next base: position 311,610 of record NZ_JBEOYD010000009.1, on the reverse strand, counting down.
TCGAAATGAACAACCTCCGGAAATACCGCTCGGAAAGCCTGTGAAGTTCCCTTCCTGATCATTTTCAAACCCTGTGACATTCTCTCACCCTGCCTTTACCATCGCCCAATGCGTATTTCCGAGGTCGAAGCCGCCAACGCCCGCATGCTGGCCCACGCGCCATCGGTCAGGCCGGTCGCCACCGGGGACATCATCCGCGTCCACCGCAAGAAGTTCCCGTACCGGGGCTACGTGGAGATCGAGTCGCCGTACTGTCCGCCGTTCGTGATGTTCTGCGTGAACGACGATGCGGTGGCCATGGACACCCTGTGGAACGGGACGTTCGGCTACGAGCCCGGCACGCTCGCCACCTGGTCGCAGCTGGCCGCGCAGAGCTCGACGATCGCGGACGTCGGCGCCCATGTCGGCTACTTCTCGATGATCGCCGCGCATGCCAACCCGAAGGCGAAGGTGCACTCCTTCGAGCCGGTCGACCAGATCCACGCCCGGCTCTCGGTGAACGTCCGCTCCAACGGCCTCCAGAACATCAAGCTCCACCAGGCCGGCGTCTCCAGCGAGCCCGGCTGGGCCGACATCAGCGTCCGTTTCTCCGGGAACCTGCTCTCCACCGGCTCGACCCTGGAAGGCGGCGCCGCCCCTGACGCCCAGCAGAAGCGCATCCAGCTGCTCACCCTCGACGAGGTGTTCGCCGAGACCAAGCTGGACCTCGTCAAGATCGACGTGGAGGGGCACGAGATGTCGGTGCTCCGCGGCGCCCGGCAGGTGCTGAAGCGGGACCGGCCGACCCTGGTGATGGAGGCCCTGGTCGACGCCTCCCTCGACGACCTCATCGCCGAGTTCGAACCCCTCGGCTACGACGTCCACTGGATCGCCGAGCACGACGGTGCGCTGGTGCCCTGGAACGAACCCCGGCCGCCGCACACCCGCAACCTGCTCTTCGCCCCGCGGGACTGAGCCAGAGCTTCGCTGCACTGAGGCTGTCCCCACCCCCGAGCCGCCCGTCTGCCGGATGGTCGGGGCTCCTCGGCGTCCGGCACCGTGAAGGACGGAAACGTCAGTCGCGTGCAGGGGGAAGGACGCCATCGTGCGAAACGCCGTCGGGACCGCAGCATCTCTCCTGGCCCTCGCCCTGGCCGTACCGGCCGCGGTGGCGGCGCCGGGCACCACCGCCAAGGCCGCCACCGCAACCACCACCGGGCTGTGGCGCATGGACGGCTACGGGACCGTCCTCGCCATCGACGGGCGGGGGGCGCAGGAGTACCAGACCACCGCCGTCAGCTGCCTGAAGGGGTACTTCGCCACGGCGGCCCCGAAACCGGGGACGTACGACGTCGAAGGCGCCGTGATCACCGTGCGGCCCGCCCCCGACGGGGAACACGCCCGGTTCGGCGTCGACGTGGCGGTGGGGCACCGGCAGCTGCGCAGGATCGGCTCCCTGCCTGCCGCCTGCACCCGCCCGCCCGCGACCGACCCGCGCACCGCCTTCGACGTCTTCTGGCAGTCGTTCGAGGAGAACTACCCCTTCTTCGCCGCCAAGGGCATCGACTGGCACGCCGTCCGCGACCGCTACCGGCCCCTCGTTCACAAGGACACCACCCGGGCCCAGCTCTTCGACATCTTCAGCCGGATGATCACCCCGCTGCACGACGCGCACATCCTCGTCCTGGACGGCGACCGGCACTACGGCGTGGGACGCCCCGGCACCGTCGTCCCCACCGAGGAACTCAACGACAAGGTGAAGAAGTTCGTCGTCGAACGCGACCTCGCACAGGCCACCGGCCGACAGGACTTCGCGGGCGGCCTCATCACGTACGCCGACCTGAACCAGCAGGGCCTGGGCTACCTCCGGATCGCGAGCTTCGACGGATACGACCGCGACGACCCGTCCTACACCGCCCAGCTCGCCGAACTCGACCGGGCGCTCGACACCGTCCTCACCCCGGCCCGCACCCGCGCCCTCCGCGGCCTGGTCATCGACCTCCGCATCAACGGCGGCGGCTCCGACGCCCTCGGCATCCGCATCGCCGAACGCCTCACGGACACGCCGTACGTCGCCTACTCCAAGCGCGCCCGCAACGACCCGGCCGATCCGGCCGAGCACACCCGCCCCGAGCCGATCCCCGTCGTCCCCTCCGCCAAGCCCCGCTACACCGGCCCGGTCGCCCTCCTCACCGGCGGCTCCACCGTCAGCGCCGGCGAGACCTTCACCCAGGCCCTGATCGACCGGCCGGGACGGACGGTCCGGATCGGGCAGCCGACCCAGGGCGTCTTCTCCGACGTCATGGTCCGCGGCCTCCCCAACGGCATGGCGGTCTGGCTGCCCAACGAGGAGTACCTGACCCGGACCGGCGGGACTTTCGACGGGACGGGCATTCCGGCACAGATCACCGAACCGGTCTTCACGGACGAGGAGTTCGCGAAGAACCGGGACTCGGCGTTCGACCGGGCCGTGGAGCTGCTGCGGTCCGCCCGCTGATCCCCATCCCCTCTCCTCCTACAGCCGCCGGCTCTCCAGTGGCCCCAGATACGTCGGCGTCAGCCCGCCCGTGTCGAGCACCAGTCGCTGCACCACCACCGTGGGGTCCACCGACCAGAACGTCAGGCGGTGGACCCCGGGGGACGCCAGGGTGTGGCGGGTCGCCGTGCGGTTGACGTGGTCGGAGGTGTTGCGGGCCCACACCGCGTTCAGGAGGCCGTCGTCCGCGCCCGCGGTGATGTCGACCTGCTGGGGCGCCTCGTCGTCGAAGGACAGGGCGTAGTGCAGACCGGGACCCGTCGGCAGCGCCGGGTTCCGCGGGGACAGGTACGCCCACACCGTCACCTCGCCCGCCGACAGCAGGCTCACCTCGTATTCCAAGCGGGGCCAGGAGTCGCCCCAGCCTCCCGTCACCGGCCACGCCGTCATCCCCGCGCCGGTGCGGCCGATCCCGTCCAGCCGGCGCCACTCCCCCACCGCCCGGTCGTAGTGCTCCGCGTCGATCGCCACATAGCCGCCCGCCTCCACGAACCCCCGCAGGCCACGGGCCGGCGGCCGCTCGGCGGCGCACTCCACGGTCACCGACTCCCCCGCCCCGCTGACCGTCAGCACCCCGGAGGACCGCCCGGCGGGAGCCCGCGACCAGTCCACCCGCACCTCCACCCTGACCTGCTCCGTCACCCGCCCCCGTGGACGGTCCACCGTCAGCCACGGCACCGACACCGACACCCGGTAGTCGAAGGGCGTCCGGCCCCGGTTGAAGATCTCGACGTACTGCTGCGGGCGGGTCTGGTAGGGACTGAACGGCGGCAGGGTCCTGGTCCCCTCGGCCTCGGCTCCGGTTCCGGCTCCGGCCGCGTCCGCGTCCACCGACACCCCCAGCCCCGCCGCCTCCGGCACCTCGATCCGTCGTACGGCCGGGAACAGGACGTCCGGCAGCGCCACGTTGTCCTTCTCGGGCTGCTGCCAGGGCGCGTTGGGGCCGTACCGGTCCACGTCCCCGTAGTCGATGTGCGGCTGGGTCTGGAAGCCCTGCCATTTGCCGCCCGCCACCTGCGAGTTGAAGCGGTCGGCCAGGGCGAAGTCCGTCTCCAGGGCCTGCTCCGCCTGCGCGGCCAGGGAGTTCGTCGCGGCTCTGCCCTGCCGTGCGTACAGCAGGTTGGTGAACTCGGCCGCCCGCAGCGCGTACAGGTTCGCGGTCGCCGTCACCTCGTAGCCGACCAGTTCGAACCAGGCGTCCTGGGCGGCCGCCGGAAGCCGCCGGGCGATCCGCGTCGCCTGCCTTCCGAGTTCCCGCCACTCCTGCGTCACCCGCTCCAACTCGCCGTGGCCGAAGGAGAAGGGCGTCTGCCGGTCGTCGTAGACCACCTCGCCGGTGCCGGAGAGGGTGATGCGGCGGTTCAGCAGCTCCGGTTTGCGGCGCGCCTGCAACTGGCCGTAGCGCGCGAGCAGTTCGGCGATCTCCGGCGCCGCCGCCGCGCCGAAGTTCTGGCGGGCGTATCCGCGCTCCCACTCGGCCAGCCGGTCGAAGGGCCAACGGTCCGGATTCCACGCGTAGGTGAGGAAGAACTCCGTCGGGAGTTCGTTCCCCTTCAGGTCGCCCACGTTGGCCACCCACAGGCCGTGGTTGCCGTAGGCGTGGGCCTGGTGGAGCTGGTCCCAGACGTTGCGGAGGTTGGCGGTGTCGACCCACTTGTAGTTGCGGCCGGCTCCGACGTAGTCGAAGTGGTAATAGAGGCCGTATCCGCCGCCCCGCGGCTCCTGCGGGGAGGGGTGCTTGCGGATGTTGCCCCAGTTGTCGTCCGTGAGGACGACGGTCACGTCGTCGGGCGCCCGCAGCCCCCGGTCCCAGTAGCGCTGGACCTCCTTGTACAGGGTCCACACCTGGGGGGTCTCGGCGGCCGGTCTCCCGGTCACCTCCTCGATGATCCGCCGTTGCGCCGCGATGATCTCCCGCATGAGCTCGATGCCGTCGCCGTCGGGGAGGCCGGTGTCACCGTTGCCGCGCATGCCGAGGGTGACCACGCCCTCGAAGCCCTCGTCGACCATGCGCTGGATGCCGGCCCGCCAGTAGGCGCGGATCGCCTCGGCGTTGCGGAGGTAGGACCATTCGCCGGTGCCCCCGTAGGGGTCGGTGCCGCCGGTCGCGTGGCGGTTCCACTCCTCGATTCCCCGCATCATGGGCGCCTCGTGAGACGTGCCCATGACAACACCGTACAAGGCGGCCCGCCGGTGGTTCTCCGGGTCGTCCTCCGCGAACGCCCGCCCCCAGACGGCGGGCCAGAGGTAGTTGCCCTTCAGCCGCAGCAGGACCTCGAAGACCTTCGCGTAGAAGTCCGCGTTGAACCCGCCGGGACAGCCGGGCGCCTTGCCCGGGCCGAAGTACGCCGGGGCCCAGGTGCCGAGCGCCGGGTTCTCGTCGTTGACGAAGAAGCCGCGGTACTTCACCGCCGGGGTGCCCTGTGTGTGGCGGCCCGGCAGCACCCACGCCTGGTCGCGGTGGACCGGGGGCACGTCGTCCCACCAGTGCCAGGGCGAGACGCCGAGGCCGTACGAGACGTCGTACGCCCCGAAGATCGTGCCGCGCGGGTCGCTGCCCGCGATGACGAAGGCCTGCTCCACGCCGGGCATCGGGTGGTCGACCACCGTCTGGAGCGAGGTCTCCCAGCGGCCCCGGATCCCCGTCACGTCCAGCTTGCCGGCGGCCACCAGGCCGTCGATCAGCGGGCTGCGGCCGATCGTGCCGACGAGGACCGCACGGCGGGCGATGGTCGCGGCGGGGCGTACCCCGGTCACCCGCTCGATGTCGTCGCGGAGGTCACCCACCACCCGTACGACTCCGGAGTGGTCGTCGGCGCTCACCACGACGGGGGCGCCGACGAGCGGGAATGCTCCACCGGTGAAGGAGATGTACGCGCCCGGGTCCGTCACCCGCGGTCCGCCGTCCCTCTCGTCCGCCCACGCGATCCCCGGCGACAGCGCCGGCACCGCGGCGACTCCCGCACCCACCGCGCCCAGGACAGCCCTCCGGCTGACAGACATGGCTCACCCCTCCACCCGAATGCGATCACCCGAATTTGCTCAGCGGCATGACAAATGGTGGGGTGAGTGGCCCGTGCGGACCAGGGGTCGTGGGCGCCGAATAGTTTCGAACCCCGCGAGACGGCACGGGACAGCAAAGGGGCCCGTACGACCGGAGTCGTACGGGCCCCTTCAGACCTGCCTGGTCAGCCCTTGCGGGCCGAGATCACTTGTTGATCTTGGTGACCTGGCCGGCGCCGACCGTGCGGCCACCCTCGCGGATGGCGAACTTCAGGCCCTCTTCCATGGCGACGGGCTGGATGAGGTCCACCTTCATCTCGGTGTTGTCACCCGGCATGACCATCTCGGTGCCCTCGGGGAGGGTCACCACGCCGGTCACGTCCGTCGTACGGAAGTAGAACTGCGGACGGTAGTTGTTGAAGAACGGCGTGTGGCGGCCACCCTCGTCCTTGGAGAGGATGTAGGCCTGCGCCTCGAACTCGGTGTGCGGGGTGACCGAGCCCGGCTTGATGATGACCTGGCCGCGCTCGACGTCCTCGCGCTTGATGCCACGGAGCAGCAGACCGACGTTCTCACCGGCCTGGCCCTCGTCGAGCAGCTTGCGGAACATCTCGATGCCGGTGACCGTGGTGGTGGTCTTCTCGGTCTTGATGCCGATGATGTCGACGGTCTCGTTGACCTTGAGGACACCACGCTCGATACGACCGGTGACGACGGTGCCACGACCGGTGATCGTGAAGACGTCCTCGATCGGCATCAGGAACGGCTTGTCGACGTCACGCTCGGGCTGCGGGATGGCCTCGTCGACGGCGGACATCAGGTCCAGGACGGACTGGGTCCACTCGGGGTCGCCCTCCAGCGCCTTCAGCGCGGAGACCTTGACGACCGGCAGGTCGTCGCCCGGGAACTCGTACTCGGAGAGGAGCTCACGGACCTCGAGCTCGACGAGCTCCATGATCTCCTCGTCGTCCACCATGTCGGCCTTGTTCAGGGCGACGACGATGTACGGAACGCCGACCTGGCGGGCCAGGAGCACGTGCTCCTTGGTCTGCGGCATCGGGCCGTCGGTGGCGGCCACGACCAGGATCGCGCCGTCCATCTGCGCGGCACCCGTGATCATGTTCTTGATGTAGTCCGCGTGACCGGGGCAGTCGACGTGCGCGTAGTGACGGGTCTCCGTCTGGTACTCGACGTGCGCGATGGAGATCGTGATACCGCGCTGACGCTCCTCGGGCGCCTTGTCGATGTTGTCGAACGCGGTCGCCTCGTTCAGGTCCGGGTACGCGTCGTGCAGCACCTTGGTAATGGCGGCCGTGAGGGTCGTCTTACCGTGGTCGATGTGACCGATGGTGCCGATGTTGACGTGCGGCTTAGTCCGCTCGAACTTCGCCTTCGCCACTGGGGTCCTCCTGGAAGTGGTTCTGTACGCCTTGACTCGTTCGGCGCCAGGTGATCTTTGCTGTTGGGTCCCGGGCCCCGGGCCATTCCGCCACGAATGCGGAGGAACGGCCCGTGAGGCTCCGGGGTCAAGCCTAAAGCGTGTGCGCGCGGTGCGTGGAACGCGGTGCGCTACTCGCCCTTGGCCTTCGCGATGATCTCCTCGGCGACGTTCCGGGGAACCTCGGCGTAGGAGTCGAACTGCATGGAGTAGCTGGCCCGGCCGGACGTCTTGCTGCGCAGGTCGCCGACGTAACCGAACATCTCCGAGAGGGGCACGAGGCCCTTCACGACGCGGGCACCGGCCCGCTCCTCCATGGCCTGGATCTGGCCACGGCGGGAGTTGATGTCGCCGATGACCTCACCCATGTAGTCCTCGGGCGTGGTGACCTCGACGGCCATCATCGGCTCAAGGAGCACGGGGGACGCCTTGCGCGCAGCCTCCTTGAAGGCCTGCGAACCGGCGATCTTGAAGGCGAGCTCGGAGGAGTCGACCTCGTGGTAGGCACCGTCGAGCAGGATCACGCGGACACCGGTCATCTCGTAACCGGCGAGGATGCCGAACTGCATGGCCTCCTGCGCACCGGCGTCCACCGAAGGGATGTACTCCTTCGGGATACGGCCACCGGTCACCTTGTTCACGAACTCGTACGAGGTGTCGCCACCCTCGAGCGGCTCGATCGCGATCTGCACCTTGGCGAACTGACCGGTACCACCGGTCTGCTTCTTGTGGGTGTAGTCGACGCGCTCGACGGCCTTGCGGATCGTCTCGCGGTACGCGACCTGCGGCTTGCCGACGTTGGCCTCGACCTTGAACTCACGGCGCATACGGTCGACCAGCACCTCGAGGTGCAGCTCGCCCATACCACCGATGATGGTCTGGCCGGTCTCCTCGTCCGAGTGGACCTGGAAGGACGGGTCCTCCTCGGCCAGGCGCTGGATCGCGATGCCCAGCTTCTCCTGGTCGCCCTTCGACTTGGGCTCGATGGCGACCTGGATGACCGGCGCCGGGAAGTCCATGGACTCCAGGATCACCGGCTGCTTGTCGTCACACAGCGTCTCACCGGTCGTGGTCTGCTTCAGACCCATGACGGCGATGATGTCGCCGGCGCCCACCGACTCGATCTCCTCACGCTTGTTCGCGTGCATGCGGTAGATCTTGCCGATGCGCTCCTTGCGGCCCTTGACGGAGTTCAGCACGGCCGTGCCGGACTCCAGGCGGCCCGAGTACACCCGGACGAAGGTGAGCTTGCCCAGGTGCGGGTCGCTCATGATCTTGAACGCGAGGGCGGACAGCGGCTCGTCGTCGGACGGCTTGCGCTTGACCACGACCTCCGGGTCCTTGACGTCGTGGCCCTCGATGGCCTCGACGTCCAGGGGGGAGGGCAGGTAGCGCACGACCGCGTCGAGCAGGGGCTGAACACCCTTGTTCTTGAACGCGGTACCACAGAACACCGGGGTGACCGTGACGTCCTTGGACTTGCCGGACGCGATGGTGATACGACGGATCGCGGCGTACAGCTGCTCCACGGAAGGCTCCTGGCCCTCCAGGTACAGCTCCATGATCTCGTCGTCGTTCTCGGCGACGGTCTCGACGAGCTTGCCGCGGTACTCCTCGGCAGCCTCGGTGTGGGTGGCCGGGATGTCGACAACGTCGTACATCTCGCCCTTCTCCGCCTCGGCGGACCACACGAGGGCCTTCATCGTGACCAGGTCGACGACACCCTTGAAGTCGGCCTCGGCACCGATCGGGAGCTGCATCACGATCGGCTGCGCGCCCAGACGGTCCTTGATCATGTCCACGCAGCGGTGGAACTCGGCACCGGTCCGGTCGAGCTTGTTGACGAAGCAGATACGCGGGACGCCGTAGCGGTCCGCCTGACGCCAAACCGTCTCGGACTGGGGCTCCACGCCGGCAACGCCGTCGAACACCGTCACGGCGCCGTCGAGGACGCGGAGCGAACGCTCCACCTCGACGGTGAAGTCGACGTGACCCGGGGTGTCGATGATGTTGATCGTGTGGTCGACGTCTTCGAGCGGCCAGTGACAGGTGGTGGCAGCAGAGGTGATCGTGATGCCACGCTCCTGCTCCTGCTCCATCCAGTCCATGGTGGCAGCACCGTCGTGGACCTCACCGATCTTGTACGACACACCGGTGTAGAACAGGATGCGCTCGGTGGTGGTCGTCTTGCCCGCGTCGATGTGGGCCATGATCCCAATGTTGCGGACCTTGGCCAGGTCAAGCGAAGTGGTAGCCATAAGGCTTCAGTCTTCTCTCGGTCTCGATGTGGACTGCGACTACCAGCGGTAGTGCGCGAAGGCCTTGTTGGACTCGGCCATCTTGTGCGTGTCCTCGCGCTTCTTGACGGCCGCACCGAGGCCGTTCGAAGCGTCGAGAAGCTCGTTGAGCAGACGCTCGGTCATGGTCTTCTCGCGACGGGCGCGGGAGTAGCCGACCAGCCAGCGCAGCGCCAGGGTGTTGGCACGGCCGGGCTTGACCTCGACCGGCACCTGGTAGGTGGCGCCACCGACACGGCGGGACTTGACCTCAAGCGTGGGCTTGATGTTCTCCAGCGCGCGCTTGAGCGTGATGACCGGGTCGTTGCTGGTCTTCTCGCGCAGGCCCTCCATGGCGCCGTACACGATGCGCTCGGCGGTGGAGCGCTTGCCGTTCAGCAGCACCTTGTTGATGAGCGAGGTGACAAGAGGAGAACCGTAGACCGGGTCGATGATGACCGGGCGCTTCGGGGCAGGGCCCTTACGAGGCATTCTTACTTCTCCTTCTTGGCGCCGTAGCGGCTGCGGGCCTGCTTGCGGTTCTTGACACCCTGGGTGTCGAGCGAGCCGCGGATGATCTTGTAGCGAACACCGGGCAGGTCCTTCACACGGCCGCCGCGCACGAGCACGATGGAGTGCTCCTGCAGGTTGTGTCCCTCACCCGGAATGTAAGCAGTGACCTCGATACCGCTGGTCAGACGCACACGCGCGACCTTACGCAGGGCCGAGTTCGGCTTCTTCGGGGTGGTCGTGAACACACGCGTGCAGACGCCACGACGCTGAGGGGAACCCTCGAGTGCGGGCGTCTTGTTCTTCTCGACCTTGTCCTGCCGGCCCTTGCGGACCAGCTGCTGGATCGTAGGCACTACTTCTCCGGTTTCTGTGTGCCGAATGGTGAAGCTAACCTGGAACATCGCCGACCCACGCGGTCGGGTGTGTCGGATTCCGTGGACTCCTGCCGCAAGGCAGAAGGGGGCGCGGATCGCGGTGGCCACTCGTCACTCCGGTGCGGTTTGAAGGCACGCACGAGGGTCAGGGCACACCCCAGGCACAAGGTCTGAGCGTACCCAGCGCAATCACTCCGGTCAAAACAAAAGAAGGGGGACCGGTTGCGGGGGGCGTGAGCTGGGGTTTTGCGGCGCCTTCCGATATACCACGGAGACGAACGACACGCGAACGGGGAGCGGCGCGAGTTGACGTCGATCGGATTCACAGCTGTGCGACGCTGATCAGATCTTCTGATCGCCGGTCCCCTTCCGCCCCGCCCCCCTTGGGGGCGCGGGGCTATATAAATGTGCGGCTCCGCCGCGTGGGCGCGACCAGCCACGACGGACCGGCGGCCGCCCGACGACCACGCGCAGCACTTCCATCGGCGTTCTTCAGGGGGAATCAAGCATGAGCGCAGCTCAGAGCAGCACCGCGACGACCGCCGAGCCAGTGCCACGTCCTCGCCCCCTCCGCCTCCCCCCGGCCGCCCGCCCCTACCTCCCGCCCCTCGCCCTCTACGGCGCCGCCAAGCTCACCGGCCTCCTCGTCTTCGCCTGGCTGCTGACGTCCGCCGGTGACTACCGTCACAAGGACCCCCGCTTCGGCGGCGGCGCCCACTGGTGGGACGTCCTGTCCACGTGGGACGGCTGGTGGTACCTCCAGGTCGCGCAGAAGGGCTACCACCCCGAGCCCCTCCAGCCCCTCGCCCCCGGCGGCCAGTTCAGCGCCGAGCAGAACTCGGTCGCGTTCTTCCCCCTGTATCCGGGTCTGGTCCGGGCCGTCTCGGAAGTCACCGGCCTCGGCCTGTACGGCGCGGCGATCCTCGTCTCGGTGGTGTGCTCGTTCGTGGCGGCGGCCGGCATCTACGCGGTGATCTCGCTGCTCGCCGGCGCCCGGGCCGGCACCATCGCGGCCGGCCTGTGGGCCGTGGCCCCCGCCGCCGGCGTCGAGTGGGCGGTCTACACGGAGTCCCTGTTCGTGGCGATCGCCGCCTGGACCTGCCACGCCGTGATGAGACGCCGCTGGGTGACGGCGGGCCTGCTCGCCTTCCTGTCCGGCCTGAGCCGTCCCACGGCGGCCGTGCTGATCGGCGCGGTCGGCCTGGCGGCCCTGGTGACCCTGCTGCGCCGGGACAGCCGGCGCGAGCAGGGCGTCGCGGCCCCGCTGTACGCGGTGATCGCCGCACCCCTCGGCCTGCTCACCTACATCGCGTGGGTCGGCCGGTCGATGGGAGACCCGGGCGCGTATTTCTCGCTCCAGCACCAGGCCTGGGCCCACTACTTCGACTTCGGCGCCTACACCCTGGACGTGCTGCGGAACGTGGCGGTGGGGCACGGCGACTACCTCTTCGCCTACTCGGTCCCGGACCTCATCGCCGTGCAGGTGGTGGTGGCGCTGCCGTTCCTCGTCGCGCTCATGCTGCGGAAACGGCCGCCGCTGGTGCTGACGGCGTACACCCTCGCCTCGATCGTGACGATCCTCGGCACCCAGCAGATGTTCGGCAACACCCCGCGCTACCTGCTGCCCGTCTTCCCGCTGCTGCTGGCTCCGGCGGCGGCGATGAGCCGGTTGCGGTGGCCGACCCTCGCGGTGTTCTTCTCCACTGCCGCGGTGGCGTCCGGGTGGTACGCGCACTACGTGATCTTCGAGTTGGGGATCCCCTAGGGACGAGAGGCGGGGCGCGAGGGGCAGGGCGCGAGGGGCAGGGGCCGGGGTGGCCCCCGCCCGGGTCCGCTACGGGCGGCGGGCGGCCGCGCGCTCCGCCGCGAAGACGTCCTCCAGGCGGAAGAGCGCGGCCCGGCCCGCCTTGCCGGCCGCCGTGAGGTGGCCCAGCTGGACCCACTTGCGGATGGTCGCCGGGGCGACACCGGCCTCCTGGGCGGCGAGGGGGCCGGGGATGAGCGCGGGCAGGCCCTGCTGCTTCATCGGTGGCTCCACTCCCCCTCGTCCCAGGTGTGCCGGTAGGCCGGGTCGTCGTGGCAGCCGCAGTCGGGGTCCGGGCACCGGCAGGCGGGGTTCACGCAGAGGACGGCGGCGCGGTCCGGGAAGGCGCGCAGGGAGACGGAGTCGCACCAGGGACAGCGCCCGGAGACGCGGACGATGGTCTCGGTGTCGCCCAGGGCGCGGGCGCAGCGCCGGGCCATCCGGCGGGTCTCGTCCCGGACGTGGGCGGCGAGGACGGGGTCGGCGGCGATGCCGTCGAGGAGGCCGCCGATCCGGCGCAGCCGCTCGGGCACGGAGGCGCGGCGGACGCGGGGCAGCCCGAGCCGGTCCCGTACCGCCTCTTCCAGCTCCACGACCCCGTCGGTGATGTCGCGGATGGTGTCGGAGATGTGCAGCCGCAGCGGAGCGGCAGTGCGACCGGGGGCGACGAGTCCGTGGGCCTGCTGGAGCAGCAGCGCCTCGGCGCGCTCCTCCCGGAGCCGGTCGGCGAGGTCTGCCGGGGGCGGGGCGGGCGTGGGCCGGTGGGCCGGGGTGGCGCCGCGGCCGGGAGCCAGCTCGACGGCCAGCTCGGGGAAGTGCTGGAGGAGCTGGCCGATCCAGAGGGCGGCGTGGTCGGCGGGGCGGTCTTCGGCGGGCGGGTGCGCAGGGGGGCAAGGTGGCTTTGCGGGGGTGGAAGGTGGCTTTGCAGGGGTCGTACGACGGTCAGGCAACGGAGCCTCCGCGGCGCAGGGCGCCCTGGACGACCGGGCTCTGCACGGCCGGGAGGAGATGGGCGGGGATCTCGACGGGGCGACCGCGGCGCCACAGCCGGCCGCCGCAGACGCCGTCGAACCAGTTGTCGGCGGGGGCGACGGCCTCCTCGCAGTCACGCCGGACCGGACAGCGGGCGCAGGCCTGCAACGCGGGGGCGGCCTCCTTCACCTTCTTCGAGAAGACCACCAGGGGCGGAAGCCCGGCGCAGGCGGCCGCGGCCTGCCAGGCGGGCGGTGGGCATGAGCTGCCGATGACGGACATGGGGCCTCCCAATGTGGCTCCGGTGGGGCTGGTGTGAGGCGAGCGCCGTCCAGACTTACAGATTGCGCGCGCGCTCGCAACAAATATGCCAGCGACCCTTTCGGAAGATCACGGAGGGATCGTGACCACTCGGACATCATCCGGACCTCATCCGGACGTCAACCACCGCCAAATCCCCGCGTATTGCACAGACTTTCCGCAGTGCTTGCACGAGAGCACGTAATTCCGTGCGCGCAAGCAAGCTAAACTTGCTGCCCTCTAAAGGAAGCGAGCCCTCAGATGACCAGCCAGGATCTGGACGCGTTCGCCGCGTGGGTCGAAGACCTGATGCGCGACCGCGGGTACGACATCGACAGCCCGCGCGGCGGCGGCAAGTCGCGGATAGCGGACGAGGCGGGGGTCCACCGGGCCGCTGTGACCCGCCTGTTGCAGCGCCAGAGCATGCCGGACCTGGAGACCACGCGCCGGCTCGCCCGCGTGCTGGGCGTTCCGGTCCGCGAGATGCTCATCCGTTCCGGCCGCCTGACGGCGGAGGAACTGGCCGACCCGCACGACTACTTGGCCGCGCCCGCGCCGAGCGCGGAGTTCGCCCGCCGGCCCACGCTGGAGGAGGTGGCCGACCTGCTGGGGGTGCCGGCGGACCGGCGGGAGATGTTCGTCCGCGTCGTGGAGCAGTTCCTGCCGAACGACGTGTACGACCAGAAGGACCCCCGCCCCCTGGCGGACGCGGCAACGACGACCGCGGACTGAGCTCCCCCCTTCCCTCGCCGGACGCGCCATCGAGGACGCCCGCGGGCCGACGGGTGTTCTCCACGGGGGTGGCGCAGCATGTCCCGAAGGGGGCGAGCCGAATCCCCCGCCCCTCTTGCCGAACCCCTCCGCGACGGCCCGTACGACGGCGAGGAACCACCGGCACCCGGCCAGGCACCAGCACCAGCACCAGCCGCCATGCGGCACCGCCGGCCGCACAAGTGGCCCCTCCCTTCGGCCGACCCGTCCGTACGGCACACCGGTCGGCCTGCTCACTCGTCCCGGCGTCGGCCGGAGGCCCGATCCTCCAGCTCCTCCGCGAGGGCTCGCGCCTTGTCGGAGAGCCGGGCACCGGGCATGTCGGCGGGCTCCTGCTGATCGCGCTCCCCACCGCCGTCGGCCCGACGCCCCTTGTCCCGAACGCCGCCCGCAGCATCGCGCTTCAGCGGAGGCACGCTGGGCCGCCCGTTTCGCCGTACGACCGAACGCCGTTCGGCGGCGGCCGGCACCACGCGCTTCTCGCGCACCTCGCGCACCTCGCGCGCGGACAGCAGGGTGTCGGCTCCGGGCCCGGCATCCGTACGGTCGTCGGCGCTATCGGCGTCAGCGATTCCGTCGAGGTCAGCGGCCGCGTGGCCGCCGCCATCCCACGGAGTCCCGTCCGCGATGGACCGCTCCCGCTCCCCACGCTGCTCTACCCGCGTCAATTCGGACGGCGGCCGCAGGAGCTGGACATAGGGCAGCGGAATGACCTCGCCCCCGTACTCCCGCTCGCCCTCCGGCCGTCGAGCGCGCCGCGGCCGCCGCCCGGTCCGGGCATCCTCCTGCCCCTGCACATAGGCGGCGGTGATCCGCCGCTCGTACGCCCGCCGTACGGCCGGAAGCCGCTCGTCGACCACATCGGCCCAGCCGGCGCTGTAGGCGGCCATCTCGCGCCGGTCGAGTTCCGCGCGCGGAAGGACCACCAGGTCCTGGGGCTCGTAATCGAGGCTCAGGACCAGCTCGGAGACACGAGCGATGAGATGTGGCAGGTCGGAGGCTTGTTCGAGCCAGTCGATCACATGCCGATGCCGCGCGTTGCCTGCGTCCGCGTCCCCGTCCACCCCATAGGCCTTGCTCTCGTCCCTGCCCCGTCGCGCCCCCCGCGCGAGGACGGCCGCCCTATGGCCGTCCACCGTCGTATGACAGGCCCTCAGGTCCGTTGCAAGGCCACACCGTTCACTTTCGATTCACCGACGGAAGGACGGCCGGATCCTACTCCACGGATCTGACACAAGATCCACTGGACTCCGACATCACAGCAGGTCCAGACCGGGCGACAGCGGAGAGTGAAATAAATCCACTTCGGCAAACACAGAGCGACACCATCGGATTACTCGTACACTAGTTCGAACAAACACTCGAACGCGCCGGTGTGCGCACCCGTACCACCAGCCCAGCGGACAGACCGGAAAGCAGGCCGACATGGCGACTGGCACGAGCAACTTCCCGCACCAGCCGATCGACACCTACACCCGCCTCGCCCACCTCCTGCGCTCCCCCGCGTCCGACCGCGAGGCACTGCTCGACCGGCTGTACGAGGAACTGCTCACCCGCGAGTCGATGGCCTACGCGGCCGGCTGGACGGACGCACTGACGGAGGCCCGCCACGTCCGCCACTGACCCGCAACTCACCACTCGCCACTCGCCACTCGCCACTCGCCACTCGCCACTCGCACAAGGAACGCGCACCACACCGATCTCTCTCACCACCCCGCCCGGCGCCACCCCCACCGCCGCGAGACCGCCCCGACCAGCCGCAGCCCCCCCCTCCCGCCGCCCTTCAACGGGTCGCCGCCAGTCGGCAGTCGAGGCATCCGGACAGGCCGCCGGCGGACGCCTGCCAGGCACCCCGTCACCCAATTTGTTGCGCGCGCGCTCGCAACGTGTCACAGTTGGTGCAGCGGCGGAGCTGTGCCCACGACGGGACAACGGCCCGCCGCACGCTCATGGGCAGCCCCATCGACACACCAGGTACCCCTCCGCGAAGGGAGGTCACCCCGTGGCCGATCCGACGGTCACCTTCCCCGATGTCGAGCGACTCGTCGTCGACTTCCTGACCGACCGCACCGAACTCGCCGCCGCCACCGTGGACAACGTCCCGCCGAGTGGATTCGACGGCACCCAGCAGGTCGTCCTGGTCTCCCGCGCCGGCGGGGCCTGGATCGACGACCAGCACCTGGACCAGCCGCTGGTGGACTTCGAGGTCTACGGCCCCGACAAGACCACCGCGCACACCCTGGCCCTGCTCGTCCGTTCCGCCGTTCTCACCCTGCGCGGCACCGCATACGGCACCGCGCACGTCACGGACGTCGTCGAGGCCGACGGCCCGCGCTGGCTGCCGGACTGGAACCGCTCGGCGGCGAACCGCTACTACGCGACGGTGAGGCTGCACATCCGCCCCGCCTGATCCGCCGGTTCGAAGCCCCTTCCTTGCGGGCCTCCACCGGCCCGCTCCCCCGAACAGGCCCCCGCCGGCAAGACCGTACGGCGGGGCCTTCGCCATGCCCAGGCACGGCACAGCGTCGCAACGACGCACCAACCAACCCACCGAGAAGGAGTTACGCATGGCAGGCAGCAACGCCAACGAGATCCGCGTCGCCGGTACCGGCCGCATCCTGGTCGCCCCGGTCGGCACGACCGCGCCGACCGATGTCAGCACCGCGTGGGCCGCCGGCTGGAAGGACCTCGGCTACACCTCCCAGGACGGCATCAAGCTGGCCAAGAAGGACAAGCTCGACCCGGTCGAGACCTGGCAGTCGGTCTCCCCGGCCCGGTTCATCTACTCGGACCGCGACCTGACCGTGAAGTTCCAGCTGCTCCAGCTGAACGAGGACACGCTGCCGTTCTTCATGGGCGGTGACGCGGTGGCCGAGACCGCCGCCAACTCCGGGATCTACAAGTACGACCTGTCGGCCGACCCGAAGTTCAACGAGAAGGCACTCGGCATCGAGTTCTCCGACGGGACCGACATCACGTACCGCTTCGTCGTCGCCCGGGGCCAGGTCACCGAGAGCGAGGAGCTGTCGCTGACCCGCACCGCCTCCATCAAGCTCGGCGTCACCTTCACCGCGCTGGCGGTCGACAACACCAAGCCGCTGGCGACCTTCCTGATGAAGGACCCGGCGTACTCGACCGCCTCCTGATCAGTCCCCTTCCCGGCGGGCGGGCCGGGGCCTCCCCACCTCGGCCCGCCCGCGCCGACCACCTTCCTCTGTACAGGAGTCGACGCATGTCCTTCGACGTCAGCGCCGCCCGTGCCCAGCGCCAGGAGGCGCTCGGCCGGACCTGGTCCTTCACCATCGACGGCGACACCTTCACCCTCCCGACCGAGCTCACCCGCAAGACGGCCCGTGCCCTGCGGGAGCTCGACGACAACGACGTGGACGGCCTGCTGCAGGTGCTGCTGGGCGACGCCCAGTTCTCCCGCTTCGACCGTCTCGACGTCACCATGCAGGACATCGCGGCCATCCTGGAGGCGTACGGCAAGGAGACCGGGCTCGGCCTGGGGGAAGGCTGAGCCTCGGCGAGTTCGTCGACGAGCACGCCGAGGCGCTGGAGGCGGACCTGCTCCGCCACTACGGCGTGGACCTGCTCGACTGGCATCGCGGCCGGCTCTCCTCCCGCCGGCTCGCGGTGCTGGTCAGGCATCTGCCCCGCGACAGCGCGACCCTGCGCGAACTGCACGGGGAGGCGGCCGACTGGTCGGTCACGGACCATCTGCTCGCCGCCGCCGTCGACCAACTCACCGAGGCGAACTGGATGTTCGCCACCGTCAACCGGGACGAGGACGCGGAACCGCTGGAGTACCCGAGGCCGGTCCCGCGGCCCGGCTCCGAGCGGGCCGCTCCGGAACCCGGCCCCGAGGCCGCGGCCGCCGAGGTCCACAACCCCGGCCCCGCCGAACTGGCCCGGTTCTTCAACTGACCGCCGGCATCCCGGCATCCCCAGCACAGGAGCGATGCGCCATGACCCTCACCACCCCGCTCAGCAAACTCCCGTACCCCCAGCCCACCGACATCGCGAACCTCCCCCTCCACCTCCAGTCCCTCGCCGAGGGCATCGACAGCCGGACGATCCTGCGCTACTCGACGGCCGCCGACCGGGACGCGGCCGTCACGACTCCGGTGGCCGGAATGGTCGCCTGGCTGACCACGCCCGGCACCCTCAGCTACTACACGGGCTCGGCATGGATCGCGCTCGGCGCCTGGAACACCTACACCCCGACCTGGACGGCCACCACCACCAACCCGTCCATCGGCGACGGCACGCTGACCGGCAGGTACGCGGTGGTCGGCAAGGTCTGCCACTTCACGACACTGGTCACCTTCGGCGCGGCGACGACCTACGGCAGCGGCAACTACAGCTTCGGCCTGCCGGTCACGGCGGGTGCGCTGGGCGGGCTTCCGCAGTTCCAGGGAGTGGCGGCGGTCTCCGTAGGCCGCGCACTGATCTCGTGCCAGCCCGGCGCGAGCACCGGCGCGACGGCGTACACCATCTGGGGCCCGGCCTCCGCGTCGAGTTCCACGGCCACCCAGCTCGGCAGCGGCGGCGTGCTCGGCACGGCCTACGTGAGCGGCAACGTCATCCGGATCGGCGGGACGTACGAGGTGGCCTGAACCGGCTCCGCTTTCCCCTCCCGTACACAGGTGCGTGGAGTACCCTGCTACGGCTATCGCTCACATGTTCGAGTCACGCTTTCCGGAGATTCGGGCGGTGCGGAGGAATGGGGGCCTCATGGCGAGGGACGACAGCACGGCACAGGACGGCACGGAGACGACCGCAGAGCTGCGGCAGGCCCTGGCCGCCCACTTCAAGGGCCGCCCTCTGCCACCGGACCTCTTGATCACCACCCGCGCGGAAGTCGAACGTCGGGAGTTCCGGGCGTACGGCCAGGGCTGGCGCGACCGGGGTGAACACGACGAGCGGCGCAGGGCGGAGACGACCCGGGCGGCAGCCCCCCGCCCCTCACCCACCGACGCCACGGTCCTCCCCTTCCCCCACCCTTCCGGGCCATCGGCCGCCCGCTCTCATCCCCATGACGAACCGTCGTGACCGACGGGGAGTACATGACGGCTGTTCACCGTCGACAACCGTGATCACCTCGGCCATCATGAGCCCTGTGCCGGTTCGGCCACGCGGGTGACGGAGGGGACCACTCGATGGACAACGTGTTCGGGCTGGCGTTCCTGGCCCTCATTCCCACCGTGCTCGGCGCCGTGGGCCTCCACTCGTACCGCAAGTACCGGGCGGCCAGGCACCTGCAGGAATCAGGAGTCGAGACGGAAGGTCTGTGCACGTCGCTGTCCTGGCACGAGGACGACGTGTCCGTGCGTTTCACCTACACGCTCCCCGACGGTACGGAGCACAGCGCGGACTCATCGCCCATACGGCGCCTTGAGGTGGCGCGCGGCGACACCCTGAGGATCGTCTACGCCCCCGCCTCGCCGGACACGGCGGAACTGGCGACTCTCCTGGACTCCTCCGTCAGGTTCCACCGCACCGTAGTCGCCTGCCTGGCACCGCTGACGGTCGTCTTCACGGTCTGGTTCGTCGCCTCCACCATCGCGGTCGCCGTCGCGTAGCCCCTGATCACACCTCCGACCTCTGACCGGCCCCCGGTCGGAGGTCTCCTTTTTCTGTCCACCCGCTCGTCCACTTCCCGCGAGGAGGCTCCATGGGGTCGAGTACCGCACCCTACGATCCGAACCAGGTACGCGTCCTGGCCGCGCAACAGTCCCAGGCCACGGCGGCCGCCTTCCTGAAGAACCAGATCCCCCAGCTCAAATCGGAGTGGGTGAAGGACATCCAGGCGCAGGCCGTCACCACGAGCGCCCAGTTCGTCAAGATCGATCAATCCCTCCTCAAGTGGGACGAGAAGGGGTTCACCTTCGCCGGCAAACCGGTCGGACCGAACCTCTCCCTGAACAACGCGTTCCACGGCCGCGAGAACGCGGCCAAGAAGGCGGCCGAGGACGCCGCGAAGGAAGCGAAGGAGGAGGCGGAAGAAGCTGCCCGGCAGGCCCTCACAGCCGTGCAAAGTCGCGTCGAGACGTTCGAACAGGACATCAAGGTCCAGGTCGACCGCGCCAGGAACTCCTCCCGCCAGGCACAGGACATGGCCCACAAGGCGCAGGAGGACGCCAGGCGGGCGGACAACCTACTGCGCAGCGCCACCAGCAGCGCCCAGCGGGCCGCGGGCCAGGCGACCCGGGCCGGCATGAGCCTCACCGCGCTCGAAGAGCGGGTCAAGCAGCTCGAAGGCGTCCTCCGCTGAACGCCCCCACCACCCAAGGAGATGAGACATCGTGGGTCTCGCGAACTCACTGAACCAGGCCAGCACCAGCATCGGCAGATTCCGTACGGCCCTCAACCAGGCGTCCGGCAGCGCCGGTTCGCTGCGCCAGAGCGTCGGCACCGCGGACACCGCCGTCGGGCGCATCAGGACGACGGCCGGGCAGGCCGTCCCGTCCATGACCAAGGTCAAGACCGGCTCCGACCAGCTCTCCACCTCCCTCGCCAAGCTCAAGACCTCCGCCACCCAGGGCGGCGGCGGGCTCGACAAGGTCAAGTCGGGGGCCGGTGGAGCCGACGGCGGGCTCGGCAAGGCCCGCACCGGCACCGACAAACTCAAGTCGTCCTTCGACAAGCTCAAGTCGGCCGCCAAGGGTGCTCACGGCGAGCTGCAGAACGTCAAGAGCCAGGCGGACGCGGTCGAGACCTCCGTCGGCAGGGCCGCGAAGAACGCCGAGACCGGCGGCAAGTCCATGGGCAGCCTCGGCAAGGGCGTCAAGGGCGCCTCCCTCGCGCAGAAGGGGCTCAACCTCGCCATGGCGGCGAACCCCTTCGGCCTGGTGATGACGCTGCTGACCCCGCTCATCGCGCAGTTCATCAACATGGACAAGATCACCGCTCTGCTGCAGAAGGGCGTCACGTACGCCATGAAGCACATCGGCACCGCGGTCGGCGGACTGGTGAAGAACGCCGGGCCCCTGCTGAGGGGCCTCGGCAACGCCATGCTCGCCCCGATGACCGGCCTCGCCACCGCCCTGAACGGCCTGCTCAGTGCGCTCGCCGGCATCCACATCAGCATCCCCGACTGGGTCCCGAAGTTCGGCGGCCGTTCCTTCGGCTTCCCCCGCCTGAGCGTCCCCGTCCCCCACCTCGCCGCCGGCGGCATCGTCACCGCCCGCACCGGCGGCACCCTCGCCCTGCTCGGCGAGGCCGGTGAGAACGAGGCCGTCATCCCGCTGTCCAAGCTGGAGCGCATGCTCGGCCACGGCGGCGGCCTGCGCACCCTCACCGCGGCCGTGGAGAAGCTCGCCGAGCGCCCGGTCGTCGTCCAGGTCGACTCCCAGGAGATCGCCCGCGCGGTGTTCCTGGGCCAGCGCCAACTCGCCCGCCGCTGACGGGACCGGAGTCCCCGCACGCACGCCGACGGCCGCCCCGTCGGCTTTTTCATGCCCTCCGCCAGTCCTCGTCCAGTCTTCCGACAGGAACATTCAGGAGTCCCCATGGGAAACCTCTGGATCGGCCGCCCCGGCTCCATGACCGAGATCGACCAGGCCGCCAAGTCCTTCGACCGCAGTGCCGACCTGGGCGTCAGCGAGTTCAAGTCGCTCGGCGGCCGGGTCACCGTCACCCGCAACCAGGCACCCGTCCGCCGCCTCAAGCTGTCCTGGGACCTGCTCGCCCCGGCCCACGCCCGCGCCCTGGACCGCCTCGCCCGCCGCGTCGACGGCTCCGGTCCCGTGTACGTCTTCGACCCGGCCGCCGGCAATGTCCTCACCCCCGGCCAGGCCCTCGGCCTCGGCGTGTCCGGCGCCACCGGCATCACCGGGCTCGCCCAGTGGTTCCGTACGACGTCCACGGGTACCGTCGCCGAGAGCACGACGGCCGCCGGATCCTTCACCTTCACCGCCGCCGACACCACCAGCGCGGTGGCCTGGCGCTGCACCGCGACCGTCGGGAACTTCCCCGTCGCCCCCGGTCTCACCGTCTCCTTCCGTGCCCCGACCGCGATCGCCGCGCTCGGCACCACGGCCAAGGTCGGCATCGACTACAAGCAGGCGGACGGCACCTTCCTCAGCTCGTCCACCGTCTACGGGCCCCTCGTCACCGGCACCGTCCCCGCGGGGGCCGTCTACGCGACCCCCACCGCCACCCCCGGCGTCGCCGGCACCTACTCCCTCGCCGGCGCCTGCCTCACCTACGGCGGCACCGCCGAGGACGGCGTCCCCGGCGACGGCCTCCCGCCACTGGCGATCACCGGCTACAGCGACAACCCGGGCCGGCCGCTGCCGTACCGGAACATCGGTCTCGACCTGGTGGAGGTGTCCGGTGCAGCAGGCTGACGACGCCACGACCGCCGCGCTCGCCGCCGGGGAGCGCACGACCGCCCAGAGCACCCGGCTCGGCGGCACGGACGTCTCCGCACAGGTGCAGTCCTGGCAGCTGGAGCGGTCGTACGCCACCGATCTGCCGCCCGCCATGCGGGCCTTCGCGGGGTCGTCCTCGGCCCAGCTCCAGCTCCAGGTGTCCGGCACGAACGGCACCGCCGCGCCCACCCTGTACGCCCCCTGGGCCGACCGGGCCACCGGGGACATCGCCCGCCCGGGCCAGTCGGTCGTGCAGCGGAGCGGAGTCGGAGCAGGCGCCACGCTGCCCGCCTTCCGGGGCACCGTCCGTGCCCGGTCCGCGCAGGCCGGCACGGACACCGTGCAGCTCACCGCGCTGGACGGCGCCGAGCGGCTGCGCGGCCCTGCGCTGCTGCCGAAGCCGTACGCCGGATTCCGCCTGGGCCGTCCGGTGGCCACCGCGACCTGGTGCGTGGACGAGTTGCTGCGCCAGGCGGGCGTGTACTCCAGCCCGCCGCCCCGCTACCCGGACTTCGCCGAGGGCCAGCCGCTCACCCTTGTGCACGCCACCCTGCACGGCGGCTTCGCGACGCCGTACGGTCAGCCGGAGACCCTGCCCGAGGCAGAGCAGTACACCTGGACGCGGGACCAGGCCCCGCACGAGATGGCGCTGCTGCCGCTGGTGACCGGCGTCACCGCGAGCTGGTTCCCGCGCTCCCGGGTCACCGTGCCGGGGAGCCGGCTGCTCCTTGAGGCGTGGGTCAATCCCGCGATCGGCGAGGGCGACACCGTCCGCATGGACCTCGTGCTCGACCGCACCGGGGGCGCGACCGGCACCCTGCGGCTCCAGGTGAACTTCGCGACCGGCCAGCTCACGGTCGGCTCGGGCACCACCGACGGCGATTTCCTCAACGCCAACTGGAACGACATCACTTCCGTGCAGACACTCAAGGGCGTCTGGCACATCGGGGTCTTCATCGACACCGTCACCACGGGCACCACCGTCTACCCGACCGTGCAGCCCCGGCTGACCGGCCCGGACGGGACGGTGTTCCTCGGGTCGCTGTACACGATCACCAATGACTACGGGATCCAGCCGGCCTCCGAACTGCGCGAGCTGAAGCTCGTCACCGACCTGGCCGTGGAGGGCGTCCAGCTCACCAGCGGGCTCACCGGCATGCCCACGGCGTCGGTCTTCGACCAGTCGGGCACCTGGACGAAGGCGGTCGAACTGGACGACGCGATCCTGCCGTTGTACTCGGTGCCGCGGGTGTCCGGTTCGCAGTGGGAGGTCGTCGGGCAGATCGCCAAGGCAGCCGTGTCGACCGCCGAGTTCGACGAGCGGGGCGTCTTCCACTGGCGCAACCACACCCGCTTCGCCACCACGCCGACCACCCCGGACCTCACCCTCACCTCGGTACGGGACATCGCCTCCCTCACCCTCACCGAGGAGATCGACGCCTGCCGCAACTACGTCGCCCAGCCGGCCAAGGTCTGGGAGGACTTCGGCGTCGACTCGGGCACGACGTACACCGACACGGCCGTCCGGACGATCCCCGCGAACAGGACGCTGACGGTGTCGTACGTCATGGCGGACGAGGAGTTCGACATCGGTCCGCCGAGCACCGACGACGACTCGGTCACCACTGCCGGCAGCCAGGTGCGCTTCGCCACCACCGCGGCCGGCACCACGGCGGTCAAGGGAGCGGTCGACGTCCTGACCCGCCGTGAGGACGGCTACCTGGTGGTCCGGTTCTCCAACCGCACCTCGCAGGCCCTGTACACGGCGAAGAAGGACGGCAAGCCGTCCGTCTATCTGGAGACGCTGAAGCCGAAGGCGGATCCGGTCGACCGGTCGGCCGTCGCCTACGTGGCGGGCACGGCCAGCGAGAAGTTCTACGGCCGCCAGGAGCACACCGGCGACAACACCGACTGGATCCAGGAGCTGTCCTCCGCCCAGGCCATCGCCGACGCGCTGTACACCGCCGGGGTGAACCCGGTGCCGGTCATCGGGGACGTCGAGGTCCTGTACGACCCCCGGGTGCAGCTCGGGGACGTGATCAGGCTGACCGACACCTCCGGCACCCTCCTGGACACGCTGGCCTGGGTCATCGGCATCAGCACGACAGCAGCCGCCGACGGCGGCGTACAGCAGATCCTGACCCTGCGCGGCACCAAGCCGAACGGCACGCCCGCCGACAGCGGGCTGACCCCCGACGCCCCCGCCGCCCCGCCTGCGGTGACCCTGTCCACGTACGCCTCGGTCACCGCAGCCTTCCCGACCCTGTCCGCACTCACCGCCCCGGGCTGGACCTGGGGCGAGATCATGGAGTCCGCGTATGTCTGAGACGGCCGCCGATCCCGTCGCCGTCACCCTCGACGACGAGCAGCTCGCCCAGCTGGCCGCCGCGGTCGCGGCCGGGCTGGCCGACTACCTGGCACCGGAGCCCAGGACAGCGACGCCCACGGAGGTCACCGAGGCCGTCACCGAACCGCCGGCGGAGGAACCGACGGACCCCGGGGAAGGGGACGGCACCGACACCTCCGCTCCCACCGAGGAGGTCCCGCTGCCGGTGGCCTCCTCGCCGGAGACGACGCCGGACCCCGCTTCGGCGGAGGAGTAGCCCTCCGTCCCGATCCGGCACGGCCCACGCCGAGCCCGAGCCCGCGCCCGCACGCCCGGCCCCCGCCCCACCCGCCCCGAGCCGATTCCGGCCGGGGCTTTTTCATGCCCGCCCCATCCCGGAAGGCACCCCATGGCCACACCCCTCTCCGCCGACGCCCTCGTCGCCGCCCTGCGCGCCGAAGGCGTCACCGTCGTCGAGCACGACGGCTGGCGCACCCACAACAGGGCCGGACACGGCGCCTGGGGCCCGATGAACGGCGTGATCATCCACCACACCGTCACCTCCGGCACCAGCACCTCCGTCAGCATGTGCTTCGACGGCCGCTCCGACCTGCCCGGCCCGCTCTGCCACGGCGTCATCGCCAAGGACGGCACGGTCCACCTCGTCGGCAACGGCCGCGCCAACCACGCCGGCAGCGGCGACGGCGACGTCCTGGCCGCCGTCATCGCCGAGAGCGCCTCCCTGCCGGCGCCGAACCAGAACGACACCGACGGCAACGTCCACTTCTACGGCTTCGAGTGCGTCAACCTCGGCGACGGCAAGGACCCCTGGCCCGACGTCCAGCTGGACGCCATGGTCCGGGCGTCGGCCGCGCTGTGCCGGGCGCACGGCTGGAGCGCGCGGTCGGTGATCGGTCACAAGGAGTGGACGAACACCAAGATCGACCCCAAGGGCTTCGCGATGCCCGACTTCCGCGGCCGGGTCGCCGCCCGGCTGCAGACGCAGACCTCGCCCGGCACGCCCGCCTACCAGCCCTTCCCCGGTGCCGAGTGGTTCAGGAAGAAGCCGAAGTCGGCGATCGTCACCGCGATGGGCAGGCGGCTGGTCGCGAGCGGCTGCTCGGCGTACACGTCCGGTCCCGGCCCGCAGTGGACCGACGCCGACCGGGCCTCGTACGCCAAGTGGCAGCGCAGGCTCGGCTACACCGGCTCGTCCGCCGACGGCTGGCCGGGGGCGAAGTCCTGGGCGGCGCTCAAGGTCCCGTACAGCTCCTGAAAGGCAGGATCCCCCATGTCAGAGGCCGCCAAGCGCACCCTCCGTACCGTCGTACAGACCGCTGTCGGCCTGTGCGTCCTGCTGCCGGCGGTCGTCGACGCCGCCGGCATCCCGGACACCCTGCCCTGGGCCGCCGGCGCGCTGACCGTCGCCGCCGCGGTCACGCGCGTGATGGCCGTACCCGCCGTACAGGCGCTGCTGCCCTCGTGGCTGCGGACGGGAGGTGCCGATGACCGACGCTGATCCGAACGACCCGATCACCGTCGCCCTGGAACTGGAGCGGCTGCGGGGCACGCTGGAGGCCGGGTTCGCCCGCGTCGACGGCTCGCTCGCGCTGCTGGTCCAGCGCAGCGACCAGACCGACCGGCAGCTCGCCGACCACGAGCAGCGGCTGGACGCCCTGGAGCGGACCCGCTGGCCGCTGGCGAGTATCGGCGCGCTGGCCGCCGTGGCGACCGTGGTCGTGACGGCGCTGGAGATCACCGCACGCTGACACAACGCCGAAGGGCGGCCACCCCGTACGAAACGGGGTGGCCGCCCTTCAACTCATGCTCGCTTACTGGTTGTACGGACCGTAGTCGTAGTCCTCCAGCGGAACGGCCTGGCCGGAGCCGGTGCCGAACGGCGAGTAGTCGATGTCGTCGTAGCCGACGGCCGAGTACATCGCGGCCTTCGCCTCCTCGGTCGGCTCGACCCGGATGTTGCGGTAGCGGGACAGACCCGTACCGGCCGGGATGAGCTTACCGATGATGACGTTCTCCTTCAGACCGATGAGGCTGTCGGACTTGGCGTTGATCGCCGCGTCCGTCAGGACTCGGGTCGTCTCCTGGAAGGAGGCCGCGGACAGCCACGACTCCGTCGCCAGCGACGCCTTCGTGATACCCATCAGCTGCGGACGGCCGGAGGCCGGGTGACCGCCCTCCTGGACCACACGACGGTTCTCGTGCTCGAACTTCGAGCGCTCGACCAGCTCGCCGGGCAGCAGCTCGGCGTCGCCGGACTCGATGATCGTCACGCGGCGCAGCATCTGCCGGATGATGATCTCGATGTGCTTGTCGTGGATCGACACACCCTGCGAGTTGTAGACCTTCTGGACCTCGCCGACCAGGTGGACCTGGACGGCACGCTGGCCCAGGATGCGCAGCACGTCGTGCGGGTTGGTGGCACCCACGGTGAGCTTCTGGCCCACCTCGACGTGCTCGCCCTCGCTGACCAGGAGACGGGCACGCTTCGAGATGGGGTAGGCCATCTCGTCGCTGCCGTCGTCCGGGGTGACGACGATCTTCTTGGTCTTCTCGGTCTCCTCGATCCGCACGCGGCCCTGGGCCTCGGAGATCGGGGCGACACCCTTCGGGGTACGGGCCTCGAAGAGCTCGACGACACGCGGCAGACCCTGGGTGATGTCGTCACCGGCCACACCACCGGTGTGGAAGGTACGCATCGTCAGCTGGGTACCGGGCTCACCGATGGACTGGGCGGCGATGATGCCGACCGCCTCACCGATGTCGACCAGCTTGCCGGTGGCCAGCGAGCGGCCGTAGCACATGGCGCAGGTGCCGACGGCGGACTCGCAGGTCAGGACCGAGCGGGTCTTGACCTCGGAGACGCCACGGGCGACCAGTTCGTCGATGAGCACGTCACCGAGGTCGGTGTTGGCCGGGGCCAGCACCACGCCGTCCACGACGATGTCCTCGGCCAGCGCACGTGCGTACACGCTGGTCTCGACGTTGTCCGCCTTGCGCAGCACGCCGTCCGCGCCGACCTCCGCGATGTGCAGCTTGAGGCCGCGCTCGGTGCCGCAGTCCTCCTCGCGGATGATGACGTCCTGGGAGACGTCGACCAGACGACGGGTGAGGTAACCCGAGTCGGCGGTACGCAGAGCGGTGTCCGCCAGACCCTTTCGAGCACCGTGAGTCGAGATGAAGTACTCCAGCACCGACAGGCCCTCACGGAAGGAGGCCTTGATCGGACGCGGGATCGTCTCGTTCTTGGCGTTCGACACCAGACCACGCATACCGGCGATCTGACGCATCTGCATCATGTTGCCTCGTGCACCCGAGTTCACCATCATGAAGATCGGGTTGGTCTTCGGGAAGTTCTCGTTCATCGCCTCGGCGACCTCGTTGGTCGCCTTGGTCCAGATCGCGATGAGCTCCTGCGTGCGCTCGTCCTTGGTGATCAGACCGCGCTCGTACTGCTTCTGGACCTTCTCGTCCTGCGCCTCGTAGCCCTTGACGATCTCCTTCTTCGCCTCGGGAACGACGACGTCGGAGATGGCCACGGTGACGCCGGAGCGGGTGGCCCAGTAGAAGCCGGACGCCTTCAGGTTGTCGAGCGTCGCCGCCACGATGACCTTCGGGTAGCGCTCGGCGAGGTCGTTGACGATCTCGGAGAGCTGCTTCTTGCCGACCTCGTAGTCGACGAACGGGTAGTCCTCGGGCAGCAGCTCGTTGAAGAGCGCGCGGCCCAGGGTCGTACGCAGGCGGAAGCTGTCGCCCGTCTGGTACTCCGGCTCGCCCTCCTCGACGGCCGGCGGGGTCCAGCCACGCGGCGGGATGGTGCCCACCGGGAAGCGGATGTCGACCTTCGACTGGAGCGAGAGCTCGCCCGCGTCGAACGCCATGATCGCCTCGGCCGACGAACCGAAGGACCGGCCCTCGCCCTTGACGTCCCGCATCTCGGAGTCGGTGGTGAGGAAGAACAGACCGAGGACCATGTCCTGGGTCGGCATCGTCACCGGACGGCCGTCGGCGGGCTTGAGGATGTTGTTCGAGGACAGCATCAGGATGCGGGCCTCGGCCTGCGCCTCCGCGGACAGCGGCAGGTGCACGGCCATCTGGTCACCGTCGAAGTCCGCGTTGAACGCGGTGCAGACGAGCGGGTGGATCTGGATGGCCTTGCCCTCGACCAGCTGCGGCTCGAAGGCCTGGATGCCGAGGCGGTGCAGGGTGGGCGCACGGTTCAGCAGCACCGGGTGCTCGGCGATGACCTCTTCGAGGACGTCGTACACGACGGTGCGGCCGCGCTCCACCATGCGCTTGGCGGACTTGATGTTCTGCGCGTGGTTCAGGTCGACCAGGCGCTTCATCACGAACGGCTTGAAGAGCTCCAGCGCCATGGCCTTGGGCAGACCGCACTGGTGCAGCTTCAGCTGCGGGCCGACGACGATGACGGAACGCGCCGAGTAGTCGACTCGCTTGCCGAGCAGGTTCTGACGGAAACGACCCTGCTTGCCCTTGAGCATGTCGCTCAGGGACTTCAGCGGGCGGTTGCCGGGGCCGGTGACCGGGCGACCACGACGACCGTTGTCGAAGAGGGCGTCCACGGCCTCCTGGAGCATGCGCTTCTCGTTGTTCACGATGATCTCGGGCGCGCCGAGGTCGAGAAGCCGCTTCAGGCGGTTGTTGCGGTTGATCACACGGCGGTACAGGTCGTTCAGGTCGGAGGTCGCGAAGCGGCCACCGTCCAGCTGCACCATCGGGCGAAGGTCCGGCGGGATGACCGGCACGCAGTCCAGCACCATGCCCTTGGGGCTGTTGCTGGTCTGCAGGAACGCGGAGACGACCTTCAGGCGCTTGAGCGCACGGGTCTTCTTCTGGCCCTTGCCGGTGCGGATGATCTCGCGGAGCTTCTCGGCCTCCTCGTCGAGGTCGAAGGACTCCAGGCGCTTCTGCAGCGCCGCGGCACCCATCGAGCCGTCGAAGTACGTGCCGAAGCGGTCCCGCAGCTCGCGGTAGAGCAGCTCGTCGCCCTCCAGGTCCTGGACCTTGAGGTTCTTGAAGCGGGTCCACACCTCGTCGAGGCGGTCGATCTCGCGCTGCGAACGGTCGCGCAGCTGCTTCATCTCACGCTCGGCACCCTCGCGCACCTTGCGGCGCACGTCGGCCTTGGCACCCTCGGCCTCCAGCTCGGCCAGGTCGCCCTCGAGCTTCTTGGCGCGGGCCTCCAGGTCGGCGTCCCGGCGGTTCTCGACCTGCTGGCGCTCCACGGAGACGTGCGCCTCCAGGGAGGGCAGGTCGCGGGTACGGCGCTCCTCGTCGACGAACGTGATCATGTACGCCGCGAAGTAGATGACCTTCTCGAGGTCCTTGGGAGCCAGGTCGAGCAGGTAGCCCAGCCGGCTCGGGACACCCTTGAAGTACCAGATGTGCGTGACGGGCGCGGCCAGCTCGATGTGGCCCATCCGCTCACGGCGCACCTTGGCGCGCGTGACCTCGACGCCACAACGCTCGCAGATGATGCCCTTGAAGCGGACGCGCTTGTACTTGCCGCAGTAGCACTCCCAGTCCCGGGTGGGGCCGAAGATCTTCTCGCAGAAGAGCCCGTCCTTTTCCGGCTTGAGGGTGCGGTAGTTGATCGTCTCGGGCTTCTTGACCTCGCCGTGGCTCCACTGACGGATGTCGTCAGCGGTGGCCAGGCCGATCCGGAGCTCGTCGAAGAAGTTGACGTCGAGCACTATGCGTCAATCCCTCTCAGGGTTGTAAGTCTGTGGTCTGAAACGGGGGCCTGGGGGTCGGCGGGGCCCTGATTCCTCAGGGCCCGCCGGACTCCCGTCAGACCTCTTCGACGCTGCTCGGCTCGCGCCGGGACAGGTCGATGCCGAGCTCCTCCGCAGCGCGGAAGACGTCCTCGTCGGTGTCACGCATCTCGATGGACATACCGTCGCTGGACAGCACCTCCACGTTCAGGCAGAGCGACTGCATCTCCTTGATGAGCACCTTGAAGGACTCGGGGATGCCGGGCTCGGGGATGTTCTCGCCCTTGACGATGGCCTCGTAGACCTTCACGCGGCCGGTGACGTCGTCGGACTTGATGGTCAGCAGCTCCTGGAGGGCGTACGCGGCGCCGTAAGCCTCCAGCGCCCACACCTCCATCTCGCCGAACCGCTGGCCACCGAACTGGGCCTTACCACCCAGCGGCTGCTGGGTGATCATCGAGTACGGGCCGGTCGACCGGGCGTGCAGCTTGTCGTCGACCAGGTGGTGCAGCTTCAGGATGTACATGTAGCCGATGGAGATCGGGTCCGGGAACGGCTCACCGGAGCGGCCGTCGAACAGCCGAGCCTTGCCGGTCGGCTGCACCAGGCGGTCGCCGTCACGGTTCGGGATGGTGTGCTGCAGCAGACCCGCCAGCTCGTCCTCGCGGGCACCGTCGAAGACCGGGGTCGCGACGTTGGTGCGCGGGGCGACCTGGTCGGCGCCGATGACCTGGAGCCGCTGGGCCCAGTCGTCGGCGAGGCCGGAGACGTCCCAGCCGCGGCTGGCGAGCCAGCCGAGGTGGATCTCCAGGACCTGTCCCGGGTTCATTCGGGACGGGACGCCGAGCGGGTTGAGGATGATGTCGACCGGGGTGCCGTCCTCCAGGAACGGCATGTCCTCGATCGGCAGGATCTTGGAGATGACACCCTTGTTGCCGTGGCGGCCGGCGAGCTTGTCACCGTCGGTGATCTTGCGCTTCTGCGCGACGTAGACGCGGACCAGCTGGTTCACGCCCGGCGGCAGCTCGTCGCCCTCCTCGCGGTCGAAGACGCGCACGCCGATGATCTTGCCGATCTCGCCGTGCGGCACCTTCAGCGAGGTGTCGCGGACCTCACGGGCCTTCTCACCGAAGATCGCGCGCAGCAGACGCTCCTCGGGGGTCAGCTCGGTCTCGCCCTTGGGCGTGACCTTGCCGACGAGGATGTCACCGGCGACGACCTCGGCACCGATCCGGATGATGCCACGCTCGTCGAGGTCGGCGAGGACCTCCTCGGAGACGTTCGGGATGTCCCGGGTGATCTCCTCGGGGCCGAGCTTGGTGTCACGGGCGTCGACCTCGTGCTCCTCGATGTGGATCGAGGAGAGGACGTCGTCCTGCACGAGGCGCTGCGACAGGATGATCGCGTCCTCGTAGTTGTGACCCTCCCACGGCATGAACGCCACGAGCAGGTTCTTGCCGAGGGCCATCTCGCCGTTCTCGGTGGCCGGACCGTCGGCGAGGACCTGGCCCTCGATGATCCGGTCGCCCTCGTCGACGATGACCTTCTGGTTGACCGAGGTGCCCTGGTTGGAGCGGGCGAACTTGGCCAGGCGGTACGTGATGTACGTGCCGTCGTCGTTGGCGGTGGTGATGTAGTCCGCGGAGACCTCCTGGACCACACCCGCCTTCTCGGCCTTGACGACGTCGCCGGCGTCGACGGCGGAGCGGTACTCCATGCCGGTGCCGACGAGCGGGGACTCGCTCTTGATCAGCGGCACGGCCTGCCGCATCATGTTCGCGCCCATGAGGGCACGGTTGGCGTCGTCGTGCTCCAGGAACGGGATCATGGCGGTCGCGACCGACACCATCTGGCGCGGCGAGACGTCCATGTAGTCCACGTCGTCACCGGCGACGTAGTCGACCTCGCCGCCACGACGACGGACGAGCACCCGGGCCTCGGAGAAGCGCATGTCGTCGTTGAGGCCGGCGTTGGCCTGCGCGATGACGAAGCGGTCCTCCTCGTCGGCGGTCAGGTAGTCCACCTCGTCGGTGACCTGGCCGTCGACGACCTTGCGGTACGGGGTCTCGACGAAACCGAACGCGTTGACGCGACCGTAGGAGGCGAGCGAGCCGATCAGACCGATGTTCGGGCCTTCGGGGGTCTCGATCGGGCACATACGGCCGTAGTGCGAGGGGTGCACGTCACGGACCTCGAAGCCGGCCCGCTCACGGGACAGACCACCCGGGCCAAGCGCCGACAGACGGCGCTTGTGGGTGAGACCCGACAGCGGGTTGTTCTGGTCCATGAACTGGGACAGCTGGCTGGTGCCGAAGAACTCCTTGATGGAGGCGACGACCGGCCGGATGTTGATCAGGGTCTGCGGCGTGATCGCCTCGACGTCCTGGGTCGTCATGCGCTCGCGGACGACGCGCTCCATACGGGCCAGACCGGTACGGACCTGGTTCTGGATGAGCTCGCCGACGCTGCGCAGACGACGGTTGCCGAAGTGGTCGATGTCGTCGGTCTCGACGACGATGTTGACGCCGCTGTCACCGACCGTCTCGGTCTCGCCGGCGTGCAGCTTCACCAGGTACTTGATCGTCGAGATGACGTCCTCGACGGTCAGTACGCCCGCGTCCAGCGGAGCCTCCGCACCCAGCTTCTTGTTGACCTTGTAGCGGCCGACCTTGGCGAGGTCGTAGCGCTTGGGGTTGAAGTACAGGTTCTCCAGGAGCGTCTGCGCGGCCTCACGCGTGGGGGGCTCGCCCGGACGCAGCTTGCGGTAGATGTCGAGCAGCGCGTCGTCCTGGCCCTGGGTGTGGTCCTTCTCCAGGGTGGCGCGCATCGACTCGTACTCGCCGAACTCCTCGAGGATCTGCTCGGTGGTCCAGCCGAGCGCCTTCAGGAGGACGGTGACGGACTGCTTGCGCTTGCGGTCGATACGGACACCGACCATGTCGCGCTTGTCGATCTCCATCTCCAGCCAGGCACCCCGGGACGGGATGATCTTGGCGGAGAAGATGTCCTTGTCGGACGTCTTGTCGATGGAGGAGTCGAAGTAGACACCGGGCGACCGGACCAGCTGCGACACCACGACACGCTCGGTGCCGTTGATGACGAAGGTGCCCTTGTGCGTCATGAGCGGGAAGTCGCCCATGAAGACCGTCTGGGACTTGATCTCGCCGGTCTCGTTGTTGGTGAACTCGGCCGTGACGAAGAGCGGGGCGGCGTACGTGAAGTCGCGCTCCTTGCACTCGTCGATGCTGTTCTTCGGCGGCTCGAAGCGGTGGTCGCGGAACGTCAGCGACATCGACCCGGAGAAGTCCTCGATCGGGGAGATCTCCTCGAAGATCTCCTCCAGACCGGACTTGGTGGGGACGTCCTGACCTGACTCCAGAGCCTCCTCGACCCGACTCTGCCAGGCGGTGTTGCCGAGCAGCCAGTCGAAGCTCTCGGTCTGCAGCGCGAGCAGGTTGGGAACCTCGAGAGGCTCCTTGATCTTTGCAAAGGAGATGCGCAGCGGGGCGGTGCTGGCGCCGTTGTTCATATTCGCGTTCGAGGCAGTGCGCGAGGCGGCCAAGAGGGGGTCCTTCCGAGGGCTCGGACTCACTACGCGCTCCCCGGTCCCTTCCCGGACACAGAGACAGAAACCCCAGTTCAGAGGAGGTTCGGTCGTCGGCATTCGGGTGAGGGCAGACCCCTGGTGACGGGCAGGGGAAGGCTAACAGGCAGCGCAAAGGGTCAGTGTAGCCACTTGGCACACTGATGTCCAGTCCCCATTTTCTGAGACCCTCTTCATCGTCAACGCCTGCGTCATGCCTGCCCTCAACGCACGTTGATACTGCCCTCTTCGTCGCCGATCCATGCCTCGGATTCGGACCGTTCTGGCGACGCGTCCTGAGAATTGCGCGCTGCGTGCGGTTCGTCAAGGCCCCCCTGCGCAAACCCGGTGCGCCCGGTGACACGACGAAGATCACCATACCTCCCGCCGGGGCGGGTGCAAGGTAACCGTGGTCGGCCTTCCAGGAACGCCGAAGAGCGACCACCCGGATGGATGATCGCTCTTCGCGGTCCGCGCGTTACAGCCCCGAAGGACGTGTTTCAGCGCACAGAGGTCTGCTCGACCTCAGAGGTGTTACTTGACCTCGACGGAGGCGCCGGCGCCCTTGAGGGACTCGGCGGCCTTCTCGGCGGCGTCCTTGGCGACCTTCTCGAGGACGGGCTTCGGGGCGCCGTCCACCAGGTCCTTGGCCTCCTTCAGGCCGAGCGAGGTCAGCTCACGCACGACCTTGATGACCTGGATCTTCTTGTCGCCGGCGCCGGTGAGGATGACGTCGAACTCGTCCTTCTCCTCCTCGACCGGGGCGGCGGCGGCCGGACCGGCCGGGCCCGCGACGGCAACCGCGGCGGCGGCGGTGACGTCGAACTTCTCCTCGAACGCCTTCACGAACTCGGAGAGCTGGATGAGGGTCATGCCCTCGAACTCGGCGAGCAGTTCGTCCTGGGTGAGAGCCACGATGGCTTTCCTTCCACTAATTCGGCTGGTGCCGTATGTACATGTCTGGCGGGCGTACGTTCGGCCCGCTACGACCGCTTCCTCAGGTGGATCGCCTTGGACGGCGAGCCTCAGGCGGCGGTCATTTCGCGAGCCGAGTTACTCGGCACCGCCCTGCTCGTCCTGCTTGGCGCGAAGCGCGTCCACGGTGCGGACGAGCTTCGACGGGAGCGCCTGGAAGACCTGAGCAGCCTGCGTCTGCTTGCCCTTCAGGGCGCCCGCCAGCTTGGCGAGCAGAACCTCGCGGGACTCGAGGTCCGCAAGCTTCTTGATCTCGTCGGCGGACAGCGCCTTGCCGTCAAGGACACCGCCCTTGATGACGAGGTTCGGGTTGTCCTTGGCGAAGTCACGAAGACCCTTCGCCGACTCCACCGGGTCACCGGTGACGAAGGCGACCGCCGTCGGACCGTTGAACAGGTCGTCGAGCGTCGTGATCCCGGCCTCGTTGGCCGCAATCTTGGTCAGCGTGTTCTTCACCACGGCGTACTGGGCGTTCTCACCGAGCGACCGGCGCAGCGTCTTGAGCTGCGCCACGGTGAGACCCCGGTACTCGGTCAGCACGGCGGCGTTCGAGCTGCGGAACTGCTCCGTCAGCTCGGCTACCGCGGCAGCCTTGTCGGGCCTTGCCATAGAGCGTCGGCCTCCTTCCGGGTGATGAGGACCGCTCGGAAGGGGCTGGGGAAAACGAAACGCCCCGGCGCAGGCGCACGGGGCGTAGCTCGACCGAAGTCACACACGCGATGCATGCGTCTCCGGGAGCACTTCCACAGTCACCTGCGCGGGTCGTCCGCGGTTCAGCGGATCCTTCGGCCACCGCACACTCTTGCGAGTACACGGCAACGACCAGCGGTCTTTGGCTTCTGTAGGAGAGTACGGGACCGGTGCACTGTCAAGCAAATCGGTCCCCGACGGGTGGCGGCCCGGTGCTTCCAGGGGCGACCCGGCGGCTCAGGAGGTCAGCCCGGTCGCGCCCTGCTTCTTGAGCAGCGTCTTGAAGTCCTCGGTGTCGCCGGCCGGGGGCTTCTGGGCGCTGACCTTGACGCCGTAGTCGCTGTAGTGCGCGGTCTGGGTCATCGTGCCGGTCGCCGTCGCGGCCTTCTCGGTCTTCTTGACCAGCAGGTCCTGGCCGTTGACCCAGATGTCGACGGTCTCGGTGCTGACGCCGGCCTGGGTGAGCTGCTTCTTCAGGGCGGCCAGCTGGCTCGCCGTGAGGCTGCTGCTCTGCCCGGCCAGGTCGGCCACGTCCACGGTGCCCGCGTAGTGGGTGGTGGCCTGGCCGTCGACCTTCTCCTCGCCGACCTTCCGCACGTCGCCGGAGGCCAGCAGCATCTGCACCGACTTGTTGGGCGTGGTGTTCTGCATCTGGTCCTTGAGCAGCGCGCCCGAACTGCCGGCGACCGAGGCCAGGTCGCTGTACCCGTACCGGATCCAGTGCTTGCCGCCCGTCTGCGCGGCGAACGTGTCGCTCATCTTCGCGTAGTAGGCGTCGGGCAGATAGCGGGCCTCCATCGACGTCGTACCGAGCTTGCGCATCAGCTCGGCCGTGCTGCCGCCGGTGTAGGTGATGGTGACGGTGCCGGATATGCCGTCGTCCCAGGCGAGGCTGCCGTCCGTCGTCATGGACAACAGGGAGCCCATGGTCGTGGTGGAGCGGACCCGGGCGGAGTCGGCCTTGTCGGTGGACCTCTCCGCGGAGCGCAGCGCGGCAATCGGGCTGACCCTGGTCGCGGCGCGGGCGCCGGCCCTGTCCTCCTTGCCGGAGCCCCCGGAGCCTGCTGAGCTCCCCGCGGAGCTGCAGGCGGCCACTCCGGTCAGCGCGGCCGCCACCGCGATCGAGACGGCCGTACGACGCACTCGCCTGCTCTTCATCCCGCCCACCCCCATGAAGGTCCCGCACCCCGGTCCCGTACCCCGACGCTAACCCAGGGCACCGACAACGCGCCGGGAGTCACTCAAACATCAGGACGGGCCCCGCAACCGAGAGGTTGCGGGGCCCGTCCTGATGATGTCGCGTCCCTGACGCGGCTACCGGACCGAGCGCGAGGCTCAGACGGCGGCCGGGTCCTCCTCGGTGAGGAGGTTGCGGGTGCGGTTCGAGTCGACCGGGATGCCGGGGCCCATCGTGGTGCTGATGGCGGCCTTCTTGATGTACCGGCCCTTGGCGGCGGACGGCTTCAGACGGAGGATCTCCTCCAGCGCGGCGCCGTAGTTCTCCACCAGCTTGTCGTCCTCGAAGGACGTCTTGCCGATGATGAAGTGCAGGTTCGAGTGCTTGTCGACGCGGAACTCGATCTTGCCGCCCTTGATCTCGGTCACAGCCTTGGCGGTGTCCGGGGTCACGGTGCCGGTCTTCGGGTTCGGCATCAGACCACGGGGGCCGAGGACGCGGCCGAGGCGGCCGACCTTGCCCATGAGGTCCGGGGTGGCGACGACGGCGTCGAAGTCCAGACGGCCCTTCGCCACCTCGTCGATCAGTTCGTCGGCGCCGACGATGTCGGCGCCCGCGGCACGCGCGGCCTCGGCACGGTCACCGGTCGCGAAGACCAGGACCCGGGCGGTCTTGCCGGTGCCGTGCGGGAGGTTCACGGTGCCACGGACCATCTGGTCGGCCTTGCGCGGGTCTACACCCAGGCGGAAGGCGACCTCGACGGTGCCGTCGAACTTGGTCGTGGAGGTCTCCTTGGCGAGACGGACGGCCTCGAGCGGGGCGTACAGCTTCTCCCGGTCGATCTTCTCGTCCGCAGCGCGGAGAGCCTTGCTGCGCTTGCTCACAACTTGCTCCTGTGTGTTCTGAAGGAGTCGTGGTGTACGGGCCGAGCAGGCCCTACCACGGTGGTTCTACGAAGGTGGGGGTCAGCCCTCGACCGTGATGCCCATGGAACGGGCGGTGCCGGCGATGATCTTCGACGCGGCGTCCAGGTCGTTGGCGTTCAGGTCGGGCAGCTTGGTCTGGGCGATCTCGCGGACCTGCGCCTCGGTGATCTTGGCGACCTTGGTCTTGTGCGGCTCGCCGGAGCCCTTCTCGACACCAGCGGCCTTGAGGATCATCTTCGCGGCCGGCGGGGTCTTGGTGACGAAGGTGAAGGAGCGGTCCTCGTAGACCGTGATCTCCACCGGGATGACCCAACCGCGCTGCGACTCGGTCGCGGCGTTGTAGGCCTTGCAGAACTCCATGATGTTGACGCCGTGCTGGCCGAGCGCGGGACCGACCGGCGGAGCCGGGTTCGCCGCACCGGCGTTGATCTGGAGCTTGATGAGCCCCGTGACCTTCTTCTTCTTGGGAGGCATAGCTCTCCGGGTCCTTTCATTTCGGGTCCTGCCTGCGCGAGGGGACCAACCCGAACGCAGGCATACCGCACAACGATAACGGGTATAGTTGCGCGGCCAAAAACGAACAGGTCAGGGGGCTCACCTTGGAGCCGACCCTGACCGGTCCCACCTAGGGGCGCGGGGCAGCATTGAATATGCGGCTACCGCCGCGTGGGCGCGACCAGCCCCCACGCACCCGCAGTCGAACGACTACCGACTCAGTTCTTCTGAATCTGGTCGAACGAAAGCTCCACCGGCGTCTCACGCCCGAAGATCTCCACCAGACCCTTGACCTTCTTGGAGTCGGGGTTGATCTCGTTGATCGTCGCCTGCAGCGTGGCGAACGGACCGTCGGTCACCGTCACCGAGTCGCCCACCTCGAAGTCCAGCACCTGGACCTCGACCTTGCGCTGCGGCACCGGCTTGCCCTCGGCCTCCGCCGCCTCGCGCGCCGCCTTCTCCTCGGCCTCCGGCGCGAGCATCTTGACGATCTCGTCCAGGGTCAGCGGGTACGGGTCGTACGCGTTGCCGACGAAGCCGGTGACACCCGGGGTGTTGCGGACGACACCCCACGACTCGTTGGTCAGGTCCATGCGGACGAGCACGTAACCGGGCAGCTTGTTCTGCTTGATGGTCTTGCGGTCGCCGTTCTTGATCTGGACGACCTCTTCCTGCGGCACCTCGGCCTGGAAGATGTAGTCCTCGACGTTCAGCGAGACGGCGCGCTGCTCCAGGTTGGTCTTCACGCGGTTCTCGTAGCCGGCGTACGTGTGGATGACGTACCACTCGCCGGGGAGCAGGCGGAGCTCCTCGCGCAGCGCCTGGACGGGGTCGACCGGCTCGGCGGGCTCTTCCTCGAGAGCCTCCTCGACCTCTTCGGTCTCGTCGGCGTCCTCGTCCTCCACCACGTCCTCGTCCTCGACGTGGACCGCGGTCTCCTCGGCCGGCTCCCCCAGTCCGGCCTCGGCAGCCTCGAACTCGTCCTGCTCGTCCGCGCCCTCGACGATGTCCAGCTCGTCTTCGACGGCCTCTTCGGGCTCGACGGCCTCGACGGCGTCGTTCAGGTTCGGGTCAGACACGATGGCTGCTTCTTCCTGGATACATAGGGGTGGAACATGCGAAAACGGGCGCCGGTACCACGGCGCCCTTCGCTCTGTGCTTAGCCGAAGACGTACTTGGCCGCGTGGTTGAGTCCATAGTCAATCACGGTCACCAGAGCGATCATGATGGCGACGAAGAAGATCACCACGGTGGTGTACGACGTCAACTGGTTGCGAGTCGGCCAGACGACCTTGCGGAGCTCCGCAATGATCTGGCGGTAGAAAGTGGCAAGGCGCTTCAGCGGGCCCTTCTTGGCACGCTTGCCGCCCTTGCGGCCCTTCTTTTTGGACTCCTGCACCTCATCGGCATCAGGCGTGTCGATGGAGCCCACGGCGTCCGTCATTCGTCCTCACCTGGTCCCGGGTCATGGCCGTGCCGCGCCCGGTTTCTGGAGCCGCACGGCGGTGCAATGCTTGTACGTACATGCGCACACATCCTGGCGGTGTGTGTAGCAGGGCCGGAGGGACTTGAACCCCCAACCGCCGGTTTTGGAGACCGGTGCTCTACCAATTGAGCTACGACCCTTTGCTGTGTCCCCAACGTACCGCATCCGACCGGGTGCTCGGTGTGCACCCGCTCAGGCACGGCCGCTGAAGGCCAACGAGGTGAGAGTGTACGTGGTCCGCGGCGCCGCGTCGAACAGAAAGCGGCAGTCCGGGCCGACCGTACGGAAGATCGTCCTGGCCCGGGGGAGGATCCGCACGCTTGTTCATGGTTCGGCCCGTAGTTGTTCAGTCCGTGAAACCGGCGTGCCGGGCAGGTTTCCGGTCTGAAACGATGGGCCCCATGAGCGCTGCAACCCCTCCCACCGAGCGCCGGGTCTCCGCCCGAGTCGGCGCGATCTCCGAGTCCGCCACCCTCGCCGTGGACGCCAAGGCCAAGGCCCTCAAGGCCGCCGGGCGCCCGGTGATCGGCTTCGGCGCCGGTGAGCCCGACTTCCCGACGCCGGACTACATCGTCGAGGCCGCCATCGAGGCCTGCAAGAACCCGAAGTACCACCGCTACACCCCGGCCGGCGGTCTGCCCGAGCTGAAGGCCGCGATCGCCGCGAAGACGCTGCGGGACTC
This sequence comes from Streptomyces sp. NPDC001980, assembly GCF_040296885.1. Taxonomy (NCBI): domain Bacteria; kingdom Bacillati; phylum Actinomycetota; class Actinomycetes; order Kitasatosporales; family Streptomycetaceae; genus Streptomyces; species Streptomyces sp. NPDC001980. Next base: position 271,173 of record NZ_JBEOYD010000009.1, on the reverse strand, counting down.
CGGCTACGAGGTCGACGCCTCCCAGGTCCTCGTCACCAACGGCGGCAAGCAGGCCATCTACGAGGCCTTCGCCGCCATCCTCGACCCGGGCGACGAGGTCATCGTCCCCGCCCCGTACTGGACGACCTACCCGGAGTCCATCCGCCTGGCCGGCGGTGTCCCGGTCGAGGTCGTCGCGGACGAGACCACCGGCTACCGCGTCTCCGTGGAGCAGCTGGAGGCGGCCCGCACCGAGAAGACGAAGGTCGTGCTCTTCGTCTCCCCGTCGAACCCGACCGGCGCGGTCTACAGCGAGGCCGAGACCGAGGCGATCGGCCACTGGGCCGTGGAGCACGGTCTGTGGGTCCTCACGGACGAGATCTACGAGCACCTGGTCTACGGCGACGCGAAGTTCACCTCGCTGCCGGCGATCCTGCCCGAGCTGCGCGACAAGTGCATCGTCGTCAACGGCGTGGCGAAGACGTACGCCATGACCGGCTGGCGGGTGGGCTGGGTCATCGGCCCCAAGGACGTCGTCAAGGCGGCCACCAACCTCCAGTCGCACGCCACGTCCAACGTCTCCAACGTGGCGCAGGTCGCCGCCCTGGCCGCCGTCACCGGTGACCTGGAGGCCGTGGCGAAGATGCGCGAGGCCTTCGACCGGCGCCGCCAGACGATCGTGCGGATGCTCAACGAGATCGACGGCGTGCTCTGCCCTGAGCCCGAGGGTGCCTTCTACGCCTACCCGTCGGTCAAGGCGCTGCTGGGCAAGGAGATCCGCGGGAAGCGCCCGCAGGACTCGGTCGAGCTGGCCGCGCTGATCCTGGAGGAGGCCGAGGTCGCGGTCGTCCCCGGCGAGGCCTTCGGCACGCCCGGCTACCTGCGCCTGTCGTACGCGCTGGGTGACGAGGACCTCGTCGAGGGCGTGAGCCGGATGCAGAAGCTGCTGGCCGAGGCGAAGGACTGAGGACTGACGCCTCTTCGCGCTGCACGCGCGCGTGCGGGCCGTCTCCCTCCGGGGAGGCGGCCCGTTCTCGTACGCGCTCTCGTGTGCGTTCTCGTGTGCGAGCAAGGCCACTAATGGGGAATCGGCTACCGGTACGGCAGGTACGTACGGCAGGATCCTGGAATGGAGCACGTACGTGATGTCTCTGAGCTGCCGAAAGCTCATCTGCATCTGCACTTCACCGGTTCGATGCGGCCGGGAACCGTCCTGGAACTGGCCGACAAGTACGGCGTACGCCTCCCCGAGGCGCTGACCGACGCCCTGACCAGCGGCGAACCACCGAGACTGCGGGCCACCGACGAACGGGGCTGGTTCCGCTTCCAGCGGCTGTACGACGCTGCGCGCTCCTGCCTGAGAGAGCCCGAGGACATCCGGCGCCTGGTCCGGGAGGCCGCCGAGGAGGACCTGAAGGACGGCTCGCGCTGGCTGGAGATCCAGGTGGACCCGACGTCGTACGCCCCGCGCCTCGGCGGTCTGATCCCGGCCCTGGAGATCATCCTGGACGCGGTCGAGACGACCTCCCGGGAGACCGGCCTCGGCATGCGCGTCCTGGTGGCCGCGAACCGTATGAAGCACCCCCTGGACGCGCGCACGCTGGCCCGGCTCGCCGTCCGGTACGGGGACCGGGGCGTGGTCGGCTTCGGGCTGTCCAACGACGAGCGGCGGGGCATGGCGCGGGACTTCGACCGGGCGTTCCACATCGCGCGCGAGGGCGGCCTGCTGGCGGCCCCGCACGGCGGCGAGCTGACCGGCCCGGCGTCGGTGCGGGACTGCCTGGACGACCTGCACGCCTCCCGGATCGGGCACGGCGTGCGGGCGGCGGAGGACCCGAGGCTGCTCAAACGCCTCGCGGACCGGGAGATCACCTGCGAGGTGTGCCCGGCCTCCAACGTGGCCCTGGGCGTCTACGAGAAGCCCGAGGACGTCCCGCTGCGCACCCTCTTCGAGGCGGGCGTCCCGATGGCCCTGGGCGCCGACGACCCGCTGCTGTTCGGCTCCCGGCTGGCCGCGCAGTACGACATCGCGCGCGTGCACCACGCCTTCACCGACGCCGAACTGGCGGAACTGGCCCGCCAGTCGGTCCGCGGCTCGGCGGCACCGGAGGACGTGAAGTCCGGGCTCCTGGCGGACATCGACGCCTGGCTGGTCGCCCCGGTGTCCTGATTGCCGGTCACGCCCCGGTGGCAGGGCGGGCGTGCTCCTCGGCGACGGAGAGCCCGCCCAGCAGGGTGCGGGCGATGCGGGCGGCGAACGTGTCGACCGGCGGGCGCTCGCCGGTCGCCGTCGCCTCGTAGGCGAAGACGCGCTGGACGCAGGCGCCGAGGAGCAGGGCGGCGGCCGCAGACGTGTCGGCGTCGAGGCGGATCCGGCCGTGCGCCTTCTCGGCGCGCAGGTAGCCGTCCAGGGCCCTCATCGGCACATGCGGTCCCGCGCCGATGGTGCGCAGCTTGTCGTCGAGCTTCCGCTTGAGCTGCTGCTCGGCGTAGAGGGAGGCGGCGATCGGGAAGCTCGCCTCGTAGAAGAGGGCGGCCTGACGGGCGATCTGGGTGAGGTTGTCCTCCAGGCTGCCCCGGCCGGGTTCGACGGTGAGCTCGCCGAGGAGCGGGAGAAGCCGCGGCAGCCGCTCGGTGAGCACGTGTACGAACAGCTCTTCCTTGCTGGGGAAGTACTTGTAGAGGGCCGCCTCGGAGCAGCCGGCCGCCCTGGCGATCTCCTTGGTGGTGGCGCGGGCGAGCCCGACGGTGCGCATCAGCTCGTGAGCGGCGTCGAGGATGCGGACGCGGGCCGGTTTCTGCTCCATGGCATCCAAGGATCACATGCCCCTTCCAGCGGCTTCGACGGACTTCCCCGAAGGGTCTTGACTGGTGAGTGAATGCTTACCCACTCTAGGAGCAGGCAATGGGTGAGTGAATACTCACCCACCACTCTTGCTGTGCTGGAAACGGGAGCAGTCATGAATCTCACTGTGTTCGGCGCGACCGGCGGGATCGGCCGGGAGCTCGTCCGTCAGGCGCTGGCGTCCGGCCACCGGGTCACGGCGGTCGTCCGCGACCCCGCCCGGCTGACCGTGACCGGCACGGGCCTGGAGGTGGTCCGCGCGGACCTCACCGACCCCGAGGTGATCCGCCCGGCGCTGACCGGCCGGGACGCGGTCCTGTCCGGCCTGGGCCCGCGCGGCCGGGGGGACGCGGGTGTCGCCGCCCGGCTGACCCGCACGGTCCTGGCCGCCATGGAGGCGGAGGCCGTACGACGGCTGGTGGTGGTCAGCGCCGCGCCGGTGGGCCCGGAACCGGACGACGGCCTCCTGGACCGCACCATGCGCGGTCTGGTCTCCACCGTCCTCAAGCCGGTCTACGACGACCTGCGCGAGATGGAGGCCGAGCTGTCCCGCAGCGGCACCGACTGGACCTCCGTACGCCCGCCGCGCCTGCAGGACAAGCCGCTGACCGGTACCTACCGCACGGTGGTGGGCGGCTTCCCGCGCAAGGGACACTTCATCGCGCGGGCGGACGTGGCCCACGCGATGCTGGCGATGATCGAGGACACGGGGACGGTGAAACAGGGGGTGGGAGTGGCGTACTGAGCCTCCGGCTCGTGGCGCTTGCCTCTCTAGAGGCTCACGCCGACGGTCACCGGTTCGTTGACCAGGGTCACGCCGAAGGCGTCCCGGACCCCGGCGACGACCTCCCGCGCCAGCTCCAGCAGCTCCTCGGTCGTGGCCCCGCCCCGGTTGGTCAGCGCCAGCGTGTGCTTCGTGGAGATCCGGGCCGCGCCGCTGCCGTACCCCTTGGTGAACCCGGCCTTGTCGATCAGCCAGGCCGCCGAGGTCTTGGTGCGCCTGTCACCGGCGGGGTAGGCGGGCGGCTCGGCCGCGTCGCCCAGCCGCTCGCGCACGCGCGCGTGGAAGGCGGCGAACTGCTCGTCCGTGAGGATCGGGTTGGTGAAGAAGGACCCCGCCGACCAGGTGTCGTGGTCCTCCGGATCCAGCACCATCCCCTTTCCGGCGCGCAGCTTGAGCACGGCCTCGCGGACGTCGGCGAGCGGCACCCGGTCCCCCGGCTCCGCCCCGAGCGCCCGCGCGGCCTCCGCGTACCGCACCGGTGCCGACAGCCCGCCCGCGTCCTCCAGCCCGAACCGGACGCGCAGGACGACGTACCGCTCGGGGTCGGCCTTGAAGCGGCTGTGCCGGTACGAGAACGCGCACTCCTCGTTGGCCAGCGTCACCGTCTCGCCGGTCCGCCGGTCGTACGCGACGACCTCGGTGACGGTCGAGGAGACCTCCTGCCCGTACGCCCCCACGTTCTGGATGGGCGTGGCCCCGGCGGAACCCGGGATGCCGGCGAGGCATTCGATGCCCGCGAGGCCCGCCTCGACGGTGCGGGCGACCGCGTCGGTCCACACCTCGCCGGCAGCCAGTTCCAGCGTCGTACCGCTGAGTTCGAAACCGGTGGTGGCGATGCGCAGGGCCGTACCGTCGAAGCCCTTGTCGCCGATGACCAGGTTCGATCCGCCGCCGATGACCAGCAGCGGGGTCCCGCTGTCGTCGGCCGCGCGGACGGCGGCGATCACCTCGGCGTCGGTGGTCGCGGTGACCAGCCGGGTGGCGGGGCCGCCGAGCCGGAAGGTGGTGAGGGGGGCGAGGGGGGCGTCGTGGAGTTCCTGCACGCGCCCAAGACTACGAGACGCCGTCGGCAGTCCGGCCGCCACGAGCGGCACGCGCGCGTGGGGCCCCGTCCGCACCGGAAACGGGGCCCCACGCGCGCGTGCCGTCAGCCGTCGTCAGCCGCCGACGGTTTCCAGCGCCGGGGCCGGCTCGCCTTCGGCCACGAGCCGCGCAGCGCGCCGCCGGCCGGGGATGGCCAGGGCGGCGATCCCGGCGAGGGCCACCACGGCCGAGCCGGTGACCAGGGCGGGCTGCAGCCCGTCCACGAAGCTCTGGGCGCTCTCGTAGCCGCCCTGGGCGGAGAAGATGGACGACATGACCGCGACGCCGAGTGCGCCGCCGACCTCGCGCAGCGCGTTGTTGGCGCCGGAGGCGATGCCCTGTTCCTGCGGGCGTACGGCGGACATCACCAGGTTCGCGGCCGGGGCGAAGTACAGGGCCATGCCGATGCCGCTGACGATCAGGCCGGGCAGCTGGGCGCCGTAGGAGGCGTCTGCGGTGACGACGGAGGCCAGGTAGCCGAGCCCGGCGGCCTGCAGGAAGAGCCCCGCCGCGACGACCGGGCGGCCGCCTATGCGGTCGGACAGGATGCCGGCGATCGGCGCGACGATCATCGGCATGCCGGTCCAGGGCAGCATCCGGAGGCCCGCCTCGGTGGGCGAGTAGCCGAGCACGCCCTGCATGTACTGGCTGAGCAGGAAGATCGACCCGAACATCCCGAGGAACATCAGCAGGCTGGCCGCGTTGATCCCGGAGAAGGCGCGGGAGCGGAAGAGCCGCATCGGCAGCATGGGGTTCTTGGCGCGGCTGCCGTGGAGGACGAAGCCTGCGAGCAGCGCGGCGCCCGCGAACAGGCCGGTGAGCACGAGCGGGCTGGTCCAGCCGTCGGCAGGGCCGCGCACCAGGCCGTAGACGATCCCGAAGAGGCCGCCGCTGGCGAGCAGGGTGCCGGGGACGTCGAGCGGGGCGCCGGTGCCGTGCGACTCGGCGAGGCGGAGGCGGGCGAGCGGCAGCAGGGCGAGGCCGAGCGGTACGTTCAGCCAGAAGATCCAATGCCAGGACACGTGTTCGGTGAGGCTGCCGCCGATGAGCGGTCCTGAGGCGACCGCGAGCCCGTTGACGGCGCCCCAGATGCCGTACGCCATCCCGCGCCTGGCCTCGGGCACGGCGGCCGTCAACAGGGTGAGCGTGAGCGGCATCATGATGGCCGCGCCGACGCCCTGCACCGCGCGGGCGGCGATCAGGGAGTCGATGCCGGGCGCCATGGCCGCCGCGGCGGAGGCGCCGGTGAAGACGGTGAGCCCGGCGAGGAAGAGCCGGCGCCGGCCGAAGCGGTCACCCAGGGCGGCGCCGAACATCAGCAGGACGGCGAAGGTGAGCGTGTAGGCGCTCACGGTCCATTCGAGGTCGTCCAGGGCTCCACCGAGGTCCTTGCGGATGGAGGGCAGGGCCGTGGTGACGACGAGGTTGTCGAGGGCCGCCATGAATCCGGCGACACTGGTGATGACGAGCGCCCATCCGGCGCCCCCGCGACGTGCGGTCTCTTGTGACATCGCTCCCCCAGAGCGTGCTCGCGTTGATTAGTTATTAGTCACTAATTTTCTGGCTCATGAAAAGGCCCGGGCCGGGAACGGCGAACCGCCCCCTCACTCGTCGCCGCACTTCTCCAGCCGCCCCGTGACCCCGGCGTCCGGGTACATCCCCTGCCAGACTCGGTGCTCGGGCGGAAACCCCATGGCGGCATAGGTGTTGATGAGCATCCCTTTGGCCAGGAAGGTCGTGGTGCGGTCGACGTCCGCCCCCGAGAGCAGGTGGACGGTGTCCCACAGCCGACCCCAGCCGGCCCGCACGAGCTCGCCGAACTCGTGCTCACCCTCCGCCTCGGCGGCCGCGACGGCGATGTACGTTTGCATCTGCATCTGGAGCCGCTCCGGCCGCTCCTGGATGAGCTGGACGTACGCGTCACCCATGGCATACAGGGCCTCTTCGCCCCGCAGCCCCTCGGCCACCTTCTCGAAGAGCTCGCACATCTCGTCGATGCAGCGCTGCGAGGCGGCGGCGAAGATCGCCTTCTTGCCCGGAAAGAGCCGGAAGAGGTACGGCTGCGAGACCCCGACCCGCTTGGCGATCGCCTCGGTGGAGGTGCCGTAGTAGCCCCTCTGCGCGAACTCCGCGATCGCCGCACGGATGACGCTCTCGCGCCGCTCCCCTGCGCTCATCCTGACCATGCGAGAAAGTTAGTGCCCAATCACTAACTACGTCAAGAGGTCCGGACCGCTGCTCTCCAGGGCCCCATGCGCGTATGGGGCGCCCCGCCAGGGAGGGCGCCCCTTACCGAGTCGCCGGACTCAGCCCAGCCGGACGACCGCCCGCGACATGCCCAGCACCTTCTGCCCGGCGCTCATCGCCGTCAGGTCGACACGCACGGTGTTGTCGTCGAGCTTGGCCGCGACCTTGCCGCTGACCTCGATCAGGGCGCCCTGGTCGTCGTTCGGGACGACAACGGGCTTGGTGAAGCGGACGCCGTAGTCCACGACCGCGCCCGGGTCGCCGGTCCAGTCGGTGACCACACGGATCGCCTCGGCCATGGTGAACATGCCGTGGGCGATGACGTCCGGCAGGCCGACCTCCTTGGCGAACTTCTCGTTCCAGTGGATCGGGTTGAAGTCCCCGGAGGCACCCGCGTACCGCACCAGCGTGGCGCGGGTCACGGGGAAGGTCTGCGCCGGCAGTTCGGTGCCGACCTCGACCTCCTCGTACGCGATCTTCGACGTCATCGGATCCTCACGCCCCGCCTTCTTCTGCCTCGGCCGCGCGGGCCACCAGCTTGGTCAGGGCGCTCACCACGAGCTCGCCCGCCTCGTCGTGGACGTCGCCGCGGATGTCGATGACGTCGTTGCCCGCGAGGGACTTGATGGCCTCGATGGTGGATGTGACGCTCAGTCGGTCGCCGGCACGCACCGGGCGCCGGTAGGCGAACTTCTGGTCCCCGTGCACCACCCGGCTGTAGTCCAGGCCGAGCTGCGGGTCCTCGACGACCTGTCCGGCCGCACGAAACGTGATCGAGAAAACAAAGGTCGGCGGGGCGATCACATCGGAATGGCCGAGCGCCTTGGCGGCCTCCGGGTCCGTGTACACGGGGTTGGTGTCACCCACCGCCTCGGCGAACTCACGGATCTTCTCCCGGCCCACCTCGTAGGGCTCGGTGGGTGGGTAGGTCCGTCCCACGAAGGACTGGTCGAGCGCCATACGCCCGGCACCTCCTGATGTCTGCTGTGCTGCCCCACAAACTAGCGGGAAAGGCATCGGCCGAAACGCCGTGAGGCCGCCCCCGAGTCGGGGACGGCCTCACGAACGAGCCTGTTGTTATCGCGTTTCGCGGTGCGCAGTGTGCGCGTTGCAACGCGGGCAGTGCTTCTTCATCTCAAGACGGTCCGGGTTGTTACGCCGGTTCTTCTTGGTGATGTAGTTCCGCTCCTTGCACTCCACGCAGGCCAGCGTGATCTTCGGGCGGACGTCGGTGGCAGCCACGTGAGTGCTCCTAAGACGAACGGATGGACTGATTCAACACAAAAAGAGTAGCCGATCGAAGGACCGACCCCGCAATCGGCTACCGTCAGTAGCGGTGACCGGACTTGAACCGGTGACACAGCGATTATGAGCCGCTTGCTCTACCGACTGAGCTACACCGCTTTGATGAGATCAGTCCCGTCTCGCGACGGGACCTCTCACACCAGAGCCCCAATACGGAATCGAACCGTAGACCTTCTCCTTACCATGGAGACGCTCTGCCGACTGAGCTATTGGGGCGAGCGATGAAGACATTACACGCTCGGCCGCCGTTCACCCAAATCCGTTTCCCGCCGCCCTTCCCGGCCCCTTCCGCACGGCTCACGACGGCCTCCCGGGCCCCTTCCGGCACTCCCCACGCGCGCGTACCGAACCGTTCCCCGCAGGTCCGACGGCTCCGGTACGACTATTGCGCTCCTCCCCGCCCCACGCGGCTCGCCACCCTAGGCTCGACTCACTCTGCGTGATCTTGAGTCCCATGCCTGGACCGACCCTCATGGAGCGCGATGCCCGACAGCCAGCCGCAGCCGCCCTCGTCGTCGTCCAACCCGCAGGGTTCCTCGGGCCAGCCCGACCCCGCCGCACTCCTGCTGTGCGGGGCGCGGCTCACCGACGGCCGGACCGTGGACGTACGGCTGGGCTGCGGGCGCATCGAGGCGGTGGGTACGGCCGGCAGCCTGGCGCCGGGCCCGGCCCGCACGGGTGGCACGCGCGTGGACCTGACCGGCTACCTCCTCCTCCCCGCCCCGGCCGAACCGCACGCCCACGGCGACACCGCGCTCTCCGCCGAACACGACGGCCCCGTCTCGTACGAACCCGAGGACGTCCAGCGCCGCGCCACCGAGGCGGCCCTGCTGCAGTTGGGACACGGTGCGACTGCGGTACGCGCGCACGTGCGCGTGGGCGACGTCCAAGGGCTGGGCGCCCTTGCCGCCGTCCTCCAGGCGCGCCGTTCGCTGCGCGGGCTCGCGGAACTCACGGCGGTCGCGATGCCGCGCGTGCTGACCGGGATCGCCGGCGCCGACGGACTCGCCATACTGCGGGACGCCGCGAAGATGGGCGCGTCCGTGGTGGGCGGCTGCCCCGACCTGGACCCCGACCCCACGGGCTACACGGAGGCGGTCCTGGAGGTGGCCTCCGAACACGGCTGCCCGGTCGACCTGCACACGGACGCCACCGACCCGGCCAGGCTGGCCAGGCTCGCGGCGATGGCCGGCGGCATGCGCCCCGGCGTGATCCTCGGACCGTGCGCCGGGCTCGCGCGCCTGCCCGCCGAGGTGGCCGCGCGGGTCGCGGACCAGCTCGCCGCGGCCGGCGTCACGGTGGTGTGCCTGCCCCAGGGCGGCTGCGGTTCCGTGGACCGCCGCGGCACGGCTCCGGTACGGCTGCTGCGCGCGGCCGGGGTGCGGATCGCCGCCGGCAGCGGCGCCCTGCGCGACCTGTCGAACCCCGTCGGCCGCGGCGACCCCCTGGAGGCGGCCTATCTCCTGGCCTCCCGGCACGGCCTGCGCCCCGAGGACGCCTACGACGCCGTGAGCGCCGCCTCCCGCGCCGCCCTCGGCCTTCCCGAGGTCCGCGTCGAGGCCGGCTTCCCCGCCGAACTCCTCGCGGTACGCGGCGACCACCTGGCGGGCGCGCTCTCCCTCGCCTACAGCCGGATCGTGGTGCACCGGGGGCGCGTGGTGGCACGCACCAGCGCGGTCCGCGAGTACTGCAACTCGGCGGTGGCAGCGGAACTGGGCCTCCCGCGGCAGGGGCGCGGGGAGTTGTCCTGAGGGACGCGGGAGCGCGGGCGCCGACGCGCGGGCCGGGGCGCGGGAGCGCGCGGCACGGAGCGGGGATCCTCACGGCGCGCTCGCGCCGGACCGGCGCGCCAGGCGGAACCACCCGGGCGCGTGGGGCGCATGAAGTCGTGCAGCGGATGCGGGGCTTCGGGCGTACGGTCTGAAACATGCGCATTGTCATCGCTGGTGGTCATGGTCAGATCGCGTTGCGGCTGGAGCGGCTGCTCTCCGCGCGCGGGGACGAGGTCGCGGGGATCATCCGGAGTGCCGAGCAGGGCGACGACCTGCGGGCGGCCGGTGCCGAACCGGTGCTGCTGGACCTGGAGTCGGCGTCGGTCGAGGAGGTCGCGGCCCTCCTGCAGGGGGCGGACGCGGCGGTGTTCGCGGCGGGCGCGGGCCCGGGCAGTGGCACGGCCCGCAAGGAGACGGTGGACAAGGGCGCGGCGGTGTTGTTCGCGGACGCGGCCGTGCGCGCGGACGTACGCCGTTTCGTGGTCGTGTCCTCGATGGGCGCGGATCCGGCGCACCGGGGCGACGGTGTCTTCGACGTGTACCTGCGGGCCAAGGGCGAGGCCGACGCGTATGTGACCCGGCAGAATGCCCTGGACTGGACGGTCCTGCGCCCTGGTTCGCTGACGGACGCGCCGGGCACCGGTCTGGTGCGGCTGGAGGCGCATACGGGCCGGGGTGCGGTCACCCGCGACGACGTGGCCGCCGTACTCGCGGAGTTGGTGGACACCTCGGCGACGGCCGGCCTGACTCTGGAGCTGATCGGCGGGTCGACGCCGGTCTCGGTGGCCGTGAAGTCGGTGGCCGGGAACTGAGTTCTCAGAACAGCGGCAGCTGGCCGGGGAACTCCGGCACGACGTGACCGTCCAACGAGGGCTGCGCGGCCCCGATCCGGGCCGGCTGCCGTGAGCCGGAGCAGGAGACCAGTTCCCCGGCCTCGCGTGCCCCGGGCGGGTCGTGCCGCGCGAAACGGCCCGCCACGACGGCGATTTCACGGCGGCACACCGGGCAGGTTCTGCGTCGGGAGGACATGCGTTCAGTGTGCCCCGGGGCGGGGCACCCGTGACGGACCGCTGCCCGGCCGCCTCACCGACGAAGCGCCTCCATGATCTTCATCACGCCTCGCCTTCGCGTCCGCGCGGCTGCTTCCGCGCCAAGGCGTACGCACGGGTACATGACGAAGGGCCCGTGACCTGCTCGATAGCAGGTCACGGGCCCTTCGTTCCCGTGTGGCGGCGCCAGGATTCGAACCTGGGAAGGCTGAGCCGGCAGATTTACAGTCTGCTCCCTTTGGCCGCTCGGGCACACCGCCGGGGTTCTGTCACCAGATCGAACCGCTTTTCGGCGGTGCTCCCTGGCAACGACGTAAACAATACCCGATCCACAGGGGTGCTCCGCCACCCGATTGATCGCCGCTCGCGGGACACGGGATGGCTAGGCTGGTGCGGATACGGCCCGGTCCCCACCCCGGGCCCGGCGGCCGCCGGCGCGTGCCGCACCGCATCCCGTCACACCCCCCGATACAAGGAGCCACAGGACATGGCCGACTCCAGTTTCGACATCGTCTCGAAGGTCGAGCGGCAGGAGGTCGACAACGCCCTCAACCAGGCCGCCAAGGAGGTCTCGCAGCGCTACGACTTCAAGGGCGTGGACGCCTCGATCGCCTGGTCCGGCGAGAAGATCCTGATGCAGGCGAACTCCGAGGAGCGGGTCAAGGCGATCCTCGACGTCTTCCAGTCGAAGCTGATCAAGCGTGGCATCTCGCTGAAGGCGCTGGACGCGGGTGAGCCGCAGCTCTCCGGCAAGGAGTACAAGATCTTCGCGTCGATCGAGGAGGGCATCTCCCAGGAGAACGCGAAGAAGGTCGCGAAGATCATCCGCGACGAGGGCCCCAAGGGCGTGAAGGCCCAGGTCCAGGGCGACGAACTGCGTGTCAGCTCCAAGAGCCGCGACGACCTCCAGGTCGTGATCGCGCTCCTGAAGGGCCAGGACTTCGACTTCGCGCTCCAGTTCGTGAACTACCGGTAGGCAGCGACGTCGAAGTACGAGAAGGGCGGGCACCGCGTTGTGCCCGCCCTTCTCGTACTTCTCGTGCGTCGGCTCCGGCCGAGGGTGGTCAGTCGCGCGAGTTGCCGAACAGGATGCGGTAGGCGATCAGCAGGACCAGCGAGCCGCCGATCGCCGCCACCCAGGTCGCGCCGTCGTAGAAGTTCTTGGTGATCGGGTGGTCCAGCCAGCGGGACGATATCCAGCCGCCGAGGAACGCACCGACGATGCCGATGAGGGTCGTGCCGATGAAGCCGCCCGGGTCGCGTCCCGGCAGCAGGACCTTGGCGATGGCGCCGGCCAACAGTCCCAGGATGATCCAGCTGATGATGCCCATGACCTGAACCTGCCCTTCCGCGCTGTGTTCGCACTGTTCCGGCGCTGTGATTTCGGTCCGGGCCGGCTGTGCCGGACAGGTGGTGCCGGACGGGCTGTCCGAGCCGTCCGCATGTGTCCGTCGCGCGTGTGTTCGTGCCTTGTCGATGACGAGGACGCCTGGGCGATACCGCACGGTTGCAGTGATCAGTAGGGTGCGCCGCGTGGCTTCCTCTCCTCCTTCCGGTCTGCGGCGCACGCTGGGCGTGCGCGACGCCGTGATCGTCGGCCTGGGCTCGATGGTCGGGGCCGGCGTGTTCTCCGCCCTGGGCCCCGCGGCCCGCGCCGCCGGCTCGGGGCTGCTTCCCGCGCTGGCCGTCGCGGCGCTGGTCGCCTACTGCAACGCCATGTCCTCGGCGCGCCTGGCCGCCCGGTACCCGCAGTCGGGCGGCACCTACGTGTACGGGCGGGAGCGACTCGGCGCCTTCTGGGGGTACCTCGCGGGCTGGGCGTTCGTCGTCGGCAAGACGGCGTCCTGCGCCGCGATGGCGCTCACCGTGGGTGCGTACGTCTGGCCGGGGCAGGCGCACGCGGTGGCGGTCGCCGCCGTGGTGGCGCTGACCGCCGTGAACTACGGCGGCATCCAGAAGTCGGCCTGGCTGACGCGGGTGATCGTGGCCGTGGTGCTGGCGGTCCTCGCTTGCGTGGTGGTCGTGTGCCTGACGTCCGGGGCGGCGGACTCGGGGCGGCTGGACATCGGGCTGTCGGCGGGCGTGGGCGGGGTGCTCGAGGCGGCCGGCCTGCTGTTCTTCGCGTTCGCCGGGTACGCGCGGATCGCGACCCTCGGCGAGGAGGTGCGGGACCCGGCGCGCACCATTCCGCGTGCGATCCCGCTGGCCCTGGGGATCACGCTGGTGGTGTACGCGTGCGTGGCGGTGGCCGTGCTCTCGGTGCTGGGCGCGGACGAGCTCGGGCGGGCGGCCGCGCCGCTGGCCGATGCGGTGCGGGCGGCCGGGGTGCCGGGGCTGGTGCCCGTGGTGCGGGTGGGGGCCGCGGTGGCCGCGCTCGGCTCGCTGCTGGCCCTGATCCTGGGTGTGTCGCGGACGTCGCTGGCCATGGCCCGCGACGGTCATCTGCCTCCGGCGCTGGCCGCCGTGCACCCGCGTTTCCAGGTCCCGCACCGCGCGGAGCTGGCCGTCGGCGCGGTGGTCGCCGTGGTGGCGGCGACCGCGGACGTCCGGGGTGCCATCGGTTTCTCCTCCTTCGGTGTGCTGGCGTACTACGCGGTGGCCAACGCCTCGGCGTGGACGCTGGATCCCGCACCGCGGGCCCGGGTGGTCCCGGTGGTGGGGCTGCTGGGGTGTGTGATCCTCGCTTTCGCGCTGCCGGTGGCCTCCGTGGTCGCGGGGGCGGCCGTACTGGCGGTGGGTGCGGCGGCATACGCCGTACGGCGGTGGGTGGCGGCCCGGTAGACACGGTGGCCGCCACGACGACAACGACAGCGGTCGCGAGCTGCGGCGCGGGACCGCGGCGGCCGCGCTCGGGAGACCCTGTCTCTCAGAAGGCCTGCTCCGGGGCCGTGCGGGTCCGGAAGTCGGCCCAGAGCGCCAGGTCCGTTCCCTCGTCGGTCTCCTCGTACCAGCCCGTGCCCTCCAGCCAGATGCGCAGCCAGTCGGCAAGGCTGGGCGCGTCCACGAGCCAGGCGCCGTCGGCGTCGTCTGCGTTGGGCTCGTAGAGCAGGACCGTGGCCTGCGGGTCCCGGCAGTCCACGCACGCGTACATGCCACAGCCCCAGTGGGATATCGGCAGGACGCCCTCGGGCCAGGGCCAGTCCGGGTTCTTGCGGCCGTACTCGCGGTTGGTGAGGTACTGGGCGACGGCGGCCGGTTCCCCCGAGGGCGCGGAGTCGAGCAGGGGCAGCAGGCCGTACGACGGGCCGAAACCGCCGTCGCCCACCCGTTCGTAGAGCGCGGCGAGGAGGGGCGGCAGCGGGAAGCCCAGGGCGTGACCGGCGCGGTCGATCGTGGCGGCGTCGACCGGCGCGGGGAGCGAAGGCCAGCCCCACGGGCGGGAGTTGCGGGCCTGTACGGTCACCCGTGTCAGCAACTGCTCGATCTCGGTCATGGCTTCATGATGCAGGCCGCCACTGACAATCGGGCCGGCCTGTGGACAACCTTCCGCCGATGCTCCGGCCTCACTCCGGCCTGTGGACAACTCGTGAGGCCGGAGGCGCCGGGTCGGGTCGGATGACGTGCGGTCAGCGGGTCGCGAACGGCTGGTCGGTGGGGACGATCTCGCGTCCGAGCGGAAGCAGGGAGACCGGGATCAGCTTGAAGTTGGCGATGCCGAACGGGATGCCGATGATCGTCAGACACATCGCGATGCCGGTGACGATGTGGGCGAGGGCCAGCCACCAGCCCGCGAGGACCAGCCACAGGACGTTGCCGACGCAGGAGGGGGCACCCGCGTCGCGGCGCTCAACGGTCGTGTACCCGAAGGGCCACAGGGCGTACACGCCGATACGAAAGGCAGCTATGCCAAAGGGAATGCCGATGATCGTGATGCAGAGGATCACGCCGGCCAGCAGGTAGCCGAGGAACAGCCAGAAGCCGCTCAGGACGAGCCAAATGATGTTCAGGATGGTCTTCACTGCGGGCGACCTGCCATCTTCTCTAGCCGGGCGATCCGTTCCGCCATGGGCGGGTGCGTCGAGAACATCTTGGACAGTCCCTGGCCCGGGCGGAAGGGGTTCGCGATCATCATGTGGCTCGCGGTCTCGATCCGGGGCTCGGGGGGCAGCGGGAGCTGCTTGGTGCCGGCGTCCAGCTTGCGCAGGGCGCTGGCCAGGGCGAGCGGGTCGCCGGTGAGCTGGGCGCCGGAAGCGTCCGCCTCGTACTCCCGGGAGCGGCTGATGGCGAGCTGGATGAGGCTGGCGGCGAGCGGACCCAGGATCATGATCAGCAGCAGGCCGAGGAAGCCCGGGCCGTCGTCGTCGTCCGAACGGCCGACCGGGATCAGCCAGGCGAAGTTGACCAGGAACATGATCACCGAGGCGAGGGCGCCGGCGACCGACGAGATGAGGATGTCGCGGTTGTAGACGTGGCTGAGTTCGTGGCCGATGACGCCGCGCAGTTCCCGCTCGTCCAGGATGCGCAGGATGCCCTCCGTGCAGCACACGGCGGCGCTGCGCGGATTACGGCCCGTGGCGAAGGCGTTCGGTGCCTCCGTCGGGGAGATGTACAGGCGGGGCATGGGCTGGCGGGCCTGCGTGGAGAGCTCGCGGACCATCCGGTACAGGGCCGGGGCCTCGAACTCGCTCACGGGGCGCGCGCGCATCGCGCGTAGCGCCAGCTTGTCGCTGTTCCAGTACGCGTACGCGTTCGTGCCGAGGGCGACGAGGACCGCGACGATCAGACCCGTTCGGCCGAAGAAGCTGCCGATGACGATGATGAGTGCCGACAGTCCCCCGAGGAGAACTGCGGTCCTGAGCCCGTTGTGCCGGCGGTGCACGGTACGCCCTCCAAGTCGTGCGGCAGGGGAACCCTTTGCCTGCGGTGCTGCCTTCCGATCTGCGATGCCACCGGTGTCGTGGTGTCACGTCCAGTGGACCCTCCCGCACTGGTCAACGCCAGGCGACGGCCACTAGTTCCCTTGTGTCCGCTGTGTGCGGGGTGAGCCGTCCGGGTGAGAGCCGCGCCCGGGCGCGCGTGGCGGTTCGCACGCGCGCGTGGGGCCGTCAGAACAGGCCGGTGGTGGCGAAGCGGAGTACCAGTTGCGGAGCGCCGGAGAGGACGACGCCGAGGGTGCCGGTGAGGGCGAGCGCGGCCGTGAGAGGGGCGGGGAGCCGGTGCCTGACCGGCTCGCCCTCGGGGGCACGGAACAGGAGGGCCGTCCACTGGAGGTAGTAGTAGAGGGCGATCACGACGTTGACGGCCATGACGACGGCGAGCCAGCCGAGGCCGGCGTCGACGGCCGCCGAGAAGACGGTGACCTTCGCGAACAGACCGATGATGCCGGGTGGGAGTCCGGCGAGGCACAGCAGGAAGAACGCGAGGAGCAGTGCGGTGAGCGGGTTCCTCGCGTACAGGCCGCGGTAGTCGGAGATCCGGTTGAGCCGCTCGGTACGGGCGACGGCTGCGGCCACCGCGAAGGCGCCGAGGTTCACGGCGGCGTACATGAGGGCGTAGGCGACAGTGGAGCCGACGGCCTTCCGGGCGTCCTCGGTGTATCCGGCGGCGGCGATCGGCACCAGCAGATAGCCGGCCTGGCCCACCGACGACCAGGCGAGCAGCCGTACCGCGCTGTACGCGCGCGTGGCCTGCTGGCGCAGGGCCGCCACGTTGCCGACGGTCATGGTGAGCGCGGCCAGGGCGGCGAGCGCGGGGCCCCAGACGTCGGCGTACGACGGGAAGGCGACGACGGTGACCAGGATCAGGCCGGAGAAGCCGACGGCCTTGCCGACGACCGACAGGTAGGCGGCGATCGGGAGCGGGGCGCCGACGTAGGTGTCGGGCACCCAGAAATGGAAGGGGACGGCGGCCGTCTTGAACGCGAATCCCACGAGGGTGAGGACGACGCCCGTCTGTGCGAGCGTGTGCAGCTGTCCGTCGACGTGCTGGATCCGGTCGGCGATCTGGGTGAGGTAGAGGCTGCCGGTGGTGGCGTACACGAAGCTGACGCCCATGAGGCTGACGGCGGTCGCGGTCACCGAGGACAGGAAGAACTTCAGGGCCGCTTCGGAGGACCTCTTGTCGCCGTGCCGGATGCCGACGAGGGCGAAGGCGGGCAGGGAGGCGACCTCCAGGGCGACGATCAGGGTGGCGAGGTCGCGGGAGGCGGGGAGCAGGGCGGCGCCGGCTGCCGAGGAGAGCAGCAGGAACCAGAACTCGCCCTGGGGATAGCGGCGGTTGCCGTCCTTGAGGGCGGTGACGGACAGCAGGGCCGTGAGCAGGGCGCCGCCGAGGACGAGGAACTGCACGACCAGGGTGAACCGGTCGGCTGTGTAGCTGCACGCGCGCGTGGTGCCGGTCAGGCAGAAGGTGCTGCGGTCGTGGTCGAGGAGCGGGAGCAGCAGGAGGGTGGCCGCGGCGAGTCCGGCGACCGAGATCCAGCCGAGGAGCGGCTTCCTGGCCTCAGGCACGAACAGGTCGGCGACCAGGACGACCAGGCCGACGACCGCGGTGAGGGTGGGCGGGGCGATGGCGAGCCAGTCGACGGACTGGACGAGGTTCGCGGCCAGTGGCTGGGCCAGGGCGCTCATCGGGTGCCTCCTGCGAGGAGCTGCTGCACGGCCGGGTCGGTCAGGCCGAGCAGGGCCTTCGGCCACAGTCCGGCGACGACGGTCAGGGCGACGAGCGGGGTCCAGGCCGCGAACTCGTAGCTGCGGACGTCCGCGAGCTTCGGCACTTCCTGCGATGCGGCGCCCATACAGACGCGTCGGACCACGGCCAGCATGTACGCGGCCGTCAGCAGGGTGCCGAAGGCGGCGATCGCCATGAAGGTCAGGAAGGCCGGGCGGCTGAGGCCGGCGGCGGGCTCGAACGCGCCGAACAGGGCCAGCATCTCGCCCCAGAACCCGGCGAGTCCCGGCAACCCGAGCGAGGCGACCGCGGCGAACGCGAGCAGTCCGCCGAGGCGCGGTGCCTTGCCGTACAGCGCGGCGCCGGTCTCCTCGGCCAAGGTGTCCAGGTCGGTGGTGCCGGTACGGTCCTTCAGGCCGCCGACCAGGAAGAACAGCAGGCCGGTGATGAGGCCGTGGGCGATGTTGGCGAACAGGGCACCGTTGACGCCGGTCGGGGTCATGGTGGCGATGCCGAGCAGGACGAATCCCATGTGGCCGACGGAGGAGTAGGCGATCAGGCGTTTGAGGTCGCCCCTCGCGCCTCTCTTGGCCAGGTTCAGGCAGGCCAGGGACCCGTAGATGATCCCGACGACGGCGAAGGCGGCGAGGTACGGCGCGAAGGTGCGGAAGCCGTCCGGCGCGACCGGCAGCAGGATCCGGACGAACCCGTACGTGCCCATCTTCAGCAGGACCCCGGCCAGCAGTACCGAGCCGACCGTCGGCGCGGAGGTGTGGGCGTCCGGCAACCAGCTGTGCAGGGGCCACATCGGGGTCTTGACCGCGAGCCCGATCCCGACCGCCAGAACGGCGATGACCTGCACGGATGCGGTCAGTGACCGGCCGTTGTCAGTGGCGAGTGCCACCATGTCGAAGGTGCCGGCCTTGATTCCGATCAGGAGCAGGCCGAGCAGCATGACGACGGATCCGAGCAGCGTGAAGAGGATGAACTTCCAGGCGGCCCGGGTCCGTCCCTCGCCGCCCCAGCGGGCGATGAGGAAGTACATCGGGATGAGCACCGTCTCGAACGCGAGGAAGAACAGCAGCAGGTCGAGGACGGCGAAGCTTGCGAGGGTGCCGGACTCCAGGACCAGCAGCAGGGCTACGAAGGCCTTCGGTGACGGGCCCGCGGGCGGGTTGAAGTACGAGTAGAGCGCGCAGAGGAAGGTCAGCAGCGCGGTCAGGACCACGAGGGGGAGGGAGATGCCGTCGATGCCGAGGTGGATGCGCACGTCGAGTGCGGGGATCCAGCTGATGTCGGTCGTGGCCTGCATCCTGGACGGGTGGTCGTGGTCGAAGCCGAGCGCGAGGACGATCGCGGCGACGAGGATCGCGCCGGTCACGGTCACGCCATGGCGGAGCACGGCCTGCTCGGGCGACTTCCCCTTCAGCCCGGGCGGGGCGGGCAGCAGGGCGGCGACGGCGCCGAGAAGCGGGCCTACGACGATCAGTGCCAGAAGGACTTGCATCACGGACTCGCTGATATCGATCACGCCTGCTCACGCTCCCGTGGCGACGAGGAGGACGGCGACCGCCAGGACGACGGTGCCGGCGAGCAGCGCGCTCACATAGGTCTGGACATTGCCGGTCTGGGCGCGCCGTACGGCGGCGCCGAGCAGGCGGGGCACAGCGCCCGCCCCACGGACGTAGGTGTCGACGACCTCGCGGTCGAGGAACTGGACGAGGCTCGCGGCGGCCAGCACCGGGCGGACGAACAGCGCGTCGTAGACGGCGTCCAGATGGAAGCCTTCGGCCGCGTGCCGGTACAGCGGGCCGAGCAGCAGCCGGCCGGGATCCGCCGGGTCGGGTGCGTAGGCGACGTCGCCGAAGGTGGGCTCGTGGGCGGCGATGGCCTCGGCCTCGACCAGTCCGGCGTCGCCCTCCGGGTGGGCGGCGACGGCACCCAGCGGGATCCGGGCCGCCAGTGTTCTGGTGCGCTGCCAGGCGCCGTAGGTGACGAGTCCGCCGACGAGCGCGAGGCCGGTGCCGAGGACCGACGTGGTGAGGGTCGGGGTGAGGGCGCGGCCGTCGAACCAGCCGGGCAGCGAGCGGTAGGCGAACCCGCCGAAGGCCAGGGAGGGAACGGCCAGGACCCACAGCACCACGGTCATGGACAGCGGCTGCCGCCCGTGGTCCGCTGCCTCGGCTCCCCGGCCCCGGAAGGTGAGCAGCCACAGCCGGGTCGCGTAGGAGGCGGTGAGCAGGGCGGTGGCCAGGCCCGCGACCAGGACGATCCAGCCGGCGCTGCCGGGGGCGTGCTCGGTGTGGCCGGTGGCGACGTGCTCGGCGGCGCCGAGGACGGACTCCTTGGAGAAGAAGCCGCTGAAGGGAGGGATCGCGGCGAGCGCGAGCAGGGCCACGGTCATCGTCCAGTAAGCGTCCGGGACGCGGTCGCGCAGGCCGGAGGTGCGGGACATGACGGCCAGCGAGTTGGTGCCGGCGGCGTGGATGATCACGCCGGCCGCGAGGAACAGCAGCGCCTTGAAGGCGCCGTGGGACAGGAGGTGGAAGACGGCGGCCCCGCGGTCGCCGACGGCGAGGGCGCCGGTCATGTAGCCGAGCTGGCCGATCGTCGAGTAGGCGAGGACGCGCTTGATGTCGTCCTGGGCGAGCGCGGCGAGGGCCGAACCGACCATCGTGACGGCGCCCATGACGGCGAGGACGACCATCACGGCCGCACTGGCCTCGAAGACCGGGAGGAGACGGGCGACGAAGTAGACACCGGCGGCGACCATCGTCGCGGCGTGGATCAACGCGGAGACGGGGGTCGGGCCGGCCATGGCGTCGGGGAGCCAGGTGTGCAGCGGGAACTGCGCGGACTTGCCGGCCACGCCGCACAGGAGCAGCAGGCCGATCAGGGTGGGATGGTGCAGCCCGCCGTTCGCGACGGTGCCGAGGACCGAGGTGATGCGGAACGAGCCGGCGTCGGTGGCCAGCGCGAACAGGCCGATCAGGAACGGCACGTCGCCGAGCTTGGTGACCAGGAAGGCCTTCACTGAGGCGGCGCGCGCCTCGGGGGTCTCCCAGTAGTGGCCGACCAGGAAGTAGGAGCAAATGCCCATGACTTCCCAGCCGACCAGCAGCACGATCAGGTCGCCGGAGTAGACGACCAGCAGCATCGCGGAGGTGAACAGGGAGACGAGGGCGGCGTACGAGGGGTAGCGCGGGTCGTCGCGCAGGTAGCCGGTCGAGTAGATCTGCACGCAGGTGGCGACAAAGGCGACCAGGACGGCGACGAGGGCGGCGAAGCCGTCGATGTGCAGGGCGAGTTCGATCGGGACCGAGCCGGTCGGGGTGAGCTCGGTGTGGGCGTCCACGGCCCGGCCGCCACCCTGGTCGGCGGCGACCGTGCAGGCGAGGGCCAGCGCGGCGAGCGCCGGCAGGACCGCGAGCGGGCGGACGAAACCGGGGGCGGTGCGCCCCAGGAGCAGGCCGGCGGCGGCGCCGAGGAACGGCAGGAGGGGGACGAGGACGGCGAGGGTGGTCGTGGTCACGCGGCGGCCTCAGCCTTCTCGTCGGCCGCCCCGTCCGGGGGCGTGCCGTCCTCGTGGCCCTCGGCGGTGTCGCGGAGCCGGTCGATGTCGGAGGTGCCGCGGTTGCGGTAGACGGCGAGGACGATCGCCAGGCCGATGCCGATCTCGGCGGCGGCGATGGCGATGGTGAACAGGGTCAGGGCCTGGCCGGAGTGCAGGGTGTCCCGGGCGGCCTTGCTCAGCCAGACGTCGAAGGCGACGAGGTTGAGGTTGACGGCGTTGAGCATCAGCTCGACCGACATCAGTACCAGGATCGCGTTGCGGCGGGCGAGGACGCCGTACAGGCCGGTGCAGAAGAGGAGAGCGGAGAGAACGGCGGGATAGGCGAGGTGCATCAGCGGGCGCCTTCCTGCTCGGATTCCTGATCGTTCTGCTGCTCGTTCCCCTGATCGCCTTCCTGCTCGATCGGGTGAATCCCGGAATCCGTGACGGAGGGGGAACTCTGCGTGACGACCCGGCCGTTCACAGGGGGCGGGGCCGACTCCGCCTTCGCCTTCCGGGACAGGACGATCGCGCCGACCAGGGCCGCCAGGAGGAGGACGGAGAGGGCCTCGAAGGGCAGGACCCAGTTCTGGAAGAGGCTCGCGCCGGTGACCTTCGTCGAACCGGCGGCGGCACCGCCCAGGTCGATCCAGGTGGTACGGAAGGCGTCCACGACCACCCAGACCAGAGCGGCCCCGGCGGCCACGGCGACGGCCAGCGCGACCCAGCGGTTTCCGGAGTCGGCGTCCGGGGAGCGCCCGATCGGGGCCTTGGTGAGCATCAGACCGAAGAGGAGGAGGACGACGACGGAACCCACATAGATGAGGACCTGCACCCAGGCGATGAACTCGGCGGTCAGCAGGAGGTATTCGACGGCGAGCCCGCCGAGGGCGACCACCAGCCACAGGGCGGCGTGCACCAGCTGGCGGGTGGTGACCGTGACGAGGGCGGCGCCCAAGGTGACCAGGCCGACGAGAAGGAAGGCGATCTCCACGCCGGTCGGAGACAGGAAGCCGTGCGGCGCTTGGGCGAGCGGGCTCACTCCTCCCCCTCCCCCGGCTCGACCCGGTCGGTGGCCTGCTCGACCTCGGCAGCCTGGGCGGCCGCGAGCTTCTCGGCGGACTTGCGGGCGGCGGCGATCTCCTTCGGCTCCTCCGCACCGGGGTCGAGGGCGGGCGGGGCCGGGACCGTCCACATCCACTCGCGGAGCTTGTCGCGCTCGTGGGTGAGCTCGCGGATGTCGGTCTCGGCGTACTCGAACTCCGGGGACCAGAACAGGGCGTCGAAAGGACAGACCTCGATACAGATACCGCAGTACATGCACAGGGAGAAGTCGATGGCGAAGCGGTCCAGAACGTTGCGGCTGCGTTCACGGCCGCCCGGGGCCGCCGCCGGGACGGTCTCCTTGTGGGAGTCGATGTAGATGCACCAGTCGGGGCACTCACGGGCGCAGAGCATGCAGACCGTGCAGTTCTCCTCGAACAGCCCGATCACACCGCGGGTGCGGGGCGGAAGGTCGGGAAGGGCGTCCGGGTACTGCTCGGTGACCGACTTCCGGGTCATCGTGCGCAGGGTGACGGCCAGGCCCTTGGCCAGGCCTGAGCCAGGGATGGGGGCCACTAGGAGATCACCACCTTGACGATGCCGGTGAGGGCGATCTGGGCGAGAGAAAGGGGGACGAGGAGGGTCCAGGAGAACTTCTGCAGCTGGTCCTCGCGCAGCCGGGGGTAGGTCACGCGGAGCCAGATCACGACGAAGGCGAGGAGCGCCGCCTTCAGGAGGGTCCACAGCCAGCCGAGACCGTCCGCACCCCACGGGCCGTGCCAGCCGCCCAGGAAGAGGACGGTGGTCAGCCCGCACAGGACGACGATCCCGGCGTACTCGGCGAGCAGGAACAGGGCGAAGCGCAGGCCGGTGTACTCGGTGTACGCGCCGAAGATGATCTCCGAGTCGGCGACGGGCATGTCGAACGGGGGCCGCTGAAGTTCCGCGAGGCCGGCGACGAAGAAGACCAGACCGCCGGTGATCTGCCAGGGCAGCCACCACCAGTGGAAGGAGCCGACGATGCCCGGCAGGGAGACGGTACCGGCCGCCATCGCCACGGAGGCGGCGGCGAGCAGCATCGGGAGTTCGTAGGCGAGGAGCTGGGCGGCGGTGCGCAGGCCGCCGAGGAGGGAGAACTTGTTGGCACTGGCCCAGCCGGCCATGAGCGAGCCGAGGACGCCGACGCCCATCACGGCGAGCACGAAGAAAACCCCGGCGTCCAGGACCTGGCCGACCGCGCCCTCGCCGGGGCCGATCGGGATGGCGAGCAGCACGAGCAGGTACGGGAGGAGGGCCACCGCGGGGGCCAGCTGGAAGACACGGCGGTCCGCGCCGGCCGGGACCACGTCCTCCTTCTGCGCGAACTTCACGCCGTCGGCGATCAGCTGGGCCCAGCCGTGGAAACCACCGGCGTACATCGGGCCGAGGCGGCCCTGCATATGGGCCATCACCTTGTGCTCGGTCTGACCGACGATCAGGGGGAAGGTGAGGAAGACGACGAACACGACGAGGAGTCGCAGGGCGACGTCCAGAGCGTCGTTCACTGCGGGCCTCCTGGGGGGTCGTCCGGGGCGGCGGAGGTCGGGGCTTCGGGGTGGCGCGGGGCAGCGGAGGCCGGGGCCTCGGAGCCGGATGGTTCGGGGCCGGGGTCCTCGGGTGCCTCAGGTTCGGCCGGTTCCGACTCGGGCTCCTCGGGCTCTTCGGGCGCGGCAGGGCTCGACTCGGCCGGCCCCGGTGCTGTCGGCTCCCCCGTCCCCCGCTCCTCGAAGGCCGGACGAGCGTGGTGCCACGGCGCGTCCGAGCTGCGGGGAGTTGCGGGGCGGGCCGGAGTGGCCGGTACCGCCGGCGTCTCCGTCTCCTGCGCACGCTGTGAAGCGGAGCCGCCCGAGGCAGTACGCGCCCGGCGCGGCCCGCGGGGAGCAGCCGACGGCCCCGCGGCAGGAGCGGTCGCCTCCACCCCGGTGCCTTCCGCGGCGCTGCCCTCGGCAGGCGCTTTCTCCGCACCGGAGGCCGTCCGCTGCGTGGCGGATCCCTCGCTCGCGCTCTGTGCCCGGCGTGGAGTGGCCGTGGGCTCCGCCGTACCCACCGCAGTCGTCTCGGCCGCCGCAGTCGGCCCGGCCGTCTCGGCCGCCTGGCTCGCCGAGCCCTCCGCGGTCGTACGTGAGCGGCGTACCGGGCGTTCGCCGGTCGCACGGGCCGGGCGGTCGCCGGCTGCGCGGCTCGCTGCGGTGCGGGCCGGGCGGGCGGGGGCGGCCGGGAGTTGGCCCTTGAGGGGGCCCCACTCGTTCGGGTCGGGGACGCCTGGGGGGAGCATCTGGCGACGCTTGGGGCCGCCGTGGTCGGACTCGCCCGGTTCCTTGGCGCCGGGCCAGGCCTTGGCGACACGGGCGGCGAGCACGAAGTCCTTGCGGAGGGGGTGGCCTTCGAAGGTTTCCGGGAGGAGGAGGTGGTCCAGGCCGGGGTGGCCGGTGAAGCGGACGCCGAACATCTCGTGGGTCTCGCGTTCGTGCCAGCGCGCGCCCGCGTAGACGCCGACGGCGGACGGGAGTTCGGGGGCGGTGTGCGGGACGGTCGTGCGCAGGAGCAGGCGGCGGACCGGGGCGAGGGCGACGACGTGGGCGGAGACGCGGAAGCCGGTGCCGGGTTCGTCGACCGCGCTCAGCCAGTCGAAGTACGTGCAGGAGAGAGTCGTACGGGCGATCTCCAGGGCGGCGAGCCAGGAGGAGGGAGGGACGTCGACCGTCAGGACGTCGTAGGACTCGTCGGCCGTGGCGTCCGTGCCGAAGAGTTCCTCGACGGGGGCCGGCAGCCAGCCGGCCGGGGCCGTCATCGCGCGTCCCCTTCGTCTTCAGCCCCGGTGCGGGCCGGGGGCCGGACCAGACCGCTCTGGAGGGCCGCGGCGGACGGGCGGGGGGTGCCGTAGCGCTCCCCCAGGGACTCCGCCGCGATCTTCTCCTGGAGCTTGAGGATGCCCTGGAGGAGCGCCTCGGGGCGCGGCGGGCAGCCGGGGACGTAGACGTCGACGGGGATGATCTGGTCGACGCCCTTGGTGACGGAGTAGGAGTCCCAGTAGGGGCCGCCGCAGTTCGAGCAGGCGCCGAAGGAGATGACGTACTTCGGTTCGGGCATCTGCTCGTACAGGCGCTTGACCGCTGGGGCCATCTTGTCCGTGACCGTGCCGGAGACCACCATCAGGTCGGCCTGGCGGGGCCCCGGCGCGAAGGGGATCACGCCGAGGCGGATGAAGTCGTGGCGGGCCATCGACGCGGCGATGAACTCGATCGCGCAGCAGGCGAGACCGAAGTTGAAGACCCAGAGCGAGTAGCGGCGGCCCCAGTTGAGGACGACCTTCATCGGCTCGGGGGCGAGGCGGGCGAGCGTGCCCAGCCTCTTCGGCTCGGGGAGCAGCACCGGCTCCGGCGTCACGTCCATGTCAGGACGCCCTTCTTGTATGCGTACAGCAGGCCGACGGCGAGGAAGCCGAGGAAGACGAACATCTCCACGAGCGTGGTGGCGCCGTAGCCGGGGGCGGCGAAGACCGTCGCCCAGGGGAACAGGAAGATCGAGTCGACGGCGAAGATGACGTAGAGGAAGGCGTAGACGTAGTAGCGGACCTGGGTGTGGGCCCAGCCCTCGCCGACGGGATCGACTCCGCACTCGTAGGTGAGGAGTTTCTCGGGCGTGGGGACCACCGGGCGCAGCAGCCGGCCGGCACCGAAGGCGACGGCCACGAAGACCACGCCGACCAGCGCCAGCAGTCCCACGACCGAGTAGGACGCGAAGTAGTCCGCCGCGACGGCCACGGTCGGCTCACCACCCGCCGTCTCCAGCATCGCCCGTCCCTCACTCCCTCGACAGACCACAGGCCCGACCGACCCGACCCGGCCCGGTGCCGTGACCTCAGTCAACTCTTGATTCGACGATCTGTACGCACGGGAGTCTAGGCCCTGATAAAGACACGGTAAGCAGGTCGTCACGCGGTGGGACAGGGTGGGACACGAGACCGGGGCCGGCCGGTGGGGTTTTCCCCAGGGCGGCCCGGGCGGGAACTCCATGGCGTCACGCCACGGCACACGGCACGCTGGCGCATATGACCGCACCAGCACCCCGATCCTTCAGCTTCGCCGACGACGGCGAGGACCGCGAGCGACTGCCGCCCGTGCGCTTCGCCTTCGAAGGTCACACCTGGAAGGAGATCGCGCATCTCCTGCTGAATCTGCCGATGTCGCTGTTCGGCTTCGTCTACGTCGTCACGACGGTGTGGGTGAGCGGTGTACTGACGCTGACGGTGATCGGCATCCCCCTGCTCGCGGCGACCCTGCTGGGCGCCCGGCAGCTGGGGAAGCTGGAGCGGGCACGCGCGCGTGCGCTGCTCGGGGTGCGGGTGGAGGAGCCGACCCCGCTGCCGTGGACCAGGCGCGGTGCGGGCTCCCGGCGGCTGTGGATGACGTTGAAGGACCCGGTGGGCTGGCGGACGCTGCTGTACGACTTCATCCGGCTGCCGTGGGGAGTCCTCACCTTCTGCATCACGCTGGTCTCGCTGTTCGTGCTGTGGCCGGTGCTGCCGTTCGTCGCGCGCGGGCTGGCGAACGTGGACCGGGCGATGGTGCGCGGCCTGCTGTCGCCCTCCGACGAGCTGGAGCGCCGTATCGCCGAACTGGAGTCGGACCGCGGGGTGGTCGTCGACACGGCCGCCGCCGACCTGCGGCGCATCGAGCGGGATCTGCACGACGGCGCGCAGGCCCGGCTCGTCAATCTGGCGATGGGGCTCGGCCTGGCGAAGGAGAAGCTGCTGGAGGATCCCGACGCGGCCGCCACGATGGTCGAGGAGGCGCACGGTGAGGTGAAGCTGGCGCTGCAGGAGCTCAGGGATCTCGCCCGCGGCATCCATCCGGCGGTGCTGACCGACCGGGGGCTGGACGCGGCGCTGTCGTCGGTCGCCTCGCGGTGCACGGTGCCGGTCCAGGTGACCGCCGACCTGCCGTCCAGACCGGCGCCGGCGATCGAGGGCATCGCCTACTTCACCGTCTCCGAGCTGCTGCAGAACATCAGCAAGCACAGCGGGGCGCGTACCGCCTCGGTGGACGTGTGGCGGACCGACGACCGGCTGCTGATCCAGGTGCGGGACGACGGGCGCGGCGGGGCGAGCCTGGACGGCGGCTCCGGGATGCGCGGGCTCGCGGACCGGCTGGGAGCGGTCGACGGCCTGTTCGTCGTCGACTCGCCGGCCGGCGGTCCCACGACGGTCACCGCGGAGCTGCCCTGGCGCGACCGGTCGTAGCCGAGGTGCCGGGAGAGGCGCAGGCGAGGTGCGGAAGGGGGTGGGGAAAACCCCCCGTCCAAGACGCCGACGGACTCCATGGTCCGGGGACCTGCGGTGCAGCAGGGTGGAGGTACGGCAGGACAGGCCGGTGAAGCCCATGAGGCAGGGCTGGACAGGACGGGAGGGGACGGCGCCGATGGCCACGGAGTACGGACACGAGTACGGGTACGGGCAGGACCACGGATACGGTTACGAGCCGTGCGACGAGCCTCGGCATCGGGTGCCGGCGGTGTTGCGGGCGCCGTTCGAGGCGCGCAGCTGGCGCGAGTTCGGCTATGTCCTGCTGGGCCTGCCGGTCGGCGTCACGCTGTTCGTGTGGACGGTGACGATGCTGTCCCTCGGTGTCGGTCTGCTGGTGACCTTCATCGGGATCCCGCTGCTGGCGGTGGCCCTCGCCGGGTGCCGTGGCTTCGGGGCACTGGAACGGGCACGCGCGCGTGGGCTGCTGAAGCTTGAGGTGGCCGACCCGGAGCCGCTGCGGATGCGCAAGCCGGGGTTCTTCGCCTGGGTCGGCGCCGTACTGAAGAGCGGCACGTCCTGGCGTCATCTGCTCTACGCGGTCCTGCAGTTCCCCTGGTCGATGTTCTCCTTCGTCGTCGCCCTCAACTTCTGGGCGTACGGCTGGGCCCTGTTGACGTATCCGCTGTGGTTCTGGGTGTTCCCGATGTGGGCCGGGCAGGGCGGGCTCCAGCTGTACGGCGACGCGCACCACAGCGTCTACCTCGACAACCCGTTCGAGATCACCGTGACCGCGCTGGTGGGACTGCTGTTCACCCTGGCCACGCCGTGGATCGTACGGGCGCTGACGCTGGTGGACCGGGTGATGGTGAACGGGCTGCTGGGGCCGTCGAAGCTGGCGTCGCGGGTGGTGGAGCTGGAGTCGGACCGGGGGATCGTGGTGGACACGGCCGCCGCCGACCTGCGGCGGATCGAGCGGGATCTGCACGACGGGGCGCAGGCGCGGCTGGTGGCGCTGGCCATGGATCTGGGGCTGGCGAAGGAGAAGCTGCGGGAGGATCCGCAGGTCGCGGCACGGATGGTGGACGAGGCGCACGGTGAGGTGAAGACCGCGCTGCAGGAGTTGCGGGACCTCGCCCGCGGCATCCATCCGGCCGTGCTGACCGACCGGGGGCTGGACGCGGCGCTGTCCTCGGTGGCCTCGCGGTGCACGGTGCCGGTGCGGGTGGAGGTCGACCTGGCGGAGCGGCCGGCGGCGGCGATCGAGGGGATCGCGTACTTCACGGTGTCCGAGCTGCTGCAGAACATCAGCAAGCACGCGCGGGCGAGTGAGGCGGCGGTGGATGTGTGGCGGAGTGAGGACCGGTTGATGCTGCAGGTCGTGGACGACGGGGTGGGGGGTGCGGACACGACGCGGGGGTCGGGGCTGGCGGGGCTGGCCGAGCGGCTGGACGCGGTCGACGGGATCCTGGTGGTGGACTCGCCGGTGGGCGGGCCTACGCGGGTGACCGCGGAGCTGCCCTGGCGTGGCTGAGGGCAGGTTTCCCGCCCCCGCCGCCCTTACCCGTCCCGTCCTCCAGGGGGTGTGCCCCCTTCGACCGCCCGGTTACGGCCGTCCGTTTCGGGGGTTGCCACCCCCGGACCCCCGCTTCGGCCTGAACGGCCTCGTCCTCAAACTCCCCCAGAGGGGGTACCCCCAGACGGGCTGGTGGGGGTGCAGACCGGCTCTCGGCCTCAGACACCAAACGGGCGGGAGGGGGTACAGACCGGCTCCCGTCTTCAGACACCGGACAGGCTGGAGGAAGTGCAGACCGGCTCCCGTCCTCAGCTGTGTCCTGCCCACGACGCGGCCTGATTTGGTTCGCCTCCTCTTCGTTACCGGCACGCACTCCGATCCGAATGCTGGAATGCTGGACTTTCCGACAGGGCAGGCATGTACGCCGGACGGGGTACGGGGGGCCGGGAGATCGTGGAGGACAGGGTGCGGGTGGTCATCGCCGAGGATTCCGTGCTGCTCAGAGAGGGGCTGACCCGGCTGTTGACCGACCGGGGGCATGACGTCGTCGCGGGCGTCGGGGACGCGCAGGCGCTGGTCAAGACGATCGCCGAGCTGGACGCGCAGGATGCGCTGCCGGACGTCGTCGTCGCGGATGTGCGGATGCCGCCGACACACACCGACGAGGGCGTGCGGGCCGCCGTACAGCTGCGGAAGGCACATCCGGGGCTCGGGGTGCTGGTGCTGTCGCAGTACGTGGAGGAGCGCTACGCCACCGAACTGCTGGCCGGTTCCAGCCGGGGCGTGGGGTATCTGCTGAAGGACCGGGTCGCCGAGGTGCGGGAGTTCGTGGACGCCGTGGTGCGGGTCGCCGAAGGAGGTACGGCGCTCGATCCGGAGGTCGTCGCCCAGCTGCTGGGCCGGAGTCGTAAGCAGGACGTCCTTGCGGGCCTCACCCCGCGGGAGCGGGAGGTGCTGGGGCTGATGGCCGAGGGGCGGACGAACTCGGCGATCGCCCGGCAGCTGGTCGTGAGCGACGGAGCCGTCGAAAAGCACGTCAGCAACATCTTTCTCAAGCTCGGGCTCTCCCCGAGCGACGGTGACCACCGGCGTGTTCTGGCCGTTCTGACGTATCTGAACTCCTGACGGGCCGACGGCACCGTGTCGGCACCGGAAGGCGGCCAGGGGGAGGGAAAATCATCACAAGTCAGGGCGACAGGTCGTCTCAGAACTCCGTCCAGCATGCGAGCGGGCACGGGAAGGCGACCCTAACCGACGTAGGGTTGATTGCGGGATGGTCCGTGGGACGGCCACGCCCGGACAGCCGCCTCGAAGGAGGTCCAGTTCAGTGACCAGCCAGGTCAGCAGGACAACGGAACAGGCCGACGGAACCGTCGTGGGAGAGCAGCGCAAGCCGGGCGGTGTGAAGGCCGTTCGGCGCCTCGATCGGGTGATCATCCGGTTCGCGGGGGACTCGGGTGACGGTATGCAGCTCACCGGTGACCGGTTCACGTCGGAGACAGCATCCTTCGGCAATGATCTGTCGACCCTGCCGAACTTCCCCGCCGAGATCCGGGCCCCCGCAGGCACTCTGCCGGGGGTTTCCTCGTTCCAGTTGCACTTCGCCGACCACGACATCCTCACCCCGGGTGACGCGCCGAACGTGCTGGTCGCGATGAACCCGGCCGCGTTGAAGGCGAACATCGGGGATCTGCCGCGCGGGGCGGAGATCATCGTCAACACGGACGAGTTCACCAAACGGGCGATGCAGAAGGTCGGCTACGACACCTCGCCCCTGGAGGACGGTTCGCTCGACGGCTACAGCCTCCATCCGGTGCCGCTGACCACGCTGACCGTGGAGGCGCTGAAGGAATTCGATCTCAGCCGCAAAGAGGCCGAGCGCAGCAAGAACATGTTCGCGCTCGGCCTCTTGTCGTGGATGTACCACCGGCCGACCGAGGGCACGGAGAGATTCCTCCAGCAGAAGTTCGCCCGTAAACCCGAGGTCATGAAAGCCAACGTGGCGGCCTTCCGCGCGGGCTGGAACTTCGGCGAGACCACCGAGGACTTCGCCGTCTCCTACGAGATCGCCCCGGCGACGACCGCGTTCCCGGTCGGCACATACCGGAACATCTCCGGGAACCTGGCGCTGGCCTACGGCCTGGTCACCGCGTCGCGGCAGGCGGATCTGCCGCTGTTCCTCGGGTCGTACCCGATCACCCCGGCCTCCGACATCCTGCACGAGCTGTCCAAGCACAAGAACTTCGGTGTGCGGACCTTCCAGGCGGAGGACGAGATCGCCGGCATCGGTGCGGCCGTGGGGGCGGCGTTCGGCGGCTCGCTGGCCGTGACGACGACCTCGGGCCCCGGTGTCGCCCTGAAGGCGGAGACGGTCGGGCTCGCGGTCTCGCTGGAGCTGCCGCTGCTGGTCGTCGACATCCAGCGGGGCGGGCCGTCCACCGGGCTGCCGACGAAGACCGAGCAGGCGGACCTGCTGCAGGCGATGTACGGGCGCAACGGCGAGGCGCCGGTCCCGGTCATCGCCCCGCGGACGCCGGCCGACTGCTTCGACGCGGCGCTGGAGGCGGCCCGGATCGCGCTGACCTACCGGACGCCCGTGATGCTGCTCTCCGACGGCTACCTGGCCAACGGCAGCGAGCCCTGGCGGATCCCGGAGCTGGAGGAGCTTCCCGACCTGGGGGTGCAGTTCGCGAGCGGCCCCAATCACACCCTCGACGACGGCACCGAGGTCTTCTGGCCGTACAAACGCGATCCGCAGACCCTGGCCCGGCCGTGGGCGGTCCCCGGCACGCCCGGCCTGGAACACCGTATCGGCGGCATCGAGAAGCAGGACGGCACGGGCAACATCTCCTACGACCCTGCCAACCACGACTTCATGGTCCGTACCCGGCAGGCCAAGATCGACGGCATCGACGTCCCCGACATCGAGGTGGACGACCCGGACGGGGCGCGCACCCTGGTGCTCGGCTGGGGATCGACGTACGGGCCGATCACGGCGGCGGTACGGCGGCTGCGCGCGGCCGGCGAGCCGATCGCGCAGGCGCACCTGCGGCACCTCAACCCGTTCCCGAGGAATCTCGGAGCCCTGCTGAGGGGTTACGACAAGGTGGTGATCCCCGAGATGAACCTCGGTCAGCTCGCCACCCTCATCCGGGCGAAGTACCTGGTGGACGCGCATTCGTACAACCAGGTCAACGGCATGCCGTTCAAGGCCGAGCAGCTCGCCACGGCGCTCAAGGAGGCCATCCATGACTGACTCCATGACCGACGCCAGGACCGACGCCACCGACGGACTGCTGCAGCTCGTCCCCAAGGCCGAGGCCAAGCAGTCCATGAAGGACTTCAAGTCCGACCAGGAGGTGCGCTGGTGCCCGGGCTGCGGTGACTACGCGATCCTGGCCGCCGTACAGGGGTTCATGCCGGAGCTGGGGCTGGCGAAGGAGAACATCGTCTTCGTCTCGGGCATCGGCTGCTCGTCCCGTTTCCCGTACTACATGAACACGTACGGCATGCACTCCATCCACGGCCGCGCCCCCGCGATCGCGACCGGGCTGGCGACCAGCAGGCGTGACCTGTCGGTGTGGGTGGTGACCGGTGACGGTGACGCGCTGTCCATCGGCGGCAACCACCTCATCCACGCGCTGCGCCGCAACGTCAACCTGAAGATCCTCCTCTTCAACAACCGCATCTACGGGTTGACGAAGGGGCAGTACTCACCGACTTCCGAGGTCGGCAAAATCACCAAGTCGACACCGATGGGCTCGCTGGACGCCCCGTTCAACCCGGTGTCGCTGGCGATCGGCGCGGAGGCGTCCTTCGTCGCCCGCACGATCGACTCCGACCGCAAGCACCTCACCGAGGTACTGCGCGCGGCCGCCGCACACCCGGGCACGGCCCTGATCGAGATCTACCAGAACTGCAACATCTTCAACGACGGCGCCTTCGACACGCTCAAGGACAAGCAGTCGGCCGAGGAGGCGGTGATCCGCCTGGAGCACGGGAAACCCATCCGCTTCGGCACGGACGGCGGGCGCGGTGTCGTACGCGACCGGCTCACCGGCGACCTGAAGGTGGTCGACGTGACCGCGGACAACGAGTCCGAGGTCCTCGTCCACGACGCCCACTCGTCCTCCCCCACCACGGCCTTCGCGCTGTCCCGGCTGGCCGATCCCGACACCCTGCACCACACGCCCGTCGGCGTCTTCCGCTCGGTGGAACGGCCCGTCTACGACGTGCAGATGTCCGAGCAGCTGGACACCGCGGTCGAGCAGCACGGCAAGGGCGACCTCGCGGCGCTGCTGGCCGGCGGGGACACCTGGACGGTCGTGGGCTGACCCCCGTGAAGTCGTGCGTGTGAGCGTGTGAGCGTGTGAGCGGGGCCCGGACGCATCGTCCGGGCCCCGCCCGCGTCCTCAGAGGCCCCAGGGAGCTTTCAGGCGGCCCTTCAGAGCCCTCGGCGTCTCAGGCGCGCTTGGCCTCGTCGTACGCCTCCCTGGCCCGCTCCACGTCGGCCATCCGCCGCTCGGTCCACAGCGCCAGGTCCCGTACCTGCCGGGCGGCCTCGCGGCCGAGGTCGGTGAGGGAGTAGTCGACGCGGGGCGGGATGACGGGCTTGGCGTCGCGGTGGACGAGGCCGTCGCGTTCCAGGGTCTGCAGGGTCTGGGTGAGCATCTTCTCGCTGACCCGGCCGATCGCGCGGCGCAGCTCGCTGAAGCGGTACGGGCGGTCGAGGAGCTGGATCAGGACCAGGACGCCCCAGCGGCTGGTGACGTGCTCCAGGACCAGACGGTACGGGCACATCTCCCCGCCGACGACGTACGTCCCGGCCCGCGGTGCGGTTTCGGTTTCGGCTTCGACTCGGACTTCGGAGGCACTTACGGGCATGCCAGTACCTTACTTCAAAGTGGGTACTTTCTTCTGGTTAGCGCTCCCCCTAGGGTTAGTGACATCGGAACCCCACAAGGAGATCGCACACCATGAGCATCGTTGTCACCGGAGCCACCGGACACCTCGGCCGCCACGTCGTGACGCAGCTGCTGGAGAAGGTCCCGGCCGAGCAGATCACCGCCGTCGTGCGCGACGAGGCCAAGGCCGCCGACTTCGCCGCCGCGGGCGTGACGATCGCCGTCGCGGACTACAACGCCCCCGAGACCTTCGACGGTCTCTTCGCCGCCGGCGACAAGGTGCTGCTGATCTCCGGCAACGAGTTCGACAAGGGCCGCCCGGCGCAGCACAAGGTCGTCATCGACGCCGCCAAGGCGGCGGGCGTCGCCCTGCTGGCGTACACCAGCGCCCCGGGCAGCCTGCACGCCTCGCTGGTGGACGACCACCGGGCCACCGAGGAGGTGCTGCTCGCCTCCGGCCTGCCGTACACCCTGCTGCGCAACGGCTGGTACCACGAGAACTACACCGAGAACCTCGCCCCGGTCCTCGCGCACGACGCCGTCGTCGCGGCCGCCGGCGAGGGCCGGGTCTCCTCGGCCTCCCGCGCCGACTACGCGGCCGCCGCGGTGGCCGTACTGACGGGCGAGGGCCACGAGAACCAGACGTACGAGCTCGGCGGCGACGTCGCCTGGAGCTTCGCCGAGTACGCGGCCGAGCTCACGAAGCAGACCGGCAAGGAGATCGCCTACAACTCCGTGCCCGGCGAGGCGCTCCAGTCCATCCTGACCGGCGCGGGCGTGCCGGAGATGTTCGCCGCGATCCTCGTCGACGTCGACGCGTCGATCGCCAAGGGCGAGCTCGTCGTCGACTCCGGCCACCTCTCCCGCCTGGCCGGCCGCCCGACCTCCCCGATCTCCGAGGCGATCACCGCCGCGCTCAAGTAAGCCCCGGTAAGCCCCCCAAAAAACGGTGACCCCGGTCCGTCATGACCGTATGCCGATACGGCCATGACAGACCGGGGTGCTCGGCGCTACCTTCGTCCCGGCGTGCTGAAGCTGGGTGTGAGGAGGGCCGGTGGCCGGCATATCGAAGGGTGAGCGGCGGACAGGACTGGTGAACGGCTTCGCGGCCTACGGGATGTGGGGGCTGGTCCCCCTGTTCTGGCCGCTGCTGAAGCCCGCCGGGTCGATGGAGATCCTGGCCCACCGGATGGTGTGGTCCCTCGTCTTCGTCGCCGTCGCACTCGTCTTCGTACGGCGCTGGGCCTGGGCCGGCGAGCTGCTGCGGCAGCCGCGCCGGCTGGCCCTGGTGACGGTCGCCGCCGCCGTGATCACCGTCAACTGGGGCGTCTACATCTGGGCCGTGAACGCCGGGCACGTGGTCGAGGCGTCCCTCGGCTACTTCATCAACCCCCTGGTGACCATCGCCATGGGCGTGCTGCTGCTGAAGGAACGGCTGCGGCCCGTGCAGTGGGCGGCGGTGGGCGTCGGATTCGCCGCCGTCGTCGTGCTGGCCGTCGGTTACGGGCAGCCGCCGTGGATCTCCCTCGTCCTCGCCTTCTCCTTCGCCACCTACGGACTCGTCAAGAAGAAGGTCAACCTCGGCGGCATCGAGTCACTCGCGGCTGAGACCGCGATCCAGTTCCTGCCGGCGCTCGGCTATCTGCTGTGGCTGGCCGGCCACGGCGAGTCGAGCTTCGTCAACGACGGCGCCGGGCACGCGGCCCTGCTGGCCTCCACCGGCATCGTCACCGCCGTCCCGCTGGTCTGCTTCGGCGCCGCCGCGATCCGCGTGCCGCTCTCCACACTCGGCCTGCTGCAGTACCTGGCGCCGGTCTTCCAGTTCCTGCTCGGCATCCTCTACTTCCACGAGGCGATGCCCGCCGAGCGCTGGGCCGGCTTCGTCCTGGTCTGGCTCGCCCTCGCCCTGCTCACCTGGGACGCGCTGCGCACCGCCCGCCGGGCCGCACGGGCGCTCGCGGCGACGCCCGTACCACGGCCGGCCGCCCCGGTCGCGGAGACTCCGGCAAGTCAGGTGTGACTGTCAGAGCCGTCGGCTATAAGTGGGCGGCATGACGCAGACGCCCGCACCCCTGCACTGGAAGCTCGTCGTCGACACCCGCGACCCGCACGCGCAGGCCGACTTCTGGGCCGCCGCGCTGCACTACGTGGCCGAGGACAACAGCGCGTTCGTGGAACGGCTGCTGGAGCTGGGCGCGCTGCCCGGCGCGGCCACCCTGGAGTACCACGGCCGTGCCGCCTTCCGTGACCTGATCGCCGTACGGCACCCGGACGACCCGTACGACGAGGAGCGCGGGACGGGGCTGGGGCGGCGGCTGCTGTTCCAGCGGGTGCCGGAGGCGAAGTCCGGCAAGAACAGGCTCCACATCGACCTGCACGCCGGGGAGGGGAGGCGGGCCGACGAGGTGGCGCGCCTCGAGGCGCTGGGCGCGGCCGTGGTCCGGCATGTCTCCGAGCCCTCCGGGGCGTGGACCGTGATGGCCGACCCGGAGGGCAACGAGTTCTGCGTGCAGTGACGACGACGCTCAGGCGTTCCCGGCCGCGCGGCGGGCGCGTTCCGTGAGGCGGGCCATCCGGGCGCGGGCCGACTCCAGTTCCTCGGCGTCGTCGGCCGCCGGGCCGTCCTCGACGGTGAGCTGCGCCCACAGGTCGATCAGCTCGCGGCCCAGGCGCAGCCCGTGCTCGGGGTCGCGCACCGCGCGCCAGGCGGTCGCCGCGCTCCGCACGTTCCCGTACGCCGCCTCGCCGTCCCGCGCCTGCCGGCGCTGCCGGGCCAGGTCGAGGGAGAGGTGGAAGGCCCGCACCGGGTCACCCGCCAGGTAGGAGATGTACGCGGTCAGCTCGCCCAGGTGCAGGACCTCGGTGTGGTCCTCGCCGAGGACCGCGGCGGCCTTGGCGACGGTGCGCTCCGCGAGCTCGGCCGCCGCTTCGATTCGGCCCGTCCGGACGGCCTCGTTGATCCGCGCCACCGGCTCGGTGAGCAGCGCGGCCCCTTCCGCCGTCAGCGTCACGGGCTCGTCGCCGAGCACCTCCTCGGCGACCGCGTCGAAGCCGCGGGCGGGGGTGGGGGTGGAGCGGGGGTCGGGGTCCGGGCCCCGGGCGGCCACCGGCTCATCGGGGGCGGGGGCCGTCTCAGAAGCCGGGGCAGGGGCGGCAGGGGGACTCATCACGGGCGGCGGGCCGAAGACGCCGGTGGGCGGCCGCACGGTGCCCGGCGCGGGCGGCAGGGGCGGGACCACGGCCGGCGGGGCGGGCGGTGTCGGCGGGGCGGCGGGCGGTTGCGGTACTGCCCGCAACGCCTGCTGCGGGAACGTCGGCGCCGGGGTCTGCGCGGGCTCGTTCGGTACCGGTTCCACCGGAGCGGATGCCTTCGGTGCGGATTCGTTCGGTGCGGGCTGTTCCTTCGGTTCGGCGGCCTGTTGGGCCAGTCGTACCGGGTCGCCGGTGAAGCTGCTGGAGCCGTCCAGGTTCACCTGAAGGGGGACGACGTAGCCGATACGGGTGTCGTGGACGGTGGCGAGGACCGGGCGGCCGGTGGCGCGGGCGAGGCGCTGGAGGTGGTTGAGGACCGCCTGCTGGGGTTCCTCGCCCGGGCCCGGGAACAGCGGTACGCCGTCCACGGACGCGGCCGCGCCCGCCACCCGGACGTCGACCGGTGCCAGACGCCCCTCCTGCTGGACTTCCCGCTTCTCCTCGCGGCTGAGTCGGGACATCGGCCCTCATTCCCCCGGCGTCACCATCCGGTCGTACCCAGGTCGTACTCGTGCGTACGATCCAGTGTCTCCGCTCGGCACGACTCGCGCGTCACCGCGACGTCACAGCCTCGCACCAGGAAGGAGCGCCCGGCGGGGCGCGGGCGGACCGGGACCGTACGGGCCCCGCTAGGCGGTGATGTCCCTCGTGGTGAACCGCGCCCAGGCCGCCGATCCGAACACCGCCGTGTACAGGGCCTGGAGTTCCAGGTTCTTGACCAGGTCGTCCCAGTAGACGGGGTCGCGCATCAGGTCGGCGAAGGACAGCCAGTAGTGGGAGAAGAAGTACGGCTGCAGTGCGTGCAGCTGGGGTATCTGGTCGAGGATCTGGACCGTGATGAGCAGGCCCACGGTCGTCGCCATCGCCGCGATGCCGCTGTTGGTCAGGGTGGACACGAACAGGCCGAGGGCGGCGACGCCGGCCAGGGACGCGGCGACCACCAGGGCGATCAGCAGGGCGCGGCCGAGGCCGTCGGCGAAGGAGATCCGGGTGCCTGAGATCGTCGTCAGGTCGCCGAGCGGGAAGAGGAGCGCGCCGACGGCGAGCGCGGAGGCCGCCACCACCAGGGTCGCGACCAGGCAGAAGGCCATCGCCGTCGCGTACTTGGAGAGCAGGAGACGGGTGCGGCCCGCCGGCGCGACCAGCAGATAGCGCAGTGTGCCGGCGTCGGCCTCACCCGCGATCGCGTCTCCGGCCACCACCCCGACGGCCATCGGCAGGAAGAACGGGAGGGTCGCGGCCAGCGCCGTGAACACCAGGAACAGTCCGTTGTTGGTGACCTGGGTGATGAACGCCGGGCCTTCGCCGCCACCCCGGCCGACCTGCCCGTCGCCGCGCGTCTCGATCCTGACGGCGATCCCGACGAGGATCGGCACCGCCGCGAGAACGCCGAGCAGGGCGAGGGTGCGCCAGCGGCGGAACGTCGTGACGAGTTCGCTGCGCAAGAGGCCGAGGCTCCACAGCGGGTTCGGCCGTGCGGCCGCTGTGTCCACGACGGCCAGGTCAGCCCGCGACATCGAAGCCCTCTCCGGTCAGTGCCACGAACGCGTCCTCCAGCGAGGCCCGTTCCACGGTGAAGCCGCGGACCCGGACGCCCGCCGTGAC
This sequence comes from Streptomyces sp. NPDC001980, assembly GCF_040296885.1. Taxonomy (NCBI): domain Bacteria; kingdom Bacillati; phylum Actinomycetota; class Actinomycetes; order Kitasatosporales; family Streptomycetaceae; genus Streptomyces; species Streptomyces sp. NPDC001980. Next base: position 232,345 of record NZ_JBEOYD010000009.1, on the reverse strand, counting down.
GAGCGCCGCGTTCACCTCGGCGAGGTCGCGCTCGGGCGGCTCGCCGGTCACCCGGTCCTCGGCGACGACGACATCCGCGACGCCCTGTTCCTTGAGCACCCGGGCCGCCTCCACGGGGTCCGGGGTGGTCACCACGAGCCGGCCGCGCGCCCCGGCCGCCAGGTCGGCCACCGCGCCCTGGGCGATCAGCCGGCCCTGCGCCATCACGGCCGCGTGGGTGCAGACCTGCTCGATCTCGTCGAGGAGGTGGGAGGAGAGGAACACGGTCGTGCCGTCCCCGGCCAGTTCCCGCACCAGGGTGCGGATCTCCCGCATGCCCTGCGGGTCGAGGCCGTTGGTCGGCTCGTCCAGGACCAGCAGCCTGCGGGGCTGGAGCAGTGCGGCGGCGAGGCCCAGGCGCTGCTTCATGCCGAGCGAGTAGGCCTTCGCCTTCTTCGCCGCGGCGGCCGCGAGGCCCACCCGGTCCAGCGCGGCCTCGACGCGGGCGCGCCGGGTGCGCGGGTCGGCGGCGGGGTCGGCGGCGTCGTACCGCAGCAGGTTGTCGCGGCCGGAGAGGAAGCCGTACAGCGCCGGGCCCTCGATGAGGGCGCCGACGTGGGGCAGTACGACGCGGGAGGCGCGTGGCATCGGGTGGCCGAGGACGCGGGCCGTGCCCGAGGTGGGTGCGATCAGGCCCATCAGCATGCGGATGGTGGTGGTCTTGCCGGAGCCGTTCGGGCCGAGGAAGCCGAAGACGCTGCCCGCGGGGACGGTCAGGTCGAGACCGTCCACGGCGAGCTGTCCGCCGCGGTAGCGCTTGGTGAGGCCACGGGTGTCGATGACACCCGCGGCCACCGGCGCGTCGTCCCCCAGGTCACCCAGGCCCTTGGGGTGCCCGGAGTCCCCGGGGTCCTCCGGCTCCCGCTCCGCTGCGGACGGTCGGTCCATCGGCTCCCTCGATTCGTCGTGCGGCAGAGGGTACCCACCGCACCCGCGCTGCCCTCTGCTACCCCGCGTTGGCCGCCTTCACCAGCGCAGCCTTGTCCACGGCGCCGACGTACACCTTGCCGTCGTCCGTGATCAGGGCGTTGATCAGCCGGGTGGAGAAGACGGTGCCCTTGCCGAACTTGCCGGAGACGGGGTCGCCGAGCGAGCCGAGGAAGCCGCTCAGGTCGCCGCCGCCGGAGGCGGAGCCGGTGGGCACGCCTCCCTTGCTGCCGGTGTCGAGGACGGCTATGGAGTTCCAGCCCTTGCCGAGGACGTCGAAACCGGACTTGTCGAGGCCCTTGGCGGAGCCGTGGCCGGGCGTCTCGGAGGCCTTGCCGCCCTTGTCCAACCCGCCGGTCTTGCTGTCCTTGCCGGCCTTGTCGCCCTCGGTGACCTTGGCGCCCTTGGGCGGGGTGAAGTTGAAGATGGAGGCGGCCGGCTTCGCGAAGCTGACCTGGGTGTAGCCGGCGTCGACGACGGCCGCGCCGCCGCTCGACGGGGTGAGCGTGAACTTCAGCGGCGTACCGGTCTTGGCGTCCACCGCGATGCTGATGGCGCCGACCGTCGTACCGGACTGCTTGGGCTTGATGACGAGCCGGTAGGCGTCCCGGCCGGCCACCTGGGCGGTGCCGTCGACCGTCACCGACGTGGTGTCGTCGACCGACTTGAGGACCTCGTCGGCGAAGTCCTTGGGCGTGGCCGGGGTTTCGTGCTGCTCGGCCTTGCCGGAGTCGGCGACGGTGGAGTGGTAGACCTCGTTGGACTTGCTGTCGTAGCCCCACACGTCGGTGCCGTTGTGGATGAGGCTGTACTCGGCGCCGCTCTCCAGCACCGACACCTTCTGCTTCTCGGGGCCGTCGGCGGCCACCCGCAGGGTGTGCGTGCCGGAGGCAAGCTCGGTGAGCTTGCTGGTCGGGTCGGCGGACGAGCCGTCGCCGCTGCCCTGGGTGGCCCCGGACATCAGGCTGCTCTCCAGACCGCCGAGGTCGGGCAGACCGAGGTCGGTGCTGATCTTCACGGTGCCGGACAGCTGCTGCACGTCCGACTTGGCGATCTTGTCGATGAGTTCCTGCGCGGTGGTCTTCGGCAGGTCGGGGTCGCCGGAGTCGGCGAGTGCCGGGACCAGGCCGATGGTGGCCGCAGCCACGCCCACCACCGCGACGGGAACGACGTATCGTGCGGCCTTGCGCCGTCGCTCGGCGCGCAACTCGTCGCGCAGCTCCTCGCCGGCCTGCGCGGCCCCCGTGCTGTCGTCGGATTCGTACGGTGCCATGTGTGCCTTACCTCCGTCGTCGGCGGCGGCCGTCCTCGCACGTGTCCCACCCTGAGCCGCCATTCTCACCCGAATCGGTGAGTGGTGGTGATTTCCGTGGTTTCCATCTCACCAAATCGGGGGCGGGTAAGCGTCAGACCACGGAGCCAACTCCGCGTACACCTGCGGTATGACACAAGGGTGGAGGCGCCTTCCCCGACCCGTAGGGGTCGTGCGGCGAAGGCGCCTCCTGTCACGTGCCGTGTCCGGCCGGCCGACGTGCCGTGTCCGGCCAGTTCACGTGCCCTGTCCGGTCAGTTCACGCCCCCTGTCCGGTCAGTGCTGCACGAACACGTAGTCCGCGCGGTAGGGGACGCCGACGACGGCTCCCGGGGTGCAGGAGCCGGCCGGGGCGACGCCGCCGACGGTGTTGAGGCGCAGGATCTCGCCGGTGTGGGCGAGCAGCCCGTGCTTCTTGCCGGACCGGGTGGTCCTGAGGTCCAGTTCGGGGATGTTGCCGGTGCCGTTCGCCGTCTTGGTCAGGACGGCTCCGGTGACCGCGGTGCCGTCGGGTGCGACCCACTGCGGGGTACCGGAGTTCGGTGCGACGAAGGAGTGGCGGATACCGCCGCCGAGCTTGGCGCTGACGTCGCGCTGGGCGAAGGCGTAGCCGCCGCCGTCGGCGGGCTTGCACTCGTAGATCTGCTTGCCGGTGACGACGGAGGCCTGGAAGCCGCCCCTGAGGTCGGAGACGGTGGTGACGGCGTGCAGCTGGCCGCGGAGGGCTCCGCCGGGGAACTCGGCGGTGTGCAGGTTGGCGTAGAAGGCTCCGGGGTCGGTGGTGAGCTGCTTGAGCAGGGCCTTGTCGGTGACCTTGACGCTGCCGGTGACACTGTGGCCCTTGGCCGTCTTCAGGAGTTTCCCGAAGTCGATCTTGACGCCGCCGTTGGCGCCCTTGGCACCCTGGTGGATGTGCAGGTCGGTGGGCCTGCCGGTGCCGCGCCAGGTCACGGCGACGGTCACCTTGTCCCCCTTGACCTTGATGAACTCCAGCGCCGCGCCGTCCTTGTCCCCGACGGCGGGTCCACCGGCGACGGGCACCTCGTTGGCACCGCGCAGGCTGGCGGCGAGGACGACGGAGGCGGTGGAGCTGTGGCCGGTGGCGGCGGATGCCGGGACGGCGGCACCGCCGAGAGCGGTGACGGTGACGGTGATGGCAGCGGCGACGAGGCTCTTGCGGCGCGTTGCGTCGATGACCATGATTCCGTTTTCTCCCCCTGTGTCAGCCGACGCCCCCTGCGTCGGCTTCTGCGGAGGAATACGGAGCACGTCCGGGATTGGACTCAGTCCAATCACGTGACCTGCGTCACACGGCGGGGGTTTTCTGGCAGCCTGGAGCCCGCAAGGCCCTCCGGAGGGCTATCCGGCGCGGTGCACCACCGCGTCGCACAGCTCCACCAGCGCCACCTTGGGGTCACATTCCGGCAGCGGACTCAGCGCGGCCCGCGCCTCCTCGGCGTACCGGACCGCATCCCGGCGGGCCTGCTCCAGCGCCGGATGCGCGCGCAGCGCCGTCAGCGCCTCCGCGTGCCGCGCGTCGTCCGTGAGGTCGGAGTCCAGCAGCTCGCACAGGGCGATGTCCTCGGCCAGCCCCAGCCGGGCCGCCCGCTCCCGCAGCCGCAGCACCGGAAGCGTCGGCACGCCCTCGCGGAGGTCCGTTCCCGGGGTCTTCCCCGACTCGTGGGAGTCGGAGGCGATGTCCAGGACGTCGTCGGCGAGCTGGAAGGCGACACCGAGCCGTTCGCCGTACTGGGTGAGGACGTCGACGACCGTCTCGTCGGCACCCGACAGCATGGCGCCGAAGCGGCAGGAGACCGCGACCAGCGAGCCGGTCTTGCCGCTGAGCACGTCGAGGTAGTGCTCGACCGGGTCACGGCCGTCCGACGGGCCTGCCGTCTCCAGGATCTGACCGGTCACCAGCCGTTCGAACGCGAGGGCCTGGACCCGGACCGCCTCGGGGCCGAGGTCGGCGAGGATCTGGGAGGCTCGGGCAAAGAGGAAGTCGCCAGTGAGGACGGCGAGCGAATTGCCCCAGCGGGTGTTGGCACTGTCGACACCGCGCCGCACGGCGGCCTCGTCCATGACGTCGTCGTGGTACAGCGTGGCCAGATGGGTGAGCTCGACGACGACGGCCGACGGCACGACACCGGGTGCGTACGGATCGCCGAACTGCGCGGCAAGCATCACCAGCAGCGGGCGGAACCGCTTCCCCCCGGCCCGTACGAGGTGCTGCGCGGCCTCCGTGATGAACGGGACCTCGCTCTTGGTGGCTTCTAGCAAGCCCTCCTCGACAGCCGTCAATCCGGCCTGGACATCGGCTTCCAGAGCCTGGTCCCGCACGCTCAGCCCGAACGGCCCGACGACGGTCACGAGGGGTCTCCTGTCTGCTGGTGTCTACTGGCGATTACACGGTTTGTCGATAGGTCGCTGCCATCACTCAAGTCAGCGTATCCGGTCAGGTTTCGATCACCGATAGCGCCCACGGTTACACCCCGGGCGCTATCGGATCATGACCGTTATGTTTTTGATCAGCCGATACGATCTGACATCCACTGACTTAACAGGAAGTACGGACAGTTGTCCCGAACCGAGGCCCAGGCCGTGTCCCGCAGCGGGCCCCGCGCCGGGTTCGGATCCCGGGTGGCACCCGGGCGCCCGTCCGGCGGTGAGCCCTCCGGACGACTGCGGCCCGGAATCGGCCCCGCCTCCCCCGACCGACGTCACCTGCCCGGGCGTACCCCGTCCGCCGCCCGCCCAAGCCGACGGGTGCACCCGATGCACGAACGGCGACACCCCGCACCCGTCCGTACACCCTTCCTCCACGAGACCACGCACGACGCCCTCCGCGTTTCGTTGGCCTACGCCCCCGGTCGACATCCTCCCGGTCGACGCCCTCCCGGTCGACGCCCTCCCGGTCCGCGTCCTCCCGGTCCGCGTTCCCTCGGTCCACCCCCTCGATCCGCATTTCCTTGACCGTCATCCCCCGACCGTCATCCCCTCGACCGACGGAACGGCGTCCCTGATCAATCCCTGCGCGCGCGTGGCGCCCGCGCACCTCCCCGCCGGCTCGCGGGAACGTCGGCACGTTCGGGTTCCCGCCCGGGACGGCCGCCATGACAACGACGCGCACCACAGGGGAGGTTCCGCCCTCACGGTGGACACGCCCACCGGAGATCACCGGTTCCACACCCCCCTCCCCCGACGTGACGAGAATCACGTACACACGCAACGACCCCCGACGCCCTCCCGACCACTCCGGACACCCGGCCCCGTCAACCGCCCGCCCCGACCTCCCCGTTGGGCCCGGTCGGCGCCACGCGCGCGTAGCCGAGGCTTCCGAAGTTGACGGAGGGTGCGCCGGAGAGGCACCCGATCGAGCGAGCAGGACAGTCGTCAGCACGCCCCCTCCCGGGTTCCACCCGCACTCAGCCGATCATCCACACAAACCGGCAATTCGGACTACTCGTAGAAATTGCCCATATCGAGAACCGTTCCACGCGCCCCACAGAGGCAATCCGCACGAATGTGCGCGAGGCGACTCCCCCCCGAACCAGGAAAAAGGCGGATTCCACGCATCCCTCATGTCTGATTTGCCGTTATTGCGATTTCGTGAAGTAGGTCACGTGGGCCCGGGTGACGCAAGGGCTGTAAGGCAACCCTTCCTTTCCTTTCCCTGTGGGCCAGTTGAAGGTTGGCAGCCGCAAAGGATCAAGCGCCCCATACGACGCAGATCAAGTTCAATCGGCATGTTGTGTGAATCAGCCTCTTGTTCCGGACATGTGCTCTCGCATACGTTCCGGCTCGCCGGGCGGACGCCGAATCCTGCCGCCGCCCGTACTGACCCATCGACGAGTTCATTCGCACGGCAGGAGCGGGGGACCCAGGTAAGTCGCCGGACCGGGCGGCCGACGTCACAGAACAGACGTCGTTCCGGAACGGCTAGGGGTGAAGTCGCATCGCCTTCGGACGGTGCGGCCGGGCACTCCCCGGGCCCGAACCCGACAGCTCACCTCGCAGGCGACGGAGAGGAACTTCGCCATGCCTGCTGCCGCTCAGCACCGCCGTCCCCGCCGTAACAGCATCATCCGTACGCTCGTCGTCGCCGGCACCGGCGCCGCCGTCCTCGCCCTGCCGCTCATCGGGGCCGCGTCCGCCTCCGCCGCCACCTCCTCCAGCACGACGGCCTCGACGACTCTCGCCGGGTACCCGAACAACCTCGACGGCTGGATCCGGGAGTCGCTCGCCATCATGGCGGAGAAGCACATACCAGGCACCTACAACGGCATCTACCGCAACCTGATGCGGGAGTCCTCCGGCAACCCGCGGGCCATCAACCTCTGGGACTCCAACGCGGCCAAGGGCATCCCGTCCAAGGGCCTGCTCCAGGTGATCGACCCGACGTTCAAGGCCTACCACGTGGACGGCACGTCGTTCGACATCTACGACCCGGTCGCGAACATCACCGCCGCCTGCAACTACGCCGCCGCGCGGTACGGCTCGATCGACAACGTCCACGGGGCGTACTGACCGACGTCCCGGATCAGACGTCCCAGGTCAGACGTCCTGGATCAGTCGAAGAGTCTTTCGAGGACGACGGCGATGCCGTCGTCCTCGTTCGACGCGGTGATCTCGTCGGCCATCGCCTTGAGTTCAGGGTGGGCGTTGGCCATCGCCACCCCGTAGGCCGCCCACTCGAACATCGGGATGTCGTTGGGCATGTCGCCGAAGGCGATGGCCTGTCCGGGGCTGAGCCCCAGACGGTCGGCGGCCAGCGCGAGCCCGGTCGCCTTGGTCACCCCGCACGGCTGCAGTTCGACAGTCCCCGGCCCCGACATCGTGACCGTCGCCAGCGATCCGACCACCGAGCGGGCGGTCGTCGCCAGTTCGTCGTCGGACAGGGTGTGGTGGCGCAGCAGCACCTTGCTGATGGGCGCGCACCACAGGTCGTCGCGCCGGGCGACGCGCAGCGCGGGCAGCGTGGGATGGGGCATCAGATAGCCGGGCTCGATGAGCGTGAGCCCGTCCACGCCGTCCTGGTCGACCGCCGCGTACACCTGGCCGACCTCGGCCTCGATCTTGCCGAGTGCGGTCTCCGCCAGTTCCCGGTCCAGGGTGACCGACCACAGCAGCCGGTCCGCGCCGGCGTCGTACACCTGCGCGCCCTGACCGCAGACCGCGAGTCCCGTGCAGCCGAGGTCGTCGAGGAGTGGGCGCACTCTCGGAGCCGGACGGCCGGTCACCACGAGGTGCCGGGCACCGGCCCGGCCGGCCCGCGTGAGCGCGGCGAGCGACCGTTCCGAGAGCGTGTCGTCGCCGCGCAGCAGCGTGCCGTCCAGGTCGGTGGCGATCAGTGAGTACGGGGAGGGTGCGACCATGATCAGAGAATACGGACAGCACGGCCCTGGGACTCACTGTGCGTTTCGGCCTCAAGTGGCTTTCGCCGCCTCCGTGATGGGGCCGTTGTCAGTGGCGGGCGTTACGTTTTACGAGATGCTCGGCACCTGCCCCGAGAGCCCGGCCGGCGATGCGCTGTACGTCGAGGAGGGCCGGCGGCTCGGACTCTGGTTCGACGGGGACGGCGATGCGGCCGAACTGGACGCCGCGCACCGGTGGTTGGGGCTGGACTTCGCCGACCCGGGCATCCGGCAGGCCCGGGATCCGCACGACGGCGGCCAGATCGAGAAGATCCTCGGGCGGCCGCTGCCGGTGGTGGTCTTCGGCATGTACTACCCCTACCCGGGCCGGGAGGCCCAGGGCGAGGCTGCGGGGGGGAGCGGCCAGGCCGCCCGGGTCGGTCGAGGAGTTCCTGGCCCGGCTGCGGGCAGCCGAGGAGGAGGTGTGGCCCTCGGGGGCCGGGTGACGGTCGGGCCCCGGGGTGTCAGGCGTGGGCCGCTGCCAGGTGGCCGGCGAGGCGCGGTGAGGCGAACGCCGTACCGCACACGAACCGCATCACCGGGCCGTACGACGCCGCCGCCGGGAGGCCCGTGAAGTACAGGCCGGGTACGGAGGAGACGTATCCGGCGCCGAGTCTCGGGGCGCCGCGCGTGACGGCGACCCGGGTGCGCAGCTCGGCGCCCAGGAAGTCCATCGCGGCGGTGTCCACGCGGTAGCCGGTGGCGGCTATGACGTGGTCGGCGGTGAGGCGGTCGATGCCGCCGTCGTGGGTGCGGACGGTGAGGACCGGAGCACCGCCGGAGGTGTCGGCGCCGGTCACAGCGGCGACCTCGCGGACCTGGACCTTGCCTTCGAAACGGTCGCGCAGCCACCAGGCGCCGAGCGGGCCGAGCACCCGGCGGACCAGGTAGTGGCGGGTCTGCGCCGGGAGGTAGCGGTAGGGGTGCGGGTAGTAGCTGAGTGCCCACAGGGACCAGGCCCGGCCGAACGGCGACTCAGGGCGCAGCTTCGGCTGGTCCCAGGGCGGGGCGCCGAAGGCGACCTTGCCACGCCCTCGCGAGACCACCCGCACCTGGGCGCCGGCCTCGGCGGCGAGGGCCGCCGTCTCCAGCGCGGACTGCCCGGCGCCGACGACGATCAGCTCCTTGCCGGAGAAACGGGTCAGGTCGTGGTGCTGGGAGCTGTGCGAGACCGGTCCCGCGGGTCCGTCGGCGCCCGCCCGGGCGAGCTCGGCGGGGAGGCGGGCGAGCCCGGACAGGCCGGTGGCGACGACGACCGCACGAGCCGTGAACGACTCCCCCGAGTCCAGCTTCAGTTCAAAACCCGCCGAGCCTCGCGCCTTGTACCGGTCCGCCTTACGCCGGTCTGCTTTGTACCGGTCCGCCTCGTGCGGGTCCGCCTCGTGCGGGTCGCCCATGCGCCGGTCCACGGAGACCACTCGCGCCCGCTCCAGTTCGGGCACCAGTTTCTGCTGGAACCACTCGCCGTAGCCGATGAAGGTCTCCACCGGGATGATGTCCTCGTCGGTCACCAGCCGGCGGGTGCCCACGGCGTCGCAGTAGTCGGCGAGGGTGTGCCCGCGCTGAGGGCAGTCCAGGTCGGAGGCGGCGGGGGTGGACTTCAGGATCATCCCGGCCGGCATGTGGTCGCGCCAGCTGACCATGGGGTCGCCGAAGACCCGGACGGGCACACCGCGCGCCCGCAGGTGGGCGGCGGTGGACAGGCCGAAGGGCCCGGCACCGATGACTGCTACCGGTTCGATCACGAAGTCCCTCCCCCAGGAACGTGGTGCCTACTTCGTGGCGGCACTGGAGCCGCGGCGGTTGGTGCGCCACAGCTGGTAGAGGTGCTTCGCGCCCGGACGCACGAAGCGGGCGAGCATGGTGACGAACGGCAGCGGGTCGTCGCCCGCCAGCCAGGCCAGCTCGGTCCCGCTCGGCCGCCTCGGTGCGTGCGGCGTCGTGTAGCCGCTGCGGCGGTAGGCGAGGAGCGCGGGCAGGTCGATGTTCTCCACCACGTAACGGTGGCCGGCGCGCTGTTCCCCCTCCGGAACGCGGCGCCCGGTCAGGTCCAGATGCATGGCACGGACGACGTCCACCCCCGACTCGCTCTCGAAGAGCCGGAACTGGGCGCCCATGCGCGGATTGAAGTCGAGCAGCTTGTACTGCCCGTCCCGCCGGTCGAAGCGCAGGTCGAGATCGATGATGCCGGTGAAGCCGATCTGCTTGATGAAACGCGCGGCGAGGTCGGCGAGTTCCGGGTTGTCGACGACGTACGCGTTCGCGGTCATGCCGGCGTGCGGCGGCCAGGAGCGGACCTTGACTCCTGTGAACAGGGCGCGCGGATCGGAGTCGGCATCGAAGTAGGCGTGCACGATCCAGTCCTCGGCCTCCTCCCTCGGGAGGTACTCCTGGAGGATGACACCCGGATGGGTGCCCCAGTCACGGGCGAGGGTGAGCAGTCCCTCCCGGGTGGCGATCCGTGTCGTTCCGTTGACGGCGGGCTGCTTGCGCCGGACGAACGCCTCTCGGTTCTTGGCGACGATCGGGAAGCGGGCCTTCTCCGCGAAGTCGGCGATCTCGTCGTACGAGTCGGGGAAGACGGCCGCCGGGCTCGGGATGCCGTGCTCCACGCACAGTTCGTGCAGGCCCTGCTTGCTCGCCAGACGGCGGGGCAGTTCCGGGTCCACGCGCGGGAAGAGGAAGCGGTCGCCGAGCGCGTCCTGGTGCTCGGCGATCAGGACGGCGGCCTCCTCGTCGGTGGGGATCAGCACCGTCGGACGGCCGATGCGGCGGCCGATGCGCAGCAGTCCCTCGACGAGACGGTCCGGTTCCTCGGCGCCCGTTGTCGGCCATACGAACGCCCGTTTGAGATAACGGGACGAAGCCGCCGGCGTGTACGCGTCCTCTGTTATCGCGTACATGGGAACGCCCAGGCGGCCCAAGCTGCGAATCGCGCCGACCCCGCCGTGGTGCAGCGGATAGTCGCCGAACTTGACGATCAGGCCCGGCACGTCACGGTCCGCCTCGAACGGCACGCTGACGGCATTCCTGGCCACGGGTCCCCCCACGTGTCCCCCTCTACGGACCGGACCCACCCCGTCCGTGTCCCCCAAAGGACGCTAAGCCGGAATTGCCCCCTCCGACAAGGGCTATTAGGACATTGCGAACTCTTTAGACACTGTCACGACAGCCAACTCACCCGTAACGTGTGGCGCGACCACATGGAATGCCGCGCAACGCCATAGCGACGTCGCCACATGGCCGGCCACTGCGCGGCACGGATGAGAGCGAGGCAGTCACCCCATGCCCCCCTTGCCCCCCTTCGAGGTCCCCGAGGGTGACCCCTTCGGCCCGAACAACCTTCCGTATGGCGTGTTCTCGACCTCCGAGAGCACGGAACGGAGGGTCGGCGTCCGCCTCGGCGACCACGTCCTCGACGCCGGCGCCGCGGCCCTCGCCCTCGGCTCCCCGTACGCCTCCCTGCTCGCCCGACCGACCCTCAACCCGCTGCTGGCCGCCGGCCGCACCGCCTGGTCGGACGTACGGCGCGCCCTGACCGCCTGGGTGACCGTGCCCGCGCACCGCGAGACGCTCGCCCCCCTCCTGCACCCGCTGCCCGAGGTGACCCTGCATCTCCCCTTCGAGGTCGCCGACTACGTCGACTTCTACGCCTCCGAGAACCACGCCCGGAACGCCGGCCGCATCTTCCGCCCCGACGCCGCCGATCCGCTCACCCCCAACTGGAAGCACCTGCCGATCGGTTACCACGGCCGCGCGGGCACGGTCGTGGTGTCCGGGACGGACGTCGTACGGCCCTCGGGACAGCGGAAGGCGCCCGCGGACCCGGCACCGGTGTTCGGCCCGTCGGTACGGCTGGACATCGAGGCCGAGGTCGGCTTCGTCGTCGGCACGCCGTCGCGGCAGGGCAGGCCGGTGGCGCTGGGCGACTTCAGGGAGCACGTGTTCGGTCTCTGCCTGCTGAACGACTGGTCGGCGCGGGACATCCAGGCCTGGGAGTACGTCCCGCTCGGCCCGTTCCTCGGCAAGTCGTTCGCCACCTCGGTCTCGGCGTGGATCACCCCGCTGGACGCACTGGAGGAGGCACGGATCACTCCGCCGAGGCGGACGCATCCGCTGCTGCCGTACCTCGACGACGCCACGGAGGAGCCCGCCGGCTACGACCTGCGGATCTCGATCGCCATCAACGGGGAAGTGGTGTCCGAGCCGCCGTTCTCCACCATGTACTGGACCGCCGCGCAGCAGCTCGCCCACATGACCGTCAACGGCGCCTCACTGCGCACCGGCGACCTGTACGGCTCCGGCACGGTGAGCGGCGCGGAACCCGGGCAACGCGGGTCACTGCTGGAGCTGACCTGGAACGGACGCGATCCGCTCGAACTCCCGGACGGGAAGCGGACGTACCTGGAGGACGGCGACGTGGTGACGATGTCGGGGTGGGCTCCGGGGCCGGGCGGCAGCCGGCTGGGGCTCGGGGAGGTCAGCGGGCGGGTCGTCGCAGGGTGAGGGGACGCCGGGGCGACCCGGCTCGCCGAGGGGTCACCGGGGACTTCGTGGCGCTGGCGCGGCCGGCGGATCCACCGGCGAGGAGGTGCCGGGGGCGGCACGGGAGCAAGGACCACGCGCGAGCCGGCGGACCGGGGAACGGGGCGCCCGGATCGTCGTCGACACCTGACTCGGGGCACCCGGCACCGTCATACTGACGGGACACGCACCATGCGATGCGCCCGCACGCGCACCGTGCGACGCGTCGGCGCACGCAGCACGTGACGCGCCGGCGCGCGCACCATGTCACGCAACGGCGTATCACCCCGCACCACCGATCACCCGCGCACATCTCCGATCAGGAAACGGAGCCCCGGCATGACCGTCTGCCTGCTCCTGCTGACCGTCGTCGCCCTGACGGCCGCGGTACCTGCGCCGCGTGCCCTGGTGCGGTCCCTGTGGCCGGAGCGGGAACCGGTGGTCGCGCTGTGGGTGTGGCAGTGCCTGGTCGCCACCGTGCTGATGTGCTGCCTGGCCGCGCTGACCCTGGGTGCGGCGGCCGTCTTCCACACCGTGCGCGACCGGGTGTTCGCGCCGGCGCCACCGGCGGTCACCGCCGCGTACGACCTCTCCGTCGCGCCCCTCTGGGCGGTCGCCCTCACGGTGCTGCTGGCGTCCGGGGCCGCGTGGACGACGGCGATGCTCGCCCGCGAACTGGTCGAGGCCCGGCGCCGCCGCGACCGGACCCGCGCGCACCTGCGCGAGCGGGCACCCGAACTGCCGGCGGGACTGCCCGCGGCACGCGGACCGATGCTGGTGCTGGAGGACGAGTACCCGGACGCCTGGTGGATGCCGGGCCACCCACCACAGCTGGTCGTCACGACGGGGGCCCTGCACCGCCTCACCGACCACCAGCTCGACGCCGTACTCACCCACGAACGGGGCCACGCCCGCGCCCATCACGACTGGCTGCTCCACCTGTCCAGCGCCCTGGCCACGGGTTTCCCGCGCGTGCCGCTCTTCTCCCACTTCTGCGACCAGACCCACCGGCTCGTCGAACTCGCCGCGGACGACACGGCGTCCCGCCGCTGCGGCCACCTCACCACCGCACTGGCCCTGATCGAACTGAACCAGCACCGCGGTGTCCTGTCCTGCGCGTCGAGCCACCGGTTGCTGGGCGAGCGGGTCGACCGCCTGCTGGAACCGCCACCACGGCTGCTGCGCCGCCAGCGGGCCCTGACGACGACGGTGGCCGCCCTGGTCCCCCTGCTGCCGCTCCTGATCGCGTTCGCACCGGGGCTGACGGCACTCGGCTAGAGCAACCGCCGCCGGCCCGCGGACGGTAGGGCTGGAGAGCCGCCCTCACAATTGTTCGACTCCTTGCAGGGGCGCGGAGATAGCCTCGGCACTGTCGTCGTCCGACGGGGAAGAGCAGGGGGCTGCGGATGCAAGGGCAGGACTGGGTCGTGCAGGCGGGAGAGCTTTACGAAGCGGCCATGTTCGGCGGGGACACGTCCGCGCTGGACCGGTCCGACGACGTACTGGACGCGGTCGAGGCGCGGCTTTCCATGGCACGGGGCAAGGTACTGCACGTGCGCTTCCTCAACGGCCGCGAAGAGAACAGCCAGGAAGTGGCGTTCTTCGAGTGCGCGGCAGAGTTGTACCGGCGGCTGGAGGACGCGTCGGGTGAGGCGGACGCGTTGTTCTGGATCGGCTGCTGGCACCAGGTGGTGAAGCGCGACGGCACCACCGGCAGACCGTACTTCGAACAGTCTTATGCGCTGGCGAAGTCCGTCGACGACCGGATGACGATGTCCTACGCGATACGCCATCTCGGCTTCGCCGACAAGGACGCCGGTCGCCTGGACCTGGCCCGTGAGCGGCTGACCGAGTCGGTGTCGCTGCGCCGGGAGATCGGCTTCAGGCCCGGCGAGGCGGCCGGCCTGGTGGCCCTGGCCTACCTCGCGGCCGAAACCGGCAACCGACCGGTGGCACTCCAGTACCTCGACGAGGCGCAGGCGGTCGCCCAGAGCTGCGGCGCCAAGGCGGTTTCGGGGTGGGTCGAACAAGCCCGCACGTCCATGCGCGCGTAGCCGTCCGCGGGCAGGACGCCGGTTGCAGCCGTCGGTTGGCACACCGCAGGTGCGTGGGTGAACCGGCCGGCGCCCTGGTGGCAGATCTTCCCCACGCCGCCACAAAGACCCAGATCAGCGCCGCGCCGGTCAGAGCCTCAAGTGGCGCAACATTTCCGCAACACCCCCTTCCCTACCTCATCGGTATGGTTCCAGCCATGCCACCCACCGACCGCATCCGAGACCACTCCGGTCAGGGCGCCGCGACCACGGTCGCCGCTCACCGGACGCGTCGCCGGCTGCGTGCGGACCAGGCCCGGCAGCTCGCCGACCTCCTGCGCCACCAGATCCTCACCGGCGCCTTCCCGGACGGCACCCTCCCGCACGAGTCCACCGTCGCCGACCACTACCGCGCCACCCGCAACACCGTCCGCCAGGCCCTGGACCTGCTTCGGGCGGAGGGGTTGGTCGACCGGCTGCCCGGCGTGGGCACCGTCGTCGTGGCCCGCAAGTACCCACACGGGCTGGACCGCCTGATGGGCCTCGCGGAAACCCTCCACGAACACGGCCAGGTCACCAACGAGGTCCGCACCGTGGGACCCTCCGCGGCACCCACGCCCGTCGCCGAACGCCTCCGCGTCCCGCCCGGCGCCGACGTCCTCTACATCGAACGCCTGCGCCGCCTGAACGGGCTCCCCCTCTCACTCGACCTCACCTACATCCCCCTCGACATCGGCACCGCCCTCCTCGGCGCCGACCTGGAGAACAACGACGTCTTCAGGCTTCTGGAGTCGATCACCGGACAGCCCCTGGGCCACGCCGAGATCACCCTGGAGGCGGTGAACGCGGACGCCCACTCCGCCGCCGTACTCGAGGCCCCGCGCGGCGCGGCCGTCCTGATGCTGGAACGGCTCACACACCTCGCCGACGGCCGCCCCGTCGACCTGGAGTTCATCCGCTTCCGCGGCGACCGCATCACCATGAGCGGCCTCCTGCACCGCTCCCTCTGACCACCCCCGCCTGACCCGTTTCCCGGAGACAGCCATGCCCTTGGCACCCCAGCGGGCCGACGTGCCCGTGACCATCGACGAGTCGAAGTGCATCGACGGCTGCACCCTCTGTGTGGACATGTGCCCGCTGGACTCCCTCGCCATCGACGAGAGCAACGGCAAGGCCTACATGCACGTCGACGAGTGCTGGTACTGCGGCCCGTGCGCGGCCCGCTGTCCCACCGGAGCCGTCACGGTCAACATGCCCTATCTGCTCCGGTGAGAGGCCCAGAACTCCCATGAAACGCACAGCGACCGCCGCATCCGCAGCCCTCCTTCTACTGCCGCTCTCCGCCTGCGGCGGCAGCGCCCAGGCCGGAGACGGCAACACAGTCACCGTCACCGTCGGCTACCAGTCCAAGACCATCAACACGGTCACGGCGGGCACCCTGCTGCGTTCCCTCGGCTACTTCGAGCAGCAGCTCAACGCCCTCCACGACGGCCGCACCTACAAGGTCGACTGGCAGGACTACGCCACGGGCGCCCCGATCACCGCGCAGATGACGGCCGGAAAGATCGACATCGGTTCGATGGGCGACTTTCCGCTGCTGCTCAACGCGGCCCGCGGCAAACAACTCGGCCAGCCCACCCGCCTGGTCTCCGTCACCGGCTACAACCTCCGCGGCGGCCTCAACACCGTGGTCACCGCACCCGACTCCAAGCTCACGTCCCTGACGGACCTGAAGGGCAAGAAGGTCTCGACGAGCATCGGCTCCGCTGCCGACGGCACCCTCGTCCGCGCCCTGCAGCGCGCCGGCATCGACCCGGACAAGGGCATCTCCAAGCTCAACCAGCAGCCTGCGGTGGGCGCTTCGGCGCTGTCGGCGGGCAGCGTGGACGCACTGTCCCAGTTCGTGGCCTGGCCGGGCCTGCTCTCCTACCAGGGCAAGGCGAAGGCGCTCTACGACGGCGCGCAGCTGAACCTTCCCACCTTCCACGGCGTCACCGCCCGCGAGGACTTCGCCCAACAGCGGCCCGCCGTCCTGGAGGCCTTCCTCAAGGCCCAGGCGGAGGCCACCGACTACCTCGACGCCCATCCCGTGACAGCTGCCGAGAAAGTCGCCGAGGCCACCGGCCTGCCCGCGGAGGTCGTCTACCTCTACAACGGCGCCCACGGCATCGCCACCTTCGACCCCGCCGTCAAGCCCGCGCTGGTCTCCGCGCTGAAGCAGGACGTCTCGGTGCTGAAGGCCGCAAAGCTGACCGGTGACGTCGATGTGGACTCGTTCGTCGACGACCGGTACGTGAAGAAGGCCCTGGGCAGCGCCGACTACGCCAAGCGGCTCGCCGCCGCACCGCCGGCGTCCGCGAGCGAGGTGTGGGCGAAGGGGAGCGAGAAGACGACCAGCTTCACCTCCCCCAAGGAGCTGCTGGCCTACGTCGCCAAGCACAGCGGCGGCATCCGCGCCGCGTACGTCCCCGACGCCACGACCCGTACCCTCTGGTTCGCCGACAAGGCGGTGTGGGTGGCCGACGGTGAGCAGTTGCTGCCGTTCGTGACGCAGGCGACGGCGCAGGCGTATGTCGGCGCGCACGACGGCGCGCAGGTCGTCAGTTATACCGACGCGCTGCGGCGGGCGTCGTGAGCCGGTATGTCCTGCGGGTGGCGTCGCTGGCCGCCGCCCTGGGGCTGTGGCAGTTGCTGACCAGCCTGAAGGTCGACCTGTGGCTGCGCTTCTCGCAGTTCCCGACGGTCACGGACGTCGCCCGTGCCTTCGCCGACCGGGTCTCCGGCGGCGACTACTGGACGGATCTCACCGACAGCCTCACCCGCATCCTGACCGGTTTCGCGCTGGCGGCCGTACTGGGTGTGGCGACGGGTGTGCTCGTGGCCCGCTCGCGTCTCGCCGAGGATCTGCTCGGCCCCGTCCTTGAGGTGCTCCGTCCGATCCCGGCGATCGCTCTCGTGCCCGTGGCGATCCTGCTGTTCCCCTCCAATGAGCAGGGCATCGTCTTCATCACCTGCACCGCCGCCTTCTTCCCGGTGATGGTCTCCACCCGGCACGCGGTGCGTGCCCTCACTCCGGTGTGGGAGGAGGCGGTGCGCACGATGGGGGGCGGTAGGTGGCGGATCCTGGGTTCGGTCGTGCTGCCGGGTGCGCTGCCGGGCATCTTCGGTGGGCTGTCGGTCGGTATCGGTGTGTCGTGGATCTGTGTGATCTCCGCGGAGATGATCTCCGGTCAGTACGGGGTCGGTTACCGCACCTGGCAGGACTACACGGTCGTCAACTACCCGGATGTGTTCGTCGGGATGGTCACGATCGGTGTGCTCGGCTGGGTCACCTCGACGGCCGTGGAACTCCTCGGCCGGTGGCTGACCCGCTGGCTGCCCCGCACGTCGTACGTCCCCGGCGGCCGGCCGCGCGTTGCGGTGCCCGCCGTTGTCGCCGCTCCGGTCGCAGTGCGTGCCGACGGCGAGTCCCAGAAGCAGTCCGATGCCCAGCAGCAGGGCCGCGGCGACACCGGCCAGGAGGCGCGCGATGAGCACTTCGTCTGAGGTGGCCGCGCCGGCGGTCGCTCCGGCGCCGGAGGCCGCACGTGGGGCCCGGCTCACGCTGGGTGCGGCCGTGCTCGGCCGTCCGGACGCCCCGGTACTGCACGATGTGGCGCTGGACGTCCGGCCTGGGGAGATCCTCACGTGGTCGGGCCTTCGGGGTGCGGGAAGTCGACGTTGCTGCGGACGTTCGCGGGGCTGTTGTCCCCACTGGCCGGGACGGTGTCGCAGGACGGCACGGTGTTGACGGGGCCGTCGGCCGACCGGGCGCTGGTCTTCCAGGAGGATGCGCTGCTGCCCTGGCGCACGTTGCGCGGCAATGTCGAACTTCCGCTCGCCATCAAGGGGGTCGCGCGTTCCGAGCGTCGTGTCCAGGCGGAGTCGTGGCTGGACCGGGTCGGGCTGGCCGCGCAGTCGGGGCAGTTGCCGCACCGGGTGTCCGGTGGGCAGCGCCAGCGGGCGCAGTTGGCGCGTGCGCTGGCCGGTGCGCCGCGTGCCGTGCTGATGGACGAGCCGTTCGGGGCGCTGGACGCCCAGACCCGTTCCGGCATGCAGGACCTGCTGGTGGAGGTGCTCGGCGGTACGGGTGCGACCGTTGTCTTCGTCACCCATGACGTGGACGAGGCGCTGTTCCTCGGTGACCGGGTGGCCCTGCTCGCGGCCGGCCGGGTGGCCTCTGTGCGTGACGTTCCGCGTCCGCGTGAGCGCGGCGCCCTCGACGACCCGGCCCGTGTGGCCCTGCGCCGTACCGTCCTCTCCTCGCTCGGCATCTGAAAGGCATCCCGGTGACCACCCCCGCGAACGCCCCCGTTCCCGCCCCTCTGGAGATTCCCGCCGTCTGCGACGCCGAGGAACTGACCTGTGACGTCCTCGTCGTCGGCGGCGGCACCGCCGGCACCATGGCCGCCCTGACCGCCGCCGAGCACGGTGCGAACGTGCTGCTCCTGGAGAAGGCTCATGTCCGTCACTCCGGGGCGCTCGCCATGGGCATGGACGGCGTCAACAACGCGGTCGTCCCGGGCCGTGCCGAGCCCGACGACTACGTCGCCGAGATCACCCGTGCCAACGACGGGATCGTCGACCAGTCCACGGTCCGGCAGACGGCGACGCGCGGTTTTGCCATGGTCCAGCGCCTGGAGTCGTACGGGGTCAAGTTCGAGAAGGACGAGCATGGCGCGTACGCGGTCCGCCAGGTGCATCGCTCCGGTTCGTACGTACTGCCGATGCCGGAAGGCAAGGATGTCAAGAAGGTCCTGTACCGGCAGTTGCGGCGTCGTGAGATGCGGGAGCGGATCCGGATCGAGAACCGGGTGATGCCGGTTCGGGTGCTGACGGTGGACGGGCGGGCGGTGGGCGCGGCGGGGTTCAACACCCGTACGGGGGCGTTTGTCACCGTCCGCGCGGGTGCGGTGGTTCTGGCGACCGGTGCGGCCGGGCGGCTGGGGCTGCCCGCCTCCGGGTACCTGTACGGGACGTACGAGAATCCGACCAACGCCGGTGACGGTTACGCCATGGCCTACCACGCGGGCGCGGAGCTGACGGGGATCGAGTGCTTCCAGATCAATCCCCTGATCAAGGACTACAACGGGCCTGCCTGCGCGTACGTCGCGAACCCGTTCGGGGGTTACCAGGTCAACCGGCACGGTGAGCGGTTCGTCGACTCCGACTACTGGTCGGGGCAGATGATGGCGGAGTTCGCCGCCGAGGTGGCCTCGGACCGCGGCCCGGTCTACCTGAAGCTGAGCCACCTTCCCGAGGAGTCGGTCTCCGCTCTGGAGTCCATCCTGCACTCCACCGAGCGGCCCACCCGTGGCACGTTCCATTCCGGGCGGGGGCACGACTACCGGACCCATGACGTCGAGATGCACATCTCGGAGATCGGTCTGTGCGGCGGGCATTCCGCTTCCGGGGTCCGGGTCGACGACCATGCCCGTACGACCGTTCCCCGCCTGTACGCGGCCGGTGACCTGGCCTGTGTCCCGCACAACTACATGATCGGCGCGTTCGTCTTCGGTGATCTCGCGGGTGCGGACGCCGCCCAGTACGCGGCGTACGAGGGGGAGTTGCCGGCAGGCCAGGTGCGTGAGGCGCACGAGTTGATCTACCGTCCGTTGCGTCATCCGGACGGCCCGCCGCAGCCCCAGGTCGAGTACAAGCTGCGCCGTTTCGTGAACGACTACGTGGCGCCGCCGAAGTCCGGGGCGCGGCTCTCCCTCGCTCTGGAGTCCTTCGAGCGGATGCGGGAGGACATCGCCGCCATGGGTGCCCGTACTCCGCACGAACTGATGCGCTGTGCCGAGGTGAGTTTCATCCGCGACTGTGCGGAGATGGCCGCGCGTGCCTCCCTGGCCCGTACCGAGTCCCGTTGGGGTCTCTACCACGACCGGCTCGATCACCCCGAGCGTGACGACGCCTCCTGGTTCCATCATCTCGATCTGCACAAGTCCCCCTCTGGTGCGATGGAGTTCACGGCTCGTCCCGTGGCTCCGTATCTGGTGCCGGTCGAGGAGTTCACCCCGGTCGGCGGTCCGTCCCGGCACATCGGCGAGGTGCGTCCGCTGGACGTGGCCACGGCGGGTGCCCGGGACGTGCCGCCGGTGGCCGCGGGGCCGGTGGCGGCCGCCGCCGTGCGGCCTGTGGAGCCGGACCGGGCCGAGCCGGTCTCACCCCGTCTCCTGGGGCTCCTCGCCCTCGCCGAGGAGGAGCCCGAACTCGCTGCTCTTGAGCCGTACTTGACCGACCTCGATGCCTCGGTGCGCCGTGCGGCCGTGTCGGTGCTCACGGAGACGGCTCCGGCGGGGGTCGGGCTGGCGTTGGCCGGTGCGCTGGCGGATCCCGATGCCGGGGTCCGTTCGGTGGCCGCGGCCTCGCTGCGCGAGCTGGTCGAGACGCTTGCGTCCGAACCGGCGCTGGGTGATGCCCTCGTCGACGCGCTCGGTGTGACCGATTCCCTGGTCCGGGCGGCCGCGCTCGACGTGCTGCGGGCGCTGCGCCTGGGTGGCGCCGGTC
The DNA here is from genome assembly GCF_040296885.1 of Streptomyces sp. NPDC001980. NCBI lineage: Bacteria > Bacillati > Actinomycetota > Actinomycetes > Kitasatosporales > Streptomycetaceae > Streptomyces > Streptomyces sp. NPDC001980. Next base: position 211,544 of record NZ_JBEOYD010000009.1, on the reverse strand, counting down.
TGTTCGCCGGTTTCCTGGCCGACTCCGATCCGGTGGTGCGGATCGAGGCGGTGCGGGCGCTGGTCTCGGTGGACGCCGCCGACGCCCTGGCGGGTGCCGTCGGCGACCCGTCCCGTGAGGTGCGGGTGACGGTGGCGAAGGCCCTCGGGACGGTGGGCGCCGCCGCTGCGGAGGGCGGCGTGCTGGAGGCCCTGACCACGCTCGTCGGCGATGCCGATGTGCTGGTCCGGGGTGCGGCTTACGAGGCCCTGGCGGGCGTCGGCTGTCCGCCGCCCCTGGCCGAGGCCGCCGTGGCCGCGCTGGCCGACCCGGCCTGGCAGGTGCGTGTGGGTGCCGCCAGGGCGCTGGGCGGCGCCGACGGTGCCGTGGCGGTGCCGGCCCTCGCCAAGTCCCTCGCCGACCGGAACGCCGACGTCCGCAAGGCTGCCGTTCTCGCCCTGACCCGGCATGCCGGTGCCGAGGAGGCCCGCGCGGCTCTGGCCACGGCGACGGCCGACCCGGACGCGGATGTCAGGGCGTATGCGGCGAGGGGGCTGTAGGCGGCGCTCCCACCGGGCGGATTCCGCACCGCCGCCGTGGGGCCTATATCCAGTCCTCCGGTTCCGGTTCCGGCTCCGTCTCGGGCCAGTGGTCCTCGTCCCCGGTCCCCGTCGCCGCGGGGGCCGGGGCGACGGCCGGTGTCTTCAGGGCGGCCAGCGCGCCGAGGACGCCCTCTCCGTACGTCATGAGTTTCTTCTCGCCGACGCCGCCGATGGTGGCGAGTTCGGCGACGGACTCGGGCCACCGGCTGACGATCTCCCGCAGGGTGGCGTCGTGGAAGATCACGTAGGCGGGTACGCCCTGTTCGCGGGCCTGCTCGGCGCGCCAGGCGCGCAGGGCCTCGAAGGCGGGGAGCAGTTCCTCGGGCAGCTCTGCCGCGGCTGCTTTCGCCTTGCCCCTGCCGGAGGACCCGGAGCTTCCGGTCGCTCGCGAGACCGCCGGCTTCTTCGGCTCCTTGCGCAGCGGGACCTCGCGTTCCCGCCGCAGTACCGTCCCGCTGGCCTCGGTGAGCACCAGGGTGCCGTACTCGCCTTCGACCGCGAGCAGCCCCTGGGCGAGCAGCTGCCGGACGACGCCCCGCCATTCGCCTTCTTCGAGGTCGGTGCCGATGCCGAAGACGGACAGCTGGTCGTGGTCGAACTGGATGACCTTGGCGGTGCGCTTGCCGAGCAGGATGTCGACGATCTGGACGGCGCCGAACTTCTGCCCGCGTTCGCGCTGGAGTCGTACGACGGTGGAGAGGACCTTCTGGGCGGCGATGGTGCCGTCCCAGGTCTCGGGCGGGGTGAGGCAGGTGTCGCAGTTGCCGCAGCCCGCGGGATCGGGGTCCTGGCCGAAGTAGTTCAGGAGTTGCCCGCGGCGGCACTGGGCGGTCTCGCACAGGGCGAGCATGGAGTCGAGGTGGGCCTGGGCGCGGCGGCGGAAGGCCTCGTCGCCCTCGCCGGACTGGATGAGTTTGCGTTGTTGTATGACGTCGTTGAGGCCGTAGGCCATCCAGGCGGTGGAGGGCAGGCTGTCGCGGCCGGCGCGGCCGGTCTCCTGGTAGTAGCCCTCGACGGATTTGGGCAGGTCGAGGTGGGCGACGAAGCGGACGTCGGGTTTGTCGATGCCCATGCCGAAGGCGATGGTGGCGACGACGACCAGGCCGTCCTCGCGCAGGAAGCGGGACTGGTGTGCGGCGCGGGTGCTCGCGTCGAGGCCGGCGTGGTAGGGCACGGCGTCGATGCCGTTGCGGGTCAGGAATTCGGCCGTGGTTTCGACGGACTTGCGGGAGAGGCAGTAGACGATGCCCGCGTCCCCTTCGTGTTCCTGACGGAGGAAGGTGAGGAGCTGTTTCTTGGGGTCGGCCTTGGGGACGATCCGGTACTGGATGTTGGGCCGGTCGAAGCTGGCCACGAAGTGCCGGGCCGTCGGCATGTGCAGCCGCTGGGTGATCTCCTGGTGGGTGGCGTGGGTGGCGGTGGCCGTGAGCGCGATGCGCGGGACGTCGGGCCAGCGCTCGCCGAGGAGGGAGAGGGCGAGGTAGTCGGGGCGGAAGTCGTGGCCCCACTGGGAGACGCAGTGTGCCTCGTCGACGGCGAAGACGGCGATCTTGCCGCGGGCGAGCAGGTCGAGTGTGGAGTCCAGGCGGAGCCGCTCGGGGGCGAGGTAGAGCAGGTCGAGCTCGCCCGCGAGGAACTGGGCTTCGACGACGCGCCGCTCGTCGAAGTCCTGGGTGGAGTTGATGAACCCTGCGTTGACACCGAGGGCGCGCAGGGCGTCGACCTGGTCCTGCATGAGGGCGATGAGCGGTGAGACCACGATGCCCGTACCGGGTCTGACCAGGGCGGGGATCTGATAGCAGAGTGATTTTCCGCCGCCGGTGGGCATGAGGACGACGGCGTCGCCGCCCGCCACCACATGCTCGATGATCGCTTCCTGCTCGCCTCGGAAGGCGTCGTACCCGAAGACCCGGTGCAGCGTGGCCAGTGCCTCGCTGTCCGCCGGGCCGTGCGCCTGTGGCGCCCCCGGCGTCTCGGTCGTCCCTGGCATCTCGTCGGTCCCGCCCGTCCCGCCCATCGTCGTGTCCCCCGTACGTCGTCCTTCGACCACTGCCACCACGATAGGGGTCCGGACCGACAGCGCCGGAGTTATCCACAGGCTGGCCGCCCGGGAGAGGGGTGCAGGTGCGGGGTTCCCCCGTCCGGCGGTGTCCTCAGCCCTTTGGCGGTCTTCGCGTGGCGGCCGGGAAGAGGCCGGGGCGATGCTGCACGGGCGGGACCGGGGAGGCCCGCGTTGTACGGAGGCGCCGCGCTCGCGTGCCTCTTCCGCCCCAAGGAGCATCAGGATGTCTCTCAGGTCCCGCACCGCCGGCGCCGCTCTGGCGCTGGCCGTGCCGTTCGCTCTGGCCGCGGTTCCCGCCGACGCGGCTCCCGTCCCCGATCCCGACCCGTTCGTGTGGACGGATCTGACCCCGACGTACACGGCGACGGCGGACTACCAGTACGAGCCGTTCGCGGTCACGGACGGGTACGCCCGGACCGACACCTGCGACCGGACCGCTCAGGGAGGCGCGGGCCACCACTACGTCAAGGCCGCCGGCGTCGGCAGTCTGGACCCCGCCGAGCCCGCTGGTCTCCTCTACGAGACCGACGCCGACGGCAACCGTGCCCTGGTCGCGGTGGAGTGGATCGTGCGGGCGGGCAGCGGGACCACCGCGCCGACGTTGTTCGGACAGCAGTTCCAGCCGCCGACGACGGTTCCCGGTGTCACGGGGCCGGTGTACACGTTGCGCGCGTGGATCTGGAAGGACAATCCGAGCGGTCTGTTCGCGCCGTGGAACCCGACGGTGACGTGCGCTTAGTCCCCTGGGTCGGCAGTCCTGGGTCGCACGCGCGCGTGGGCCCCGGCTCCTGTGCGGGAACCGGGGCCCGGGGTTGTGCGGGGTGTTTCAGCGCACGAATACTCCGGCCTGGCTCGCCAGGTTCAGGAAGTACTGCGGTGCGACACCGAGTACCAGGGTGACCGCGACGCCGAGGCCGATGGCCGCCATGGTGAGCGGTGACGGCACGGCGACCGTGGGCCCCTCGGGCCTCGGCTCGCTGAAGAACATCAGGACGATCACACGGATGTAGAAGAACGCGGCGATCGCGGACGAGATCACACCGATCACGACGAGCGGGACCGCTCCGCCCTCGGCGGCCGCCTTGAACACGGCGAACTTTCCGGCGAAGCCGGAGGTCAGCGGGATGCCCGCGAAGGCCAGCAGGAAGACGGCGAAGACGGCTGCCACGAGTGGTGAGCGGCGGCCGAGGCCTGCCCACTTGGACAGGTGGGTGGCCTCGCCGCCCGCGTCGCGCACCAGGGTGACCACGGCGAACGCTCCGATGGTCACGAAGGAGTAGGCGGCCAGGTAGAAGAGGACGGACGACACGCCGTCCTTCGAGGTCGCGATGACACCGGCGAGGATGAATCCGGCGTGCGCGATCGACGAGTAGGCGAGGAGCCGCTTGATGTCGGTCTGGGTGATCGCGACGATCGCGCCGCCCAGCATGGTGATGATCGCGACGCCCCACATGACCGGCCGCCAGTCCCAGCGCATGCCGGGGAGGACGACGTACAGGAGGCGCAGCAGTGCGCCGAAGGCGGCGACCTTGGTGGCGGCGGCCATGAAGCCGGTGACCGGGGTGGGCGCGCCCTGGTAGACGTCGGGTGTCCACATGTGGAAGGGGACGGCGCCGACCTTGAAGAGCAGGCCCATGACGACCATGGCGGCGCCGATGAGGAGCAGCGCGTCGTTGCCCATGGTGTTGGCGAGGGCCGGGTCGACGTTGGTGACGGTGCCGTCGACGACCTGGGCGATGGTGGCGTACGACACCGAGCCGGCGTAGCCGTAGAGCATGGCGATGCCGAACAGGGTGAACGCGGAGGCGAAGGCGCCGAGCAGGAAGTACTTGACGGCGGCTTCCTGTGACATGAGGCGCTTGCGGCGGGCCAGGGCGCACATCAGGTAGAGCGGGAGGGAGAAGACCTCCAGGGCCACGAAGAGCGTCAGCAGGTCGTTGGCCGAGGGGAAGACCAGCATGCCGGCGACGGCGAAGAGCAGGAGCGGGAAGACCTCGGTGGTGGTGAAGCCGGCCTTCACCGCGGCCTGTTCGCTGTCGCTGCCGGGCACGGAGGCGGCCTGGGCGGCGAAGGAGTCGACGCGGTTGCCGTGGGCCTCGGGGTCGAGGCGGCGTTCGGCGAAGGTGAACAGGCCGACGAGTCCGGCGAGCAGGATCGTGCCCTGGAGGAACAGGGCGGGCCCGTCGACGGCGATGGCGCCCATGGCGGCGATGTGCGCCTTGGTGGTGCCGTATCCGTCGGCGGCCAGGGCGACGACGGCCGCGAAGGCGGCGCACAGGGCCACGGCGGAGACGAACACCTGGGCGTAGTAGCGGGACTTGCGCGGGACGAACGCCTCGACCAGCACCCCGACGATCGCCGCGCCGACGACGATCAGGGTGGGCGACAGCTGCCCGTATTCGATCTTCGGGGCCGGGATCTTCGAGATCGGCTCGGCTGCGGTTGTCCACAGGCTGTGGACGGCTGCTGCGCTCACTTGGCCGCCTCCACTGCGGGCTTGGGGTCGGTCTTGTGTACGTCCGACATGGTCTGTTTGACCGCCGGGTTGACGATGTCCGTGACGGGCTTCGGATAGACGCCCAGGAAGATCAGCAGGACGATCAGCGGGGCGACCACGAGGAGTTCGCGTGCCTTCAGGTCGGGCATCGCTGAGACCGCCGGTTTCACCGGGCCCGTCATCGTCCGCTGGTAGAGAACGAGGGTGTAGAGCGCGGCGAGGACGATGCCGAAGGTGGCGATGATCCCGATGGCCGGGTAGCGCGTGAACGTGCCGACCAGGACGAGGAATTCGCTGACGAAGGGCGCGAGGCCGGGCAGGGACAGGGTGGCCAGGCCGCCGATCAGGAAGGTGCCGGCGAGGACCGGGGCGACCTTCTGCACGCCGCCGTAGTCGGCGATGAGCCGGGAGCCGCGGCGGGAGATCAGGAAGCCGGCGACCAGCATCAGGGCGGCGGTGGAGATGCCGTGGTTGACCATGTAGAGGGTGGCGCCGGACTGGCCCTGGCTGGTCATCGCGAAGATGCCCAGGATGATGAACCCGAAGTGGGAGATGGACGCGTAGGCGACCAGCCGCTTGATGTCGCGCTGTCCGACGGCGAGCAGTGCGCCGTAGATGATGCTGATCAGGGCGAGGACCAGGATGGTGGGTGTCGCCCACTTCGACGCCTCCGGGAAGAGCTGGAGGCAGAAGCGGAGCATCGCGAACGTGCCCACCTTGTCGACGACCGCGGTGATGAGGACGGCGACGGGGGCGGTGGACTCCTGCATGGCGTTGGGCAGCCAGGTGTGCAGCGGCCACAGCGGCGCCTTCACGGCGAAGGCGAAGAAGAAGCCGAGGAACAGCCAGCGCTCGGTGCTGGTGGCCATGTGCAGGGTGCCGTTGGCGCGGGCCTGCGCGATCTCGGTGAGGGAGAAGTTCCCGGAGACCGTGTACAGGCCGATCACCGCGGCCAGCATGATCAGGCCGCCGACCAGGTTGTAGAGGAGGAACTTCACGGCGGCGTACGACCGTTGCGTGGACGCCGCTTCCTCGCCCTGTGCGTGGGCGCGGTCCCCGAAGCCGCCGATGAGGAAGTACATCGGGATGAGCATGGCTTCGAAGAAGATGTAGAAGAGGAAGACGTCGGTGGCCTCGAAGGAGATGATCACCATCGCCTCGACGGCCAGGATCAGGGCGAAGAAGCCCTGGGTGGGCCGCCACCGCTTGCTGCCGGTCTCCAGCGGGTCGGCGTCGTTCCAGCCGGCCAGGATGATGAACGGCATCAGCAGGGCGGTCAGGGCGAGCAGGGCGACCGCGATGCCGTCGACGCCCAGTTCGTAGCGGACGCCGAAGTCACTGATCCAGGCGTGGGATTCGGTGAGCTGGTAGCGGGCGCCGCCGGGGTCGAAGCGGACCATGACGATGATCGCCAGGACGAGCGTGGCGAGCGAGACCAGCAGCGCGAGCCATTTGGCGGCGGTGCGCCGGGCGGCCGGTACGGCGGCCGTGGCGACCGCGCCGACGGCCGGGAGGACCGCCGTCGCTGTCAGCAGAGGAAAGGACATCGGTATCAGACCGCCCTCATCAGCAGGGTCGCGGCAACCAGGAGGGCAGCGCCGCCGAACATCGAGACCGCGTACGAGCGCGCGTAGCCGTTCTGCAGTTTGCGCAGCCGGCCGGAGAGCCCGCCGAAGCCCGCCGCCGTGCCGTTGACGACGCCGTCAACCAGGGTGTGGTCGACATATACAAGGGAGCGGGTGAGGTGTTCGCCGCCGCGGACCAGGACGACGTGGTTGAAGTCGTCCTGGAGGAGGTCGCGGCGGGCCGCGCGGGTGAGCAGTGAACCGCGCGGGGCGACGGCGGGGACGGGGCGGCGGCCGTACTGGAGGTAGGCGATGCCGACGCCGATGATCAGGCAGACCATGGTGGCGCCGGTGACGACGCCCGCGCTGATCGGGGAGTCGCCCTCGCTGTGGCCGGTGATCGGCTCCAGCCAGTGCAGGAAGCGGTCGCCGATGCTGAAGAAGCCGCCGGCGAAGACCGAGCCGATCGCCAGGACGATCATCGGGATCGTCATGACCTTCGGGGACTCGTGCGGGTGCGGCTCGTGGCCGTGCTCGTCGGGCTGCCAGCGCTTCTCGCCGAAGAACGTCATCAGCATCACGCGCGTCATGTAGAAGGCGGTGATGGCCGCGCCGACCAGGGCGCAGGTGCCGAGGATCCAGCCCTCGGTGCCGCCCTTGGCGAACGCCGCCTCGATGATCTTGTCCTTGGAGAAGAAGCCGGACAGGCCGGGGAAGCCGATGATGGCGAGGTAGCCGAGGCCGAAGGTGATGAAGGTGACCGGCATGTACGTGCGCAGGCCGCCGTACTTGCGCATGTCGACCTCGTCGTTCATGCCGTGCATGACGGAGCCGGCGCCGAGGAAGAGCCCGGCCTTGAAGAAGCCGTGCGTCACCAGGTGCATGATCGCGAAGACGTAGCCGATCGGGCCGAGGCCGGCGGCGAGGACCATGTAGCCGATCTGCGACATGGTCGAGCCGGCGAGGGCCTTCTTGATGTCGTCCTTGGCGCAACCGACGATCGCACCGAAGAGGAGGGTGACGGCGCCGACGACGGTGACGACCAGCTGGGCGTCGGGGGCCGCGTTGAAGATCGCTCCCGAGCGGACGATCAGGTACACGCCCGCGGTCACCATGGTCGCCGCGTGGATGAGGGCGGAGACCGGGGTCGGGCCTTCCATGGCGTCGCCGAGCCAGGACTGCAGCGGCACCTGGGCGGACTTGCCGCAGGCGGCGAGCAGCAGCATCAGGCCGATCGCGGTGAGCCTGCCCTCGGAGGCGTCGGTGGCGTGGCTGAGGACCGGGCCGAAGGCGAAGGTGCCGAACGTCGTGAACATCAGCATGATCGCGATCGACAGGCCCATGTCGCCGACCCGGTTGACGATGAAGGCCTTCTTGGCCGCCGTCGCCGCGCTGGGCTTGTGCTGCCAGAAACCGATCAGCAGGTACGAGGCGAGGCCGACGCCCTCCCAGCCGACGTACAGCAGCAGGTAGTTGTCGGCGAGGACGAGCAGCAGCATCGCCGCGAGGAACAGGTTGAGGTAGCCGAAGAAGCGGCGGCGGCGCTCGTCGTGCTCCATGTACCCGACCGAGTACAGGTGGATGAGCGAGCCGACGCCGGTGATCAGCAGGACGAACGTCATCGACAGCTGGTCGAGGCGGAAGGTGACGTCCGCCTGGAATCCGGCCACCGGGACCCAGGTGAACAGGTGCTGCATCAAGGTGCGGTGTTCGGGGTTCTTGCCGAGCAGGTCGGCGAAGAGGATGACGCCGAACACGAAGGACGTCGTCGACAGGATGGTGCCGATCCAGTGTCCTACGGCGTCCAGGCGGCGGCCGCCGACGAGCAGGACGGCCGCTCCGAGCAGGGGCGCCGCGATCAGCAGCGCAATCAGGTTCTCCACGATTCAGCGACCCCTTACAGCTTCATCAGGCTGGCGTCGTCGACCGAGGCCGAGTGGCGGGTACGGAACAGCGACACGATGATCGCGAGCCCGACCACGACCTCCGCGGCGGCGACGACCATCGTGAAGAAGGCGATGATCTGGCCGTCGAGATTGCCGTGCATGCGGGAGAAGACGACGAACGCGAGGTTGCAGGCGTTCAGCATGAGCTCGATGCACATGAAGACGACGATCGCGTTCCGTCTGATCAGCACACCGGTGGCGCCGATCGTGAACAACAGGGCGGCGAGGTAGAGGTAGTAGACGGGGTTCACTTCGACGCCTCCTCGCTGCGCTTGAAGGGCGCGGGCTCGACCGGGGTCCGCTCCAGCCGTTCCTCGGAGCGCTGTTCCAGGGCCCGCAGGTCGCCGAGCGCCTCGGCGGACACGTCACGGATCTGGCCGCGGTCGCGGAGCGTCTTGCTGACGGTGAGGTCGGACGGGGTGCCGTCGGGGAGCAGGCCGGCGATGTCCACGGCGTTGTGCCGGGCGTAGACGCCGGGGGCGGGCAGCGGCGGCAGGTGCTTGCCGTCGCGGACGCGCTGCTCGGACTGCTCGCGCTGGGTCTTGGCGCGTTCGGTGCGCTCGCGGTGGGTGAGCACCATGGCGCCGATGGCGGCGGTGATGAGCAGGGCGCCGGTGATTTCGAAGGCGAAGACGTACTTGGTGAAGATGAGGGCGGCGAGGCCCTCCACGTTGCCGTTGGCGTTGGCCTGGCCGGTGCCCGCGAAGTCCTTCAGGGAGGCGTTGGCGATGCCCGCGAGGAGCAGGACGCCGAAGCCGACCCCGCACAGAAGGGCCAGCCAGCGCTGGCCCTTGATGGTCTCCTTCAGGGAGTCGGCGGCGGTCACGCCAACCAGCATCACCACGAAGAGGAACAGCATCATGATCGCGCCGGTGTAGACGACGATCTGCACGATGCCGAGGAAGTAGGCGCCGTTGGCGAGGTAGAACACCGCCAGGACGATCATGGTTCCGGCGAGCGACAGCGCGCTGTGCACGGCCCGCTTCATGAAGACGGTGGACAGGGCGCCGATCACCGCGACGGTGCCGAGGACCCAGAACTGGAAGGCCTCGCCGGTGGAGGTGGTGTAGGCGGCGAGCTGCGCGCTCATGCGCCCACCCCCTGGTCCTGCTCCTCGGGCTTTTCGCCCTTGGAGACGGCCACCTGGCGTACGGTCCCGGGCGCGGCCTCGGTGACCAGGCCCCGGTAGTAGTCCTGTTCGTCGGTCCCCGGGAAGATCGAGTGCGGGGTGTCGACCATGCCCTCTTCCAGACCGGCGAGCAGCTGCTCCTTGGTGTAGATGAGGTTGGCGCGGCTGCTGTCGGCCAGTTCGAACTCGTTGGTCATCGTGAGCGCGCGCGTGGGGCACGCCTCGATGCACAGGCCGCACAGGATGCAGCGGGCGTAGTTGATCTGGTAGACGCGGCCGTAGCGCTCGCCCGGCGAGTAGCGCTCCTCGTCGGTGTTGTCGGCGCCTTCCACGTAGATGGCGTCGGCGGGGCAGGCCCAGGCGCACAGCTCGCAGCCGACGCACTTCTCCAGGCCGTCCGGATGGCGGTTGAGCTGGTGCCGTCCGTGGAACCGCGGGGCCGTGGTCTTCGCCTGCTCCGGGTACTGCTCGGTCAGCCGCTTCTTGAACATGGCCTTGAAGGTCACGCCGAAGCCGGCCACGGGGTTCTGGAAACCGGGCTTGGTCTCCTTGGGCTCCTCAGCCATCGGACGCCTCCTTTCCATCCGTAGATCCGTCACTGACAGTGTCCGATCCGCCACTGACAATCAGCTCCCGCTCCCGGCGCGGGGTGCGCCGGGGCACCGGCGGCAGTTCCTGTCCGGGCAGCGGCGGTACGGGGAAGCCGCCCGCCATCGGGTCGAACGCGACGGGTTCGGCGGCCGGTTGCCCGGCCTCCTGGCCCTTGTCGCGGAACATGTCGACGACGAAGGACAGGACCAGCAGTGTGAGGACTCCACCGCCGACGTAGAGGGCGATGTCGGCGAAGTCGTAGTTCTGGTTGCGCAGGGTCCGGACGGTCGCGACGAGCATCAGCCAGACGACGGAGACCGGGATGAGGACCTTCCAGCCGAGCTTCATCAGCTGGTCGTAGCGCACACGCGGGAGCGTGCCGCGTACCCAGACGAAGCCGAACAGCAGCAGAACGACCTTGGCGACGAACCAGAGCATCGGCCACCAGCCGTGGTTGGCGCCCGCCCAGACGGTGCTGATCGGCCAGGGGGCCCGCCAGCCGCCGAGGAACAGGGTGGTCGACACAGCCGAGACGGTCACCATGTTGACGTACTCGGCGAGCATGAACATCGCGAACTTGATCGACGAGTACTCGGTGTTGAAGCCGCCGACGAGGTCGCCCTCGGACTCGGGCATGTCGAAGGGGGCGCGGTTGGTCTCGCCGATCATGGTGACGACGTAGAGGATGAACGAGACCGGCAGCAGCAGGATGTACCAGCGGCCCTGCTGCTGGTCGACGATCGTGGACGTCGACATCGACCCGGAGTACAGGAACACGGAGGCGAACGCGGCACCCATGGCGATCTCGTAGGAGATCATCTGGGCGCAGGAGCGCAGGCCGCCGAGGAGCGGGTAGGTGGAGCCGGAGCTCCAGCCGGCGAGGACGATGCCGTAGATGCCGACGGAGGCGACCGCGAGGATGTAGAGCATCGCGATCGGCAGGTCGGTGAGCTGCATCGTGGTGCGGTGGCCGAAGATGGAGATCTCGTTGTCGGCCGGTCCGAACGGGATGACCGCGATGGCCATGAACGCCGGGACGGCCGCGACGATCGGCGCGAGGACGTAGACGGCCTTGTCGGCGCGTTTGACGACGACGTCTTCCTTGAGCATCAGTTTGATGCCGTCGGCGAGCGACTGGAGCATGCCCCAGGGGCCGTGCCGGTTGGGGCCGATGCGCAGCTGCATCCAGGCGACGACCTTGCGCTCCATGACGATGGAGATCAGCACGGTCACCATCAGGAAGGCGAAGCAGAAGACCGCCTTGATGACGACCAGCCACCAGGGGTCGCGGCCGAACATGGAGAGGTCTTCAGCGGCGAGGTACGGGTTCATGCCTCCACCTCCTTGGGTGCCTCGCCGGCGGTGGCCGCCGGGCCGATGCGGACGAGGGAGCCGGGCTGCGCCCCGGTGTCGGAGGCGACGCCGCCGCCGGCCGAGTTCAGCGGGAGCCAGACCACGCGGTCGGGCATCTCGGTGATCTTGAGCGGGAGTTCGACGGTGCCGGAGCCTGCGGTGACGGCGAGGAGGCCGCCGTTGTCGACGCCCGCCTCGGCGGCGGTCGCCGCGGACACGCGCGCGTGGGCGGCGTGCCGGGTGCCTGCCAGTGCGTCGTCGCCGTCCTGGAGGACGCCCTGGTCGAGGAGGAGCCGGTGCCCGGCGAGCACGGCCTCCCCGGCGGCGGGCCTGGGCAGCGAGGCTGCCGTCTCCAGCGGTTCGGAGGCCTTCGGGCCGTCCCAGGCGCCGAGCCGGTCCAGTTCCGCCCGCGCGGTGCGCAGGTCGGGCAGGCCGAGGTGGACGTCCATGGCGTCGGCGAGCATCTGCAGCACGCGCGCGTCGGTGGGCGGGAGCCGCCGGGTCATCTGCTCGGGCTTGAGGGCGGCCTCGAAGAGACGCGCCCGGCCTTCCCAGTTGAGGAAGGTGCCGGCCTTCTCGGCGACCGCGGCGACCGGCAGGACGACGTCGGCGTGTTCGGTGACCTCGCTGGGCCGCAGTTCCAGGGAGACCAGGAAGCCGACGGCTTCGAGTGCCGTACGCGCGCGTGCCGGGTCGGGCAGGTCGGCGACCTCGACGCCGGCGACCAGCAGGGCGGAGAGTTCGCCGCGGGCGGCGGCCTCGACGATCTGGCCGGTGTCGCGGCCGTAGCGGAGCGGGAGTTCGGAGACGCCCCAGGCGGCGGCGACCTCCTCACGCGCGCGTGGGTCGGTGGCCGGGCGGCCGCCCGGCAGCAGCGACGGCAGCGCACCCGCCTCGATCGCGCCGCGCTCACCGGCCCGGCGCGGGATCCACACCAGCTGGGCGCCGGTGGCGGTGGCGGCCCGTACGGCGGCGGTGAGGCCGCCGGCGACCGACGCCAGCCGCTCTCCTACGACGATCACCGCGCCGTCGGAGCGCAGCGCCTCGGCGGCGCGGGCACCGGACTCCTCCAGGCCGACGCCGCCGGCGAGGGCGTCCAGCCACTCGGTCTCGGTGCCGGGAGCGGCCGGCAGCAGCGTGCCGCCGGTTTTCTCCAGTCCGCGCGTGGCGTACGTGGCGAGGGAGAACACCTGCTGCTTGTGCTTGCGCCAGGCCTTGCGCAGCCGCAGGAAGACGCCGGGCGCCTCCTCCTCCGACTCGAACCCGACCAGCAGGACGGCGGGCGCCTTCTCCACGGAGGTGTAGGTGACGCCTGTACCGTCCAGGTCGCGGCCTCGTCCCGCCACTCGCGCGGCCAGGAAGTCGGCTTCCTCGCTGCTGTGCACGCGCGCGCGGAAGTCGATGTCGTTGGTGTCGAGGGCCACGCGCGCGAACTTGCTGTACGCGTAGGCGTCCTCGATGGTGAGCCGGCCGCCGGTGAGGACGCCGGCCCGGGAGCGGGCGGCGGCGAGTCCCTGGGCGGCGGCTTCGAGGGCCTCCGGCCAGGAGGCGGGTTCGAGGACGCCCTGGGCGTTGCGGACCAGCGGGGTCTCCAGGCGGTCCTTCTGCTGCGTGTACCGGAACGCGAAGCGTCCCTTGTCGCAGATCCACTCCTCGTTGACCTCGGGGTCGTTGGCGGCGAGCCGCCGCATGACCTTGCCGCGCCGGTGGTCGGTGCGGGTGGCGCAGCCGCCCGAGCAGTGCTCGCACACCGACGGCGAGGAGATCAGGTCGAAGGGGCGGGAGCGGAAGCGATACGCCGCCGAGGTCAGCGCGCCGACCGGGCAGATCTGGATGGTGTTACCGGAGAAGTACGACTCGAACGGGTCACCCTCGCCGGTGCCGACCTGCTGCAGCGCGCCGCGCTCCAGGAGTTCGATCATCGGGTCGCCGGCGACCTGGTTGGAGAACCGGGTGCAGCGGGCGCACAGCACGCACCGTTCACGGTCGAGGAGCACCTGGGTGGAGATCGGGACGGGCTTCTCGTAGGTGCGTTTGCGGCCGTCGAAGCGGGACTCGGCGTTGCCGTGCGACATCGCCTGGTTCTGCAGCGGGCACTCGCCGCCCTTGTCGCAGACCGGGCAGTCCAGCGGGTGGTTGATGAGCAGCAGCTCCATCACGCCGTGCTGGGCCTTCTCGGCGACGGGCGACGTGAGGTGAGTCTTCACCACCATGCCGTCCGTACAGGTGATCGTGCAGGAGGCCATGGGCTTGCGCTGGCCCTCGACCTCGACGATGCACTGGCGGCAGGCGCCGGCCGGGTCCAGCAGGGGGTGGTCGCAGAAGCGGGGGATCTCGATGCCGAGCTGTTCGGCGGCGCGGATGACCAGGGTGCCCTTGGGCACGCTGATCTCGATGCCGTCGATCGTCAGCGTGACGAGGTCCTCCGGCGGGACCGCCGCCGTTCCCCCCGAGGAGGGGGAACTCGTGGTCACGGTCATGCGTTCACCTCCGGGCGGTCCGCCCAGGCCGTCGACTTGGCCGGGTCGAAGGGGCAGCCCCGGCCCGTGATGTGCTGTTCGTACTCCTCGCGGAAGTACTTCAGCGAGGAGAAGATCGGGGACGCTGCGCCGTCGCCGAGGGCGCAGAAGGACTTGCCGTTGATGTTGTCGGCGATGTCGTTGAGCTTGTCGAGGTCGGACATCACGCCCTTGCCGTCCTCGATGTCGCGCAGCAACTGCACGAGCCAGTAGGTGCCTTCGCGGCAGGGGGTGCACTTGCCGCAGGACTCGTGGGCGTAGAACTCGGTCCACCGGGTGACGGCGCGGACGACGCAGGTGGTCTCGTCGAAGCACTGGAGTGCTTTCGTGCCGAGCATGGAACCGGCGGCGCCCACTCCTTCGTAGTCGAGAGGGACGTCGAGGTGCTCGTCGGTGAACATCGGCGTCGAGGAGCCGCCCGGGGTCCAGAACTTCAGGCGGTGGCCGGGCCGCATCCCGCCGCTCATGTCGAGGAGCTGGCGCAGGGTGATGCCGAGCGGTGCCTCGTACTGGCCGGGGCTCGCGACGTGGCCGCTGAGGGAGTAGAGCGTGAAGCCGGGCGACTTCTCGCTCCCCATCGACCTGAACCATTCCTTGCCCTTGTGCAGGATGGCGGGAACCGAGGCGATGGACTCGACGTTGTTCACAACAGTCGGGCAGGCGTAGAGCCCTTCGACAGCCGGGAAGGGGGGACGGAGCCGCGGTTGACCACGACGGCCTTCGAGCGAGTCGAGCAGTGCGGTCTCCTCACCGCAGATGTACGCGCCGGCGCCGGCGTGCACGGTGAGCTGCAGGTCGAGTCCGCTGCCGAGGACGTTCTCGCCGAGGTAGCCGGCCGCGTAGGCCTCGCGTACGGCCTCGTGCAACCGCCGCAGGACGGGGACGACTTCACCACGCAGATAGATGAAGGCATGCGACGACCGGATGGCGTAGCACGCGATCACGATGCCCTCGATGAGGCTGTGCGGGTTGGCGAACAGGAGCGGGATGTCCTTGCAGGTCCCGGGCTCCGACTCGTCGGCGTTGACAACCAGATAGTGCGGTTTGCCGTCTCCCTGTGGAATGAACTGCCACTTCATCCCGGTGGGGAACCCCGCGCCGCCGCGGCCGCGCAGTCCGGACTCCTTGACATAGGCGATCAGGTCGTCCGGCGACATGGCGAGCGCCTTGCGGAGCCCCTCGTATCCTTCGTGCCTTCGGTAGACGTCGAGCGTCCAGGACCGGTCCTCGTCCCAGAAGGCCGACAGCACGGGTGCGAGCAGCTTCTCGGGACTGGTGTCCTTCAGGTCGGGTGCCACCGTCATCACTCCCCCTCCTCTGCGGACGGTGCTTCCTGGGATCCCTGGGCGCGCGGATGGACCACGCGTGCGGTCTCGCCCTTGGCCAGACGCAGGCCCACCAGTGAGGCGGGTCCGGCGCTGCCGCTCTCCTCGACGGCCCCGGGCCGTTCGTCGGGGAAGCCGGCCAGGATCCGTGCGGTCTCCTTGAAGGTGCACAGCCGGGCGCCGCGGGTGGGCTCCACGTCCCGGCCCGCGCGCAGGTCGTCGACGAGGCGGGTGGCGCTGGCCGGGGTCTGGTTGTCGAAGAACTCCCAGTTGACCATCACGACCGGCGCGAAGTCGCAGGCCGCGTTGCACTCGATGTGCTCCAGGGTGACCTTGCCGTCGCCGGTGGTCTCGCCGTTGCCGACGCCCAGGTGCTCCTGGAGGGTCTCGAAGATCGCGTCGCCGCCCATGACCGCGCACAGCGTGTTGGTGCAGACGCCCACCTGGTAGTCGCCGGAGGGCTTGCGCCGGTACATGGTGTAGAAGGTGGCGACAGCGGTGACCTCGGCCGTGGTCAGCTCCAGGACGTCCGCGCAGAACTGCATCCCGGTGCGCGTGACATGGCCCTCCTCCGCCTGCACGAGGTGCAGCAACGGCAGCAGGGCGGACCGGGAGTCGGGGTAGCGGGCGACGATGTCGCGCGCGTCCGCCTCCAGGCGGGCCCGGACGTCGTCCGGGTAGGCGGGCGCGGGCAGCTCGGGCATGCCCAGGCTGACACCGCGCTCCGAGGAAGAGGTGGTCACCGGTCGACGCCTCCCATCACGGGGTCGATGGATGCCACGGCGACGATGACGTCGGCGACCTGGCCGCCCTCGCACATCGCCGCCATGGCCTGCAGGTTGGTGAAGGACGGGTCGCGGAAGTGGACCCGGTAGGGGCGGGTGCCGCCGTCGGACACGGCGTGCACGCCGAGCTCGCCCTTGGGTGACTCGACGGCCACGTAGGCCTGCCCGGGCGGGACCCGGAAGCCCTCGGTGACCAGCTTGAAGTGGTGGATCAGGGCCTCCATGGAGGTGCCCATGATCTTCTTGATGTGGTCGAGGGAGTTGCCGAGTCCGTCCGGCCCGAGGGCGAGCTGGGCGGGCCAGGCGATCTTCTTGTCGGCGACCATGACCGGTCCGGGCTGGAGCCGGTCCAGGCACTGCTCGACGATCCCGAGCGACTGGCGCATCTCCTCCAGGCGGACCAGGAAGCGGCCGTAGGCGTCGCAGGTGTCGGCGGTCGGGATCTCGAAGTCGTACGTCTCGTAGCCGCAGTACGGCTGTGCCTTGCGCAGGTCGTGCGGCAGGCCGGCGGCGCGCAGGATCGGGCCGGTGGCGCCGAGGGCCATGCAGCCCGCCAGGTCGAGGTAGCCGATGTCCTGCATGCGGGCCTTGAAGATGGGGTTCCCGGTGGCGAGCTTGTCGTACTCCGGGAGGTTCTTCCGCATCTTCTTCACGAACTCGCGGATCTGGTCGACCGCGCCGGGCGGCAGGTCCTGGGCGAGGCCGCCGGGGCGGATGTACGCGTGGTTCATCCGCAGGCCGGTGATGAGCTCGTAGAGATCGAGAATCATTTCACGATCGCGGAAGCCGTAGATCATGATCGTGGTCGCGCCGAGTTCCATGCCGCCCGTGGCGATGCACACCAGGTGGGAGGAGAGCCGGTTCAGCTCCATGAGGAGCACCCGGATGATCTCGGCGCGCTCGCTGATCTGGTCCTCGATGCCGAGGAGCTTCTCGACGGCGAGGCAGTAGGCGGTCTCGTTGAAGAAGGACGTCAGGTAGTCCATGCGCGTCACGAACGTGGTGCCCTGCGTCCACGTGCGGAACTCGAGGTTCTTCTCGATACCGGTGTGGAGGTAGCCGATGCCGCAGCGGGCCTCGGTGACCGTCTCGCCGTCGATCTCCAGGATGAGGCGGAGCACTCCATGGGTGGACGGATGCTGGGGACCCATGTTGACGACGATGCGTTCGTCGTCGGCGCGGGCCGCGGACTGGACGATCTCGTCCCAGTCGCCGCCGGTGACCGTATATACGGTGCCCTCGGTGGTCTCCCGCGGAGTTGCGTGCTGCGTGCTCATGAGTACGACCTCCGCTGGTCCGGAGCCGGGATCTGGGCGCCCTTGTATTCGACGGGGATGCCGCCGAGGGGGTAGTCCTTGCGCTGCGGATGGCCCTGCCAGTCGTCCGGCATCATGATCCGCGTCAGGGCCGGGTGACCGTCGAAGACGATCCCGAAGAAGTCGTAGGTCTCGCGCTCGTGCCAGTCGTTGGTCGGATAGACGGAGACCAGGGACGGGATGTGCGGATCGGCGTCCGGGGCGCTGACCTCCAGGCGGATCAGCCGGTTGTGGGTGATCGAGCGCAGGTGGTAGACGGCGTGCAGCTCGCGGCCCTTGTCGTGGAGGTAGTGGACGCCGCTGACGCCGGTGCACAGCTCGAAGCGCAGGGCCGGGTCGTCGCGCAGGGTGCGGGCGACGCGCGGCAGGTGCTCGCGTTCGACGTGGAAGGTGAGCTCGCCGCGGTCGACGACCGTCTTCTCGATGGCGTTCTCGGGGAGGAGACCTTGTTCCTCCAGGGCGCCCTCCAGTTCGTCGGCGACCTCGTCGAACCAGCCGCCGTAGGGGCGGGCCGCCGGTCCCGGGAGCCGGACCGAGCGGACCAGGCCGCCGTAGCCGGAGGTGTCGCCGCCGTTGTTGGCGCCGAACATGCCGCGCTGGACGCGGATCTCCTCACCTCCCTGGCCGCGCTGGCCGGGGAGGTTGTCGGTGCCGAGGTCCTTCTCCGGGGTGACCCCGTTGTGGCCGTTCGCGTCGCTCACCGCAGCAGCCCCTTCATCTCGATCGTGGGCAGGGCCTTGAGCGCCGCCTCCTCCGCCTCCCGGGCCGCTTCCTGCGCGTTGACGCCGAGCTTGGAGGTCTGGATCTTCTGGTGGAGCTTGAGGATCGCGTCCATCAGCATCTCGGGGCGCGGCGGGCAGCCCGGCAGGTAGATGTCGACGGGGACGATGTGGTCGACGCCCTGGACGATCGCGTAGTTGTTGAACATGCCGCCCGAGGAGGCACAGACGCCCATGGAGATCACCCACTTCGGGTTGGGCATCTGGTCGTAGACCTGCCTGAGCACCGGCGCCATCTTCTGGCTGACCCGGCCGGCGACGATCATGAGGTCGGCCTGGCGGGGTGAGCCGCGGAAGACCTCCATGCCGAAGCGGGCCAGGTCGTAGCGGCCGGCGCCGGTGGTCATCATCTCGATGGCGCAGCAGGCGAGGCCGAAGGTGGCGGGGAAGACGGACGCCTTGCGCACCCAGCCCGCGGCCTGCTCGACGGTGGTCAGCAGGAATCCGCTCGGCAGCTTTTCTTCGAGTCCCATGTCTAAAGGCCCCTCAGTCCCATTCCAGGCCGCCGCGCCGCCAGACGTACGCGTAGGCGACGAAGACGGTGAGCACGAAGAGCAGCATCTCCACGAGCCCGAAAACACCCAGGGCGTCGAAGGTGACGGCCCACGGGTAGAGGAAGACGATCTCGATGTCGAAGACGATGAAGAGCATCGCCGTCAGGTAGTACTTGATCGGGAAACGCCCGCCGCCGGCCGGCGTGGGGGTCGGCTCGATACCGCACTCGTAGGCTTCGAGCTTGGCGCGGTTGTACCGCTTCGGACCGATCAGCGTGGCCATGACCACGGAGAAGATCGCAAAGCCTGCCCCGAGGGCTCCCAGTACGAGGATGGGCGCATAGGCGTTCACCGCTCCTCGCTCCTCTCAGTCGGCACTGACTGGTGGCGGTTCGGATCGGGCTCCCCACCTGCCTCATCCGTCCCGCGAACCCCGCGCGTCCCGGGCGAAGATCGCGAACATGTGAAGCAGGTCACAAGCCCAACTGCCTCGCATCTTATGCCCGCCGCTCTGTGATCTGCGACACGGGGTATTACACAAGCTTTGTGATCTCCACCACCTGACGATCGATCATGAAGTCGGATGAGTAGTGATCTTCATACGCGAAGCGTTCAGCTGATCACCAGAAGTGACAATCTCGACTGTTGACGCAGACGGGAGGGGGTCTCGGGCGAGCGTCTCCATATCAAGAGAGTTCCCCTGCATGCAAATTCGCGATGGACGGGGCGCCTTGATAGAGGGCCGCATTCACACATCGGAGGGAGGCGCGGGTCCCGATGTGGACGCGTGCACGCGTTCACGAACCCGGGCGGACCGTGGCCGCCGACCGACGCACACCCGACGCCCACCCGACGCCCGACGCGATCCCACGCGAGACGCACCCCTCCCGGTAACCGTTCCGTGACCTCCGCCACATCGATGAGAGGCGTCTGAGAACGGGGCTTGGCCAACCATCCCGACCGATGGTAAGCGGGGGGCAATCCGGACGTAACAGCGAAAGAACGTGATCACGGGCTTGATCACAGGCGTCCGCAATGTCCGTTACGGCGTCAATAAAGAAAGACACGCGAGGGATTCGCCGTCTCGATTGAGCAACTGTGGCGCAGCACACGTTTCTTGTAGATATGAAGGAGCCCCTGATACCGGTTGTTCCCATGTCCCACACCGCTCACATACGCAGCCACCGGAAACCCCGCCGCAGCGCGACGACAGGCATCGCCGTGCGCGCCGGAGTTGCCAGTGGCGTCCTCGGCATGGCAGCGGCGGGCGCGGCCTCGGCGAGTGCCGCCGAACCCGTGACGCAGACGCTCGAACTGCCCACTCTGACGGCCGATCTGGCCACCCAGGTGGCCCAGTCCGCCGACGCCACGCAGCAGGCCGCGGCGAACTACACCCTCCAGGCCGAGCGCGACGCGGCGGCCGCAAATGCCGCGAAGCAGGCCAAGGCGGACCTCGCCGAGGCGAAGCAGAAGGCCGAAGCCAAGAAGAAGAAGGCCGAGGAGGCCCGTAAGGCCGCCGCGGAGCGCGCCGCCTCGCGGAGCGCCGAGCGGACCACCCTCAGCGCCTCCACGGGCTCCAGCGCCTCCACGAGCACGTCCACGAGCACGTCCACGGCGACCGGTTCGGCCGCCGCGGTGGTCGCCTTCGTGAAGGCTCAGATCGGCGACGCCTACGTCTCCGGCGGCACGGGCCCCAACTCGTGGGACTGCTCGGGTCTCGTCCAGGCCGCCTTCAAGTCGGTCGGCGTCAGCCTGCCGCGCGTCTCCCAGGACCAGTCGACGCAGGGCACCCAGGTCTCACTGAGCAACCTCCAGCCCGGCGACATCCTCTACTGGGGCAGCGCCGGCAGCGCGTACCACGTGGCGGTGTACGTGGGTGACGGCATGTTCGTGGGCGCACAGAACCCCTCCAGCGGCGTCGGCGAGCACCCGCTGTCGTACGACCCGCCGACCGGCGCGGTGCGGGTGCTCTGACAACCCGGGCAACAAAGACAACTCGGGCATCACGCAAGCACGGTAGGGCCGCAGCCGCTCGGGGGCAGCGGCCCTTCCGGCGTGCCCGCCCGCCCGAGGCCCGCCGCCTCGCCGGCTCCTCCCCCGCGGATCACCCTTCCGCGGGCCGCCCCTCTCCCGGTTGTCCACAGCCCGCAGGCCGCCACGAGAGTTGTCCACAGGCACGCCCGTGATCCGGTGACTCCTGGGATGCTCGGTGCAGGCCGCTCGCACGGAGCGGCGGCCCCGAGATCCGAGAAGGAGACACCGCGATGCCACGCGTCTTCGTCCAGGGAAACCCCACGGACTACTACCCCCGGCACGCCCCCGAGGCCCGGCGCGGTTCGGTGCGCCGCATCACCGAGACCGGCGAGGACGTCCTGCACAAGCCGTGCCGGGACGTCACCGAGTTCGGTCCCGACCTCGCCGCGCTCATCGACGACATGTTCCTCACCATGTACATCGCCGAGGGAGCCGGCCTCGCGGCGAACCAAGTCGGGGTCGATCTGCGGCTGTTCGTGTACGACTGCCCCGACGACGACGGTGTCCGACATGTCGGGCACATCGTCAACCCCGTACTGGTGGCACCGGACCCGGCCGGGCGGCGGCTGCTCGACGACAGCGAGGGGTGTCTGTCGGTGCCGGGCGCCGTGATGGACGTACCGCGGCCGGACCGGGCGGTCATGCACGGACAGGACAAGGACGGCAATCCGCTCACCGTCGAGGGAACAGGGTATTTCGCCCGCTGCCTGGCGCACGAGACCGACCATGTGAACGGGCGTGTGTATCTCGACCGGCTCTCCAAGCGGGAGCGGAAGGAAGCGCTGCGGCAGATGGCGGACCGGCGGGAGGACGTCTACGCCCGCCGGGCCGCCAACATCGAGGCGATCGGCTCCTAGGAGCGGTCAGGCCTTCGGGGCCACCTTGCTCAGGCCGTTGATGATGCGGTCCATCGCGTCACCGCCGGTCGGGTCGGTGAGGTTCGCCAGGAGCTTCAGGGTGAACTTCATCAGCAGCGGGTGGGTCAGGCCGCGCTGGGCGGCGATCTGCATGACCTTCGGGTTGCCGATGAGCTTCACGAAGGCGCGGCCCAGCGTGTAGTAGCCGCCGTAGGTGTCCTTGAGAACGCGCGGGTAGCGCTGCAGAGCCATCTCGCGCCCACTGGGCGTGGCCCGCGCGTGGGCCTGCACGATGACGTCGGCGGCGATCTGGCCGGACTCCATGGCGTAGGCGATGCCCTCGCCGTTGAAGGGGTTCACCAGGCCGCCGGCGTCGCCGACGAGGAGCAGGCCGCGGGTGTAGTGGGGCTGCCGGTTGAAGGCCATGGGGAGGGCGGCGCCGCGGATCGGGCCGGTCATGTTCTCGGGGGTGTAGCCCCAGTCCTCGGGCATGGAGGCGCACCAGGCCTTGAGGACCTCGCGCCAGTCCAGTTCCTTGAAGGAGTCGGAGGTGTTCAGGACGCCGAGACCCACGTTGGAGGTGCCGTCGCCCATGCCGAAGATCCAGCCGTAGCCGGGCAGCAGGCGGTCCTGGGGGCCGCGGCGGTCCCAGAGTTCCAGCCAGGACTCCAGGTAGTCGTCCTCGTGCCGGGGGGAGGTGAAGTAGGTCCGGACGGCCACACCCATCGGGCGGTCCTCGCGGCGGTGCAGGCCCATCGCGAGGGAGAGCCGGGTGGAGTTGCCGTCGGCGGCCACGACGAGCGGCGCGTGGAAGGTGACCTCGCGCTTCTCCTCGCCGAGCTTGGCGTGCACGCCGGTGATCCGGCCGGTGCGGTCGTCGACGATCGGAGCGCCGACGTTGCAGCGCTCGAAGAGGCGGGCGCCCGCCTTCTGCGCCTGCCGGGCGAGCTGTTCGTCGAAGTCGTCGCGCTTGCGGACGAGGCCGTAGTCGGGGAAGGAGGCGAGATCCGGCCAGTCCAGCTGCAGGCGGGTGCCGCCACCGACGATGCGCAGGCCCTTGTTGCGCAGCCAGCCGGCCTCCTCGGAGATGTCGACGCCCATGGCGACCAGCTGTTTCACCGCACGCGGGGTGAGGCCGTCGCCGCACACCTTCTCGCGCGGGAACTCGGTCTTCTCCAGCAGCAGCACGTCAAGGCCGGACTTGGCGAGGTGATATGCCGTCGTGGAGCCGGCTGGCCCCGCGCCGACGACGATGACATCGGCGGTGTTTTCGGAGAGGGGCTCGGTCACGGCAGGGTCTCCCCAAGGCTCGAAATCTGCGTGCCGACCGGCACTGGACATGGGCAGTCTATTCAGCGGTACCGATCACCCTGCTGAAGGGCTGTCCCTGTGAACCGAGCTCTCCCCGCGGTACGGCTGCGCGTGCCCACGCATGAGGACGCGTTCGCCTGGCACCGGGTCTTCGACGACCCGGAGGTCATGGAGTTCCACGGCGGCAGGTCCGCCGAGCTGTCCGTCTACGAGGAGCTCACCGCCCGCCAGCGCCGGCACGACGCCGAGCTCGGCTTCTGCCTGTGGACGATGACCGACGAGGCCGGGCAGGTCATCGGATTCACCGGCGCCCAGCCGTGGCCGCAGGAGTGGGGTCCCAGGGGGGAGATCGAGATCGGCTGGCGGCTCGGGCGGGACCACTGGGGCAAGGGGTACGCGACCGCGGCGGCGCGGATGACGGTGGAGCGGCTGCGGGCGGCCGGCGTGCCGGAGGTGGTGGCGATGGTGCGGCCGGGGAACGAGCGGTCGGTCGCGGTGACCCGACGCCTCGGCATGGATCTGGCGCAGACGTTCCCGCACCCGCGGCTCCCGGAGGAGGCGCTCTGCTTCCGGCTCGACCTGCGGGACGACGGCACACTCGACTACAGAGAGTGACGATCTGTTACAGAAAGACACTTGTCGCTTCCGGCCGCCATATGCCGCGGGTTACCCTTCCAGTACCGCTGGGGGTGACATCTGTGCATATAACACCCAAAACACCCGAAGTGCGTGTGCCACGGCTGGTCGGACTGATGGCCGTGGACGCGCGCGAGACCGCCCGGTCGCGGGGTCTGTTTCTGAACGCGCCGGACCGGCCGGACTTCCATCTCACGGTCGTCGACTACGTCGTGCGCCAGTTCCCGCAGCCCGGTGCCGAGGTGCCGCGGGACTCCATGGTGTACGTGTGGTTCGACTTCGGTGAGGGGGAGGGCGGCGGGGGCGTGCGCGAGCCGCGCATCCCACGGCCGCCCAGGGGCGGGCTGCAACGGGAGCTGGACCAGCCCGGGGACAACACCTTCGAGGTGAGCAGCCTGTGAGTCCCCGGTCGGGGCTCAGGCCTCCTTGAAGCCCCGGTGCAGGGCGACGATCCCACCGGTGAGGTTGCGCCAGGCCACCTTCGACCAGCCCGCCGCGCGCAGCCGCCCGGCCAGCGCGGGCTGGTCGGGCCAGGCGCGGATGGACTCGGCGAGGTAGACGTAGGCGTCCGGGTTGGAGGAGACCGCGCGGGCGACCGGCGGCAGGGCCCGCATCAGGTACTCGGTGTAGACGGTCCGGAAGGGCGCCCAGGTCGGGTGCGAGAACTCGCAGATCACGACCCGCCCGCCGGGCCGTGTCACCCGGTACATCTCGCGCAGGGCCGCGTCGGTGTCCTGGACGTTGCGCAGCCCGAAGGAGATCGTCACGGCGTCGAAGGTGTCGTCCCCGAACGGCAGCCGGGTGGCGTCCCCGGCGGTGAAGGGCATCCAGGCGTTGCGCCGCTTGCCGACCTGGAGCATGCCCAGGGAGAAGTCGCAGGGCACGACGTAGGCGCCGGCCCGGACGAACGGCTGGGAGGAGGTGCCCGTGCCGGCCGCCAGGTCCAGGATCTTCTGCGCGGGGCGCGCGTCGACCGCCTTGGCGACCTCCTTCCGCCACTGCCGGTCCTGGCCGAGCGACAGCACGTCGTTGGTCAGGTCGTACCGTTCCGCCACGTCGTCGAACATCGAGGCGACTTCGTGCGGCTGCTTGTTCAGGGAGGCGCGGGTCACGCTCGCCATTCTTGCAGCACGCCCTCAGGGGAGGAGCTTCGGCTTCTTCTTCGCGGCCACGTCCTCCACCCAGCCGCACGCCACGACGAACACCGCGATCAGGATCCAGCCGACGCCGAACATGAACCACTGGCTGTCCAGCGGGAGCCACTTCTCGAACGCGGGCACGTTCCACATCTGGTCGATCAGCGGGACCGCGAGGACCAGGGCGATCTCGTGCCAGAGGTAGATGGTCACCGCGCGGGCGTTGAAGATCGTGACCGTCCGGTCGAGCTTCTTGTAGCGGGTCAGCCAGGCGAAGTCGATCTTGAAGTAGGCCTTCGCCCACATCAGCAGCATCACGAACCCGGCCGACCAGAAGGCCTGCGCGAGGGGGTTCTCGTCCAGGTCGTAGGTGCCGAAGTCGGCCTGGTGCGAGAAGGCGTACCAGCCGCCGTAGCCGACGGCGGCGAGCGAGCCGACGACGACCAGGGCCGGCTTCATCCGCCGGAGCACCCCGTCGCGGTGGGCGAAGCCGAGGATCCAGCAGAAGAGGTACGTCGACAGGTCCCACAGGGCGCTGCCGAAGCGGTTGTCCGGGCCGGACCAGACGAAGTTCAGGACCAGGATCGGGGCCAGCGACCCCAGGAGTACCGGGATCGGGGCCTTGCGGAAGATCCACAGCAGGGCCGGGGAGAGGAGGACGAACCAGAGGTAGGTGCGCAGGTACCAGAGGATCTCCCAGGCCTGCTCGCCCCACGCGTTGCCCGGCGGGTCGCCGAGCGGCACGATCCAGTAGACGATCTGCCAGCCCGGCATCCAGTCGTGGATCAGCATCGCCAGGACGACGAAGAAGCCCCAGAACCAGAACGGGGGCAGCAGGCGGCGGAGGCGGCTCTTGACCACCTTCAGTGCCGGGCGCTCCAGGGACTTCGCCATGAGGGTGCCGGCGAGGCCGAACATGATGCCCATGGAGGGGAACACCATGCCGCACCAGGCCCAGCCGAAGGTGTGGTAGGTGACGACGCGGATGAGGGCGACGGCTCGGAGCGTGTCGAAGTAGCGGTCCCTTGCGGGGGGCTTGGGCCGGGGGTCGGACTCCTGGGCGTCGGCAGCTTCGGTGCCCACAGCGGTCGCATCCGGCTGCGGTGCCGGTTCCGGTTCAGGTTCCACCAGGGGCAGAGGGGCCGTCTGGTCTGGCGCCGGGCTGTAGGTGTACTCGGTGTACTGCTGTTGTTGCGGGTACGGCTGCTGCGCGTACTGCGGCTGGCCGCCGTAGGGGCCGTGGTCGTAGCCGTTGTAGCCCTGCTGGTACGGGTTCTGCTGGTACGGGTTCTGCTGGTCCCAGGTCATCAGCCGCTCACCCCCGCCGGGGTGCCGACCTCGCCCGTGCGCTTGAGTTTCTGCCAGCGCAGGCGGCCGCCGGTGAGGGCGGTGATGCAGGAGTGGATGAGGACGAGGTACATCATCTGGCGGTAGGCCAGTTGTTGCAGCGGCATCATCGCGAGGTAGCGGTACTTCTCCTTGTCCAGGCGGAACGCGTAGGCGGCGCAGGCCAGTTGGATGCCGAGGACGGCGAGCCAGGCCAGCAGGGCCGCCTCGAAGTCGACGAAGATCATGGAGTAGACCGTGAAGACGTCGATGAGGGGGGCGAAGACCGGGGTGACGATCTGGAAGAGGACGACCAGGGGCATGCCGACGCGGCCGAAGCGGCCCGACGGGCCCTTGTCCGTCAGGGACTTGCGGTGCTTCCAGAGGGCCTGCATGGTGCCGTAGGACCAGCGGTAGCGCTGGGACCACAGCTGCTTGAGCGAACCGGGCGCCTCCGTCCAGGCCTTGGCGTGCTCCTGGTAGACGACCCGCCAGCCGGCGCGGTGCATGGCGATGGTGATGTCGGTGTCCTCGGCGAGGGTGTCCTCGCTCATGCCGCCGACCCCCAGGACCGCGTCGCGGCGGAAGGCGCCGATCGCACCGGGGATGGTCGGCATGCAGCGCAGCAGGTCGTACATGCGCCGGTCGAGGTTGAAGCCCATCACGTACTCGATGTGCTGCCAGGCGCCGATGATCGTGTTGCGGTTGCCGACCTTCGCGTTCCCGGCGACCGCGCCGACCTCGGGGTCGGAGAAGGGCTGCACGAGGTGCCGTACCGTCTCCGGCTCGAAGACCGTGTCGCCGTCCATCATCACGACGATGTCGTAACTGGCGTTGCGCACGCCGTTGTTGAGGGCGGCCGGCTTGCCGGCGTTCTCCTGGCGGATGACGCGGACGTTGTGCATGCCGAGCTTGTCGGCGGCGGCGCGGGCGATCTCCGAGGTGCCGTCCGTGGAACCGTCGTCGACGACGATGACCTCGATCGGGTGGGTGCTCTGCGCCAGCGACTCCAGGGTGTTGGCGATGCACTCCTTCTCGTTGTACGCCGGGACGATCACGCTCACCGGCCGGGTGACCGTCGGACCCCAGCTGAACCGGCGCTTGTTGCGCTGTCTGTAGTGGCGGCGGGCGATGAGCAGCATCATCCCGAAGCGTCCCATCACCGCGACGCCCACGACGAACAGCAGGCCGGAGAGGACGGGGAGGGCCCACTCGGCCATCGCGACCGCCACGATGAGGGCCTTGCCCTCGTAGAGGGTCATGCCGGTGGCCGTGCGGTGGGCGGCCTGGAGGCGGGAGACGGTGGTGGCGCGGGTGCCGGTACCGGTACCGGTACCACCCTCACCGCTGGGGGCGGTGCCGTTCGGGGCGGTGCCGCCGCCGGGCTGGGAGCCAGTAGCCGTGCCGCTGCCGGTGCCCGTGCCGGTTCCGGTCACGCCGGCCTCGGTGAGGCCGGTGGTGGTCTGGCCGTTCGTCGTGGTGGTGCTCGCGGAGGCGGCCTGCCGGTCGGTGGTGCTCCGCTTCTGGATGACACCGCTGACGGTGGTGAAGGTGTAGCCCTTCGCCTTCATCTTCTCGATGTACTGCGGCAGCGCCTTGATCGTCTGCGAGCGCTCGCCACCGGCGTCGTGGAAGAGGACCGCCGCGCCCTTGGTGCCGCTCGGCGTGGCCCACTTGACGATCTTCGAGACGCCCGGCTTCTTCCAGTCGTCGCTGTCGGTGTCGACGAAGACGCTGGTGTAGCCCTCGTCGCCGAGCTTCTTGTAGACCGGCCAGCTGTAGTTGTCGATGGCGTCCGTCTCCGAGGAGTACGGCGCGCGGAAGAGGGTCGTGGTGATGCCGGCCGCGCCCGCCAGCGCGAGCTGGGTCTGCTGCATCTCGCGGTTGATCCGGGCATCGCTCTGGTACGACAGGTCGACGTGCGTGAACGTGTGGATGCCGACCTCGTTGCCCTGCTGGACCATCGTCTTCACGATGCTCGGGTAGCGCGACACCATCGAGCCGACCAGGAAGAACGTGGCGGGCACGTCGTACTGCTGCAGGATCTTGAGGACCTGCGGGGTGTAGGTCGGGTTCGGGCCGTCGTCGAAGGTGAGGGCGATGGTCTTGGAGGGGACCGAGACCGTGGTCGCCTGACCGCCCCGGAAGGTGAGGATCGGGCCGCCGTCGAGGACCTTGTCGGGGACCTTGCTGGAGCTGGCGCCGGTACGCACCCGCTGGTCGCCGCCGACCTCTGCGCGCAGATAGCCGTCGAGCAGCATCACGCAGGTCAGCGCCAGCAGGAGCAGCAGGGCGAGGATGACACGTGGTTTCTGCAGCGCCGCGGCCCTGCCCGCCGCCCGCTCGATGCGGGAGGGGGCGCGCCTGCGGCCGCGTGCGGACGTCGGAGTAGTCATGGGGAGAGGCCTGCGTTCCCGGTCAGTCGGCGGTGGCGGATGCGGAGGCGGACGGGGTGGCGGTGGCCGAGGGCGGCGCCGACGGGCGGCCGCTGGGCAGGCCGGCCTGACGGCCGATGCCGCCCTGCGGGCGCTCGCCGCCGGGGGCGTTGCCGGCGCGCGCGAAGTCGGGGATCAGCGAGTCCGGGGTGAGCGAGGTTCCCCAGCCCATGAAGGCGGCGCCGAGCACTCCCGTGTAGGCGAGGCAGACGACGCCGAGGAGGAGGCCGACGCGCCGCAGCACCTTGGAACGGCGCCCGGAGGAGTCGACGAATACGGGCCCCTCGGCAGACCCGTTGCCTTGTTTGCGGCGGCGACCACGCCCCGCGGCGCGGCTTTCGATGGCAGGCTCGGATTGCATTCCACGGATATTAGGGAGTCTTTATGTGATCGCCTTCGGAGTTCTTGTGAGGTGCCCATGAGAAACCCCTTAACCTGTCTTTTCACTGAGAGATTCTGTGAACACCTGCGGTGGCGGCCAGGGGTAGGAAACCACCTGAACATCCCTTTCGTGCTGCACCTTTCACCCCCTTCACGCCTTTCATTCCATGAGGTTTCTATGTATTGATCGAACCGTTGAACACCATGGCCATGTGAGACGTTTTCCTTTTGAATCAGGCTTTGTTTCGAGCCTGAGACACAAATCACGAGAGCGGGTGCATCTTAATGCGGAGTTTCCTCAGGCCGGCTGCTGGGCTTACCTGCCTGTTTGCCATGGCAGTCACGGGGTGCTCCTCGGGCTCCGACGGCACGTCGGACGCGGCACCCGCGCCGTCGGAGAAGGCGTCGGCGTCCGCGTCGGCGTCCGCGAGCGGGGCCGACGGCTCGGAGGGGTCCGGCACGTCGTACGCGCCCTACGTCAGCGCGACGGAGGCCGCCGACACGGACGACGCCGGGTCGCCCTCGACGTACAACCTGGCCTTCGTGATCGCCGACGGCAGCAGCTGCACGCCGGCGTGGAACGGGGCGGACGCCATCGGCGGTTCGGCCGTGAAGTCGCGGATCTCCAAGCTGAAGGAGGACGGTGCGACGGTCCGGGTGTCCTTCGGCGGGGCCTCCGGGAAGGA
The DNA here is from genome assembly GCF_040296885.1 of Streptomyces sp. NPDC001980. Classification (NCBI taxonomy): domain Bacteria; kingdom Bacillati; phylum Actinomycetota; class Actinomycetes; order Kitasatosporales; family Streptomycetaceae; genus Streptomyces; species Streptomyces sp. NPDC001980. Next base: position 181,800 of record NZ_JBEOYD010000009.1, on the reverse strand, counting down.
GCTGGCGACGACGTGCTCCAGCGTGACGAACCTCGCCGCCGCGTACGGCGCCGCGCTGGACGCCGCGGGCTCCACGCAGGCCGACTTCGACATCGAGGGCGACACGCTGACCGACTCCGGCTCGGTCGCCCTGCGGTCGGAGGCGATCGCGCTGCTCCAGAAGGAACGGCCGGACCTGGAGGTGTCCTTCACGCTCCCCGTGATGCCGTCGGGGCTCGACTCCGACGGCCTCGCGCTGCTGGAGTCAGCGAACAAGTACGACGTGCAGGTCTCGACGGTGAACATCATGACCATGAACTACGGCGAGTCGTACGACGGCGACATGGGCGGCTACGCGGTCACCTCGGCGAAGGCCACGCACACGCAGCTGAAGAAGGTGTTCGGGCTGTCGGACGCGGGAGCGTGGGGCGGGATGGCGCTGACCTCGATGATCGGGGTGAACGACGTCGACGGGGAGACGTTCTCGCTGTCCGACGCGAAGGATGTGCGGGCGTTCGCGGAGGAGGAGGGGGTCGCGTGGGTGTCGATGTGGTCGACGTTCCGGGATGTGCAGTGTGAGAGCGGGGCTGCTTCGCAGGATGACGCGGCGACCGATTGCAGTGGGGTGACTCAGAGTTCGGGGGCGTTCGGGGAGGCGTTTGCCGGCTGAGTGCGCAACTGCGGGTAGTACGTGGCTGGTCGCGCCCACGCGGCGGAGCCGCATATTGATACAGCCCCGCGCCCCTGTCGGGGCGCTCCTACCTACGCCTGTGGACAAGGCGCCCCGCGCACACCGTGGCGATGCACTCCCCCGCCTCGTCGAACACCGCGAGGTCGGCCCGGGCGGTCTGCACGATGGCCGGCTGTGACGGCGTGCCCGAAAGGACCACCACGTCGTTGCGCTCCGCCGCCGCCCGCAGTTCGGGCGAGTCCGCGTACCGCTCCAGGACCGCGACCGCCCCCTGCTTCAGCACCGCGTGCACGCGCTCCCGTGGGCTGGGGGCGTCCGGAAGGGGGCCGTCGTGGACGCGGGCCGGGCCCAGGGCGCCGCCCGGCCAGGTGCGGACCCGTGCCCGCGGGAAGCGCTCACGCAGGTCCTCGTACGGTCCCACGGCGGCGATCCGGTCCTGCACGACGGCCACCGCGCCGTTCTCGACCGGCTCGGCGTCCCACGTGACGAAGACCCGGTCCGCCGTGTGAATCGTCTCCACGAATACGAATACGGATACGTCGGGCGTCAGTTGGAGGCGAGGAGCTTCAGCTCGGGGTGTGCGGTGCCGCCCTCGATCGCCGTCGAGGAGATGTGGGACATCACCCGCTCGTCGACCGGGTCGTTCGCCGGGTCGTCGTGGACCACGAGGTGCTCGTAGGTCGTGGCGCGCTGCGCCGGGACGCGGCCCGCCTTGCGGATCAGGTCGATGATCTCCAGGCGGTTGGAGCGGTGCTTGGCGCCGGCGGAGGAGACGACGTTCTCCTCCAGCATGATCGAGCCGAGGTCGTCCGCGCCGTAGTGGAGCGAGAGCTGGCCGACCTCCTTGCCGGTCGTCAGCCAGGAGCCCTGGATGTGGGCGACGTTGTCCATGAAGAGGCGGGCGATGGCGATCATCCGCAGGTACTCGAAGAGCGTGGCCTGCGTGCGGCCCTTCAGGTGGTTGTTCTCGGGCTGGTAGGTGTACGGGATGAAGGCGCGGAAGCCGCCCGTGCGGTCCTGGACGTCCCGGATCATGCGCAGGTGCTCGATGCGCTCGGCGTTGGTCTCGCCGGTGCCCATGAGCATGGTCGAGGTGGACTCGACGCCGAGCCTGTGGGCGGTCTCCATGATCTCCAGCCAGCGCTCGCCGCTCTCCTTGAGGGGCGCGATGGCCTTGCGGGGGCGCGCGGGGAGGAGCTCCGCGCCGGCGCCCGCGAAGGAGTCCAGGCCGGCCTCGTGGATGCGGGTGATGGCCTCCTCGACGGAGACGCCGGAGATCCGGGCCATGTGCTCGACCTCGGAGGCGCCCAGGGAGTGGATGACCAGCTGCGGGAACGCGTCCTTGATCGCCTTGAAGTGCTTCTCGTAGTACTCGACGCCGAAGTCGGGGTGGTGGCCGCCCTGGAACATGATCTGGGTGCCGCCCAGCTCGACCGTCTCCGCGCAGCGGCGCAGGATGTCGTCGAGGTCGCGGGTCCAGCCCTTGGCGGTGTCCTTGGGGGCCGCGTAGAAGGCACAGAACTTGCACGCCGTGACACACACGTTCGTGTAGTTGATGTTCCGCTCGATGATGTACGTCGCGATGTGCTCGGTACCCGCGTACCGGCGGCGGCGCACGGCGTCGGCGGCGGCGCCCAGCGCGTGCAGCGGGGCGTCGCGGTAGAGGTCGAGCGCCTCCTCGGGCGTGATGCGTCCGCCCGCCGCGGCACGGTCGAGGACAGACTGGAGGTCGGCCTTCTCGGTCACCAGGGCTTTCCCTTCGGCAGGGGTCGTGGACGGACCCTGTCAGCCTACGCCAGCCTCTCCGGCAGGTCGGCCTCGGTCCGGCCGAGGACGATCTGGTCGAAGAGGGCGCCGCCGCCGTCCGTGCGCACGCCGAGCTGGGTGATCTTCTTCAGCCTGCCGGTGCTCGCCGCCCACAGGTCCACGCGGACGGTCCGCCAGCCGTCGGCCGGGAACTCGTCGGCCGGGACCGTCATCTGGGTCAGCACGGTGTCGGGGGACCCCCACTTCGAGATCCCGGCGTTCACACCGAAGTACTGATCGTCGCCGTCCGCCTCCGGGCTGCCGCCGGGCCCCAGCCGCAGGCCGATCCCGGTGGTGTCGACGCCGAGCGCCTTCCAGGCGAACTGGAGGTACCGGTACTGGGCCGGGGCGCTCGGGTGCTCCACGATCTCGAAGTTCCAGTCGTGCATCGTGTCCATGAAGAAGAGGCCGTGCCGGATGGGGTACTGGGCGCCCGGCAGCGCCACGGGCACCCGCAGGCACCTGTGACCGGCGTACGCGCCGCCCTCCTGGATGTCGACGACGTGCGGGCCGTCGAGCAGGAGGTCCTCCACGTCGTCCACGCGGTCGTCGAAGAGGACGGCGAGAGCGTTGTTCTCCACCACGTCCCGGTGGGAGGGACCAAGGACCTTGCCGTGGAAGACCAGTTCACCGAGCCGGAGATTGCCCGCCGGCCAGGTGGAGCCGCCGGTCGTGACGAACCGGAAGCGTCCGGAGTGCAGCGGCGGCTCGATGGCGTGGCTGTGCAGGGCCTGGTCGGAGAGGAGCATCGGACCGTCCCGCCAGGCGCCGGCCCGGGCGTCCCACCACTGGAGCAGGACGTCCCGCATCCAGGACTCGGGGTGCGCGGGGTCCTCGGCGATCGTGACGCCGGTCAGCTCCAGCTGGTAGCGGAAGGTGTCCACCGTGAAGAGGAAGCGGTGGTCCGAGCCGGTGGCTCCCATGCCGTTCAGGAGCGTCCGGTTCAGCCACGGTCCGGCGGGCGGATCGGCGCTGCCGTCGGTGAGGAGGCCGAAGACCTCGTCCGGGTCCTGGGTCATGCCACGATCCGGATCGACCGTCCTCATGCCGAGATAGGCGTACGTCTGAACCAGGAGGTTGGGCGTCAGCGGGTAGGCCTCGGGCCGCGCGTTGCCCCAGTCCGCCCGCACCACCGGCACCGGGTCCGGGGCCCGCAGCTTCGACCGGATGTCCTTCTCCTCGGGGATCAGCCGGGTCCGCCAGCGCTCGTCGAGGTCGGTGCCGTAGCGGATCACCGTGCCCATCCAGGTGGCCACCAGCAGATCGCCGTCCGGCAGCCAGGCCGGCACCGGGAGGGCGCGCAGGTCGGTCGCGGTCAGCAGGACCCCGTCGCGGTCGAGTACGGACAGGGTGCCCAGCTCGCTGCCCACGGCGACCCGGGTGCCGTCGGGCGAGATGCGCGGGCGGCGCAGGAAGTCGTCCCCGGTGTACGTCCACAGCAGCCCGCCCCCGGTGTCGAAGGCACGGAGCTGGTTGCCCGTGGTGGCCACGAGGAAGGAGCCGTCGGCGGAGAGGGACAGCTCGCTCGCCGCGGTGGGGAGGGTGTGGGCCAGGACGCCGTCACGGATCACGAACACCCGGCCGCCGTCGGCCTCGGACGCGATCATCGCCGTACGCCGATCACCACTGACGGTCGCGGCGCCGAAGGCCCCGCCGAGGCTCCCGCTCTCGGTGGTGGCGAAGGTCCACAGGGTGCTGCCGTCCGTCGCCGAGAGGCCGGTGACGGTGTCGTCGGCAAAGGTGATCAGGGTGTCGTCGTCGAGGGCGAGGAGGCGCAGCGGGGTCCGGCGGTGCTGCGCCCACCAGGGGTGCGACCACTTCTCGTGCCCCTCCTCGTCCCACACCGCGAGGCCCAGGTCACCGCAGGAGGCGGTCCACGAACCGCCGGGCGCCACCGCGAAGTTGTTCAGCCCGTAGTCGTAACCCCACTCGCTCTTCGACCAGTCGGTGGCCTTCTTGGGCAGGCCGAACAGGGCGTACCGGCGCTGTGCCCGTCCGGTGGAGTCCAGCTGGTAGAGGTGGTAGCCCTCGGCGGAGCCGAGGTCGAAGCCCTGGGCGGCGAAGCCGCCGGGGCGGGCGACGGGGGCGTAGGCGAAGTGGTGGCCGACCCGCTGCCGCCAGCGGGTGCGGCCGGTGGCGAGGTCGAGGCCGTAGAGGTTGTGGTCCCAGTTGAAGGTGTTGAGGGCGGCGGTGCGGCCGTCCGCGGAGACCGCGATGTCCCGGACGTGCGGGCCGAATCCGTCCTCGGAGGCGGTCGGCAGCGGGTCGTGCAGCAGCGGGACGATCGCGTAGAGCCGGGCCGGTACGGTCCGCAGGTCCGCCGTGAAGACGCCGTCGAGCAGCGAGACCGGTCTGCCGGTGAGCACGTCGACGACCTGGTGCAGCGCGGGCAGCCGTACCTTCAACCGGGCTTGGACAGGCAGCCGTTGGGCACAGAGCAGGCCCACCCGCCAGGCGGTCTCCGGCTCCCAGTCGGGCATGGTGTTGTTGACGGCCCAGAGGTACGTGATGTCCCCGGCCGTCCGTTCGCTGAGCAGCACCTCGGGGTTGTCGCACTCGGCGACCGGCGGGACGGCGGCCAGCGCCTCGGCGACGGCGGCGCCCTGGGCCAGGAAGGCGCGGCGCAGGCGGTAGTAGGAGGTGTCGTCGCCCTGCCAGGCCGGTTCCCGCTTGAGGTCGACCTGGTCGAACCCGAAGCCGAGCGGGCGGAAGGCGGTGCGGTACTCGGGGTGGCAGGTGTCGTCGGCGTACACGTTCGCGTGCACCGCCCGCAGCGCCGCGTCCAGTTGCGGATCCAGGTCGACCTTCTGGCCCACGAGCAGTACGGCCTGGTAGCCGCGCAGTACGTCGGCGGTGACGTCCTCGGTGAAGACGAAGGACGCGGGGCGGTGGGCGTGGAGGCAGGCGTTGTAGGCGTCGTAGAGGCGGGCGAAGTAGAGGCTGGCGAACCAGCCGCCTTCGTTGGTCTCCAGGCGCAGCATCCGGGTGGAGACGACGATCGCGATCCGGTCGGCGGAGCGGGCGCCCGCGACGGTCGGGGCGAGGCGGGCGATCAGGTCGAACGCGGCGCGCTGGACGGAGGTCTTGCCCGCTCCTCCGGAGCGCGGCTCGCCGCGTTTCCAGCCGCTGCCGCCGGTGCGTTCCGCGTAGGCGGCGACCGGTTCGACCTGGCGGACACCCTCGTCGGGGACCAGGCCGGTGCCGTTCGGGCCGCGCAGCACCTGCTGGAACAGCGTCGGCAGGATCATGCCGCCGGTGCCGTCGTCGTTGGACAACTCCGGGTGACCCCAGGCCGGTTTGCCCGGCCGTCGGTAGAAGTCGACCATGTGGGCGGTGGCCAGCATCACCTGGATCTGCTCGCCCTGGTAGTGCAGGTCGACCTCGTCGGCCTGGGCGAACAGCAGCGGGGGCACGGTCTGGGGCTGCCGGTAGGGCGGGGTCAGGGCGGTGGTCAGGCCGGGGGCCACGTCGTCGAGCGCCTTGCGGAACTCCTCCGCCGCGGTCGGCTTCAGCTTGATCGAGCGGTCGGTCACGGTGTCGAGCACGGGCGCCCAGGTGGGATCGCCGTCGGCGATGTCCTTCAGGCGGGCGTTGTACTCCCCCCGCTCCGACTCGCTCTCCGCGGCGACCACGCCCACCGGGCCGTTCCACCAGTTGGCGCCCCAGGTCCAGCCGCGGAAGGCGGCGTACGCGGCGAGCCGGCCGGTGGTCGTCGTGAGGTCGTTCACCAGGGCGGGCAGGTCGCGGGCCTCGTAGTTCTTCGGCCAGTTCAACGGCAGGAAGGCGTCGTTGTAGAGGAGCACCGCCTGCTCCTCGATGCCGTACGCGCCGTAGCCCGCGATGGTCCGGCGGCCCACGTCCTCGAAGACGGCCTTCTGCCAGTGGACCGCGGCCGGTGACTTCTTCAGCCTGGCGACGATCTCCCCGTCGGCGTCGTAGTCGGCGGTGAACGTGCGACCCCAGTTCACGCCGAGCCGGTCGACGGCGAGGTTGAGACCGAGCGCCCGCACCCTGGCCAGGTGGGCCTGGACCAGGTCCGGCAGGTCCGCGAGGCTCGGCAGCCTGGCGGTGGCCGGATCCTTGGCGGCCTCGCGGGGGTCGATGGGGAAGCAGGCGTGGTTGGGGGCGTAGATGTCGGAGTACAGGGTGAGATGGAAGTCCGGCCTGGTCGCCAGTCCCGGCCCGATCTCCAGGTACTGCGGGGCGACGGTGAAGCCGGCCGGCGCGTCGGCGTCGACGGCGTACCGTCCGGGCTCCAGGTCCGCGGTGGTCTCGGGGCCGATGTCCAGCCGGCCGACACCCTGGGCGTCCAGGTGGACGCCGTCCCACTCCCGGACCTCGGACCCCGCTCGCGTCAGCACGACCCGTACGGCGGCCGGCAGCGGCACCCCCGAGGCCGCCCGGGCCGCGATCGCGACGGTGACGGCCTCGCCGCGGCCGTAGTGGAGGCGGTTGAGGTCGACCCGCTTGTCCGCGCCATTGGCGTCCTGGTCGATACGGCAGCTCATCAGGGACAGCGAGCCCTGCCCGGCGCCTTCCGGGCGGATCTCGACGATGCCGTCCAGGACGTACTCGGACACGCGTCCGCCGACGTCCGGCGACACCCGCACCTGGTACAGCCCGCGGGCGTCGGCGGGCGGGGTCACCGCGCCGCCGGACAGCGGGAGTTCGGTGAACTCCGGCAGGCCGAGCGGGCGCAGCCAGACCCTGAAGCGCGGCCGGTCGGCCCACCTTCCCGGGGTGTGGGTGACGGTCAGGGGCACGGGCCGGCCGGCGGTCCACACGTCGGTGTCGTACTGCAGGCTCAACCGCTCCACGTCGGCGAGCACCTGGTCGAGCGCGGTGCCCTGCGCGGCGTCGTACACCTCGACCAGGCAGAGGGGGTCGTTCCGCTTGACGTGGTACTTCTTGTCGCGGAGCCGCAGGTGCTGCACCTCGTAACCGTCGTCGGGCAGCGCGATGGTGCCCGCCGCCCACTCCTTCTGCCCCTTGCTCCCGGGCTGGTAGATCCGCAGCTCCTGCCTGCCCCGGCCCTCGACGATCACATGGAGTTCGCCGTCCCCGTCCGCGTCGAAGCCGCCGTAGAGCCCGCCCGAGACCTTGACCTCGTCGTACCAGAGGAGCCGCCCCTGGAGATCGGTGGCGCAGAGGATGCCGGACGCGCCGTTCCCCGCCTTGGACCACGCGGTGTAGATGCGGTCGGCGTTCTCCGCCACGCGCAGGCCGACCGCCGCCTTGTTCGAGACGGCGTCGGCCGGCAGTCCGGTGAGGGGGATCTCCTGGCTCAGGGTGGCGTCGGGGTTCAGCTTGAGCACGCGTCGCCGGTGCTGGTCGAGGGCGTAGAAGGCGCCGGACTCGGCCGCCTCCAGGCCCGAGGGCGAGGTGTAGCCGAGGGTGTCGTCGGCGGCGAAGTCGTCGTAGTGGCCGAGTTCGGCGAAGTCGGCGTCGTAGAAGACGATCCGGTGCTGGAAGTGGTGCTCCACGATGGCGATCACCCCGGCCGCGTTGGCCGTGACGGAGAGCGCCGCGGCGCCGACCCGGACGAAGCGCCGGGTACCGTCCGGTCCCAGCCGCAGCAGCCGGCCGTCGGGGGCACCGCCGGTGACCAGATAGCGGTTCTTGTCGCGGCCGTAACCCAGTTTCAGGTTCGGCACGTCGAAGACGGGGTGGTACCGGGATACGACCTGCTCGATCTTCCTTGCGCCCACTGCGGCTCTCCCCCGCTCGCGCCGATCGCGGCTCACCCGCGGTTCATGGTCGGCGCGGGCATGCCTCAGCATCGCCACGTCCACCGGAACGGCACAATCACCGCACCGGGCGAGCGGTCGAACTCCCGTGCGGGATACCGGAGTTCTACGCCGTGTACGCCCCCACCAGCAGTCCCGCGAAGGCCCCCGCGATCAGGAACGGCCCGAACGCGATCGCCGTCTTGCGGCCCGCCCGCCGTACGACGACGAGCGCACCGCCGTACAGCGCGCCGAACAGGAACCCGGCGAAGGTGCCGAGCAGCACGGTGGGCCAGCCGTACCAGCCGAGGACGGCGCCCGTGCCGAGGGCCAGCTTCACGTCGCCGAAGCCCATGCCGCCCGGGTTGATGAGGAAGAGCACGAAGTAGGCGCCGCCGAGGGCGAGGGCGGCGTAGAGGGAGGTGAACCAGTCACCGGCGTGCTCGGGGAGCAGGGCGGCCACCCCGAGGAGGGCGAGGGCGGCGGCCGCGAGGGGGAGCGTGAGGGGGTCGGGCAGGCGCTGCACCCGGAAGTCGACCACCGCGAGCAGCACGCCGACGGGGGCCAGGAGCAGCCAGACGGCGAGTTCGGGGCGGGTGCCGGTGGCCAGGGCGAGGGCTGCGCAGACGAGGGCGGTGGCGAGGGCGAGGGGGGTGGTGCGGGGGGCGGGTGCGGGTTCGTCGTCGAGGGTGGCCGCGCAGTCGCCGCACTGCGCACTCCCCAGCCAGCCCCTGACGGGGTGGCCCGCGGGGCACGTCTTGCGCCACTCCTCCCCCGCCGGTACCGAGAAGCGGTACGCGGCGCGGGGCAGCAGGGACCCGGCCGCCGCACCCCAGAGGGCGGCGGCGGCCGGGAGGGCGAGGTCCAGGGCGGTCGTCATCCGGTCGCGGCGGCGCCGTCGCGCCAGGTCGGCAGGAGTTCGTCGAGGAGGGCCTCGGTGCGCGGGGGCAGACCGCGCGCGCCGCTGCGGGCGATCAGGTCGGCGGCGAGGGCGCGCAGCCGGTCCGGGTCGCCGGTGGCGTGCGTGGCGCGCAGCAGCTCGTTCCAGAGGCGCTCGTCCGCCGGGGCGGTCCGCAGCGCCGCGCTGAGCGCCTCGATCGCCTTCTCCGCGCGGTCCTTCTCCAGGTGGAACGCGGACAGCGCGAGGCCGATGTCGGCGACGAGGAGCGGGAGCTGGGCGTCGATGATCTCGTGGGTGAGCCAGCGGTAGCGGCCCTCCGCGCGGTCGGCGAGCAGCGGGCCGCGCACCAGGACGAGGGCGTCGGTGAGCAGCCGGCCGCGGACCGCACGGCTGTCGACGCCCTTGCCCTGGGTGGCCTCGTAATAGAGGGAGCGCAGCACGTCGAGGTCGGAGACGACGGACTTGGCGAGCGTGAGGCGGCCGGCCGCGTCCGCGCGCAGCCGGGGGCTGCCGTCGGGGTCGGTGCCGAGCCAGCCGCGCAGCCGCTCCAGGAGGGCGTCGCGGACGTCCTCCGTCACGCCCCGCGGCCACAGCGCGGACGACAGCACGCGCGGGTGCACGCCCTCGCGGTGCAGGAGGAGCAGGGCAAGGGCCTCGTGGAGGAGGGGGCTGCGCTCGCCGTCGGGGGTGTCCAGGCCGATGATCTCGTACGGTCCGACGAGCCGCGCGTACACCGCGGGACGGCCCTGCTCGCTGATGTCGACGAGGAACGGCGGGGTGGTGGTGGGTCCGTCGGGGTCGCGCTCGGGGTCGGCCTCCACGAAGAGTTCGACGACCGCGCGCTGCTGGACCGCGGGCAGCAGCTGGGCCTGGAGTTCGAGGCCGAGCAGCGGGGCGAGGAGCCTGCCGTCCGGGGTGATCTCCATCGCCCAGGCGGCGCCGGGCAGGTCGTCGCGCTCGCTGCCGACCAGGTAGCCGATGCCGAGCCGGGCGGCGTCGGCGGCGAGTTCGGCGAGGCGCACGGCGTCCTCGGCGGACGGCTGGGTGGCGAGCAGTACGAGGTTCGGCGCCCAGCGGGTGTGCTGGGCGGGGCCGGTCCGGCCGGTGAGGACCGAGTGGTGGTCGGCGGCGCCCAGCGCACCGCGCCGCTGCCGGGTCTCCGCCTCCATCGTCTCGAACAGCGCCTCCACGTCGTCGAGATGGCGCAGCCGGTTGGGGGCGAGCGGGGTGAGGTCCGCGCCGAAGCCCACGAGGGTGATGGTCATACGGTCCGACCAGCCGTTGGTGGCGAGTTCGGCGGCGACGGAGGCGAACACGGCGGCCCGGTCGGCCTCGCGGCCGCTCAGCGAGACGATGCCGGGCACCGCCTCCAGGTTGAGCAGCAGCCGCGAGTCGTCCATGGTGCCGAGGCTGACCAGACCGGGGTACGGCGCCGCGGCGTCGGTGTCCTCGTAGCGCTCGGCGTCCGCGCGGGACAGCGTCCAGAACGTCTGGTCCTGGCCGAGCTGCCAGGGCGCCGGGGGTTTGCCGGCCGGCTGGGCGAGCTGCAGATGCAGGTCGCCGTGGCTGAGCCAGGCCGCGTAGACGACGGGCAGGGAACGGGACTCGGCGGTGAGGGCGGCGGCGAGTCCGCGGAGCGACCGGTCGAGCTGTCGTACGCCCTCCGGGTCGGCGCCGACCAGCAGCGCGTCCTGCACGTCCTGGGCGTCGCCGGTCGGGATCGGCGGTTCCATGCCGCGGCTGCCGCCGACGGCACCGAGCGCCGACTGCCACAGGGCCTGCCGGCGCCGGCGGCCGAGGGCGGCGAGCAGGCCGGTGGCGAGGAGGGGGGCGCCGAGGAGGGCCTCGGAGAGGCCGAAGGAGTGGCCGGACGTCTCCTGGGCGTGCGGGGTGGCGGTGTCACCGGCCTGCCGCTGAGCGGGCACGGTGATCTGGGCGGTGGCTCCGTCCTCGCCCGCGTGCTGCCCGCCGCCCTGCTCCTGGTGCTGCTGGTGCTGGGCGTGGTCGCCGGTCTGCGCGTAGTCGCCGATCTGCTGCCGGACCTCCGGCGAGACGTGCGCGTCGGGGTTCTCGACGAGTTCGCCGCCGTGCGCGTCGCCGGGCATCTCCATGATCCAGCCGGGGCGGATGAGGCTGGCCTCGGAGAGCCGGGAGCCGTCGGGCTGGATGCGGTCCTTGTTGAGCTCGTAGATCTCCTTGTACCGGCGGCCGTCGCCGAGGTGGCGCTGCGCTATCTCCCACAGGGAGTCGTGGTGGCGGCCCTCGGGCGGCTGGATCCGGTAGTACTTCGTCGCCCCGTGCGTGGCGGTGGAGCCGCCCTGTTCGGCCTGGGCCGCGGCATGGCCGGCCTGCTCGGCGAGGGCGGCGGCGGTGCTCTTCGCCTGCTCCTGCTGCTGGGCGAGGATGCCGGGGGTCGCCTGGGCGGTGGCCACCGTGCCCTTCTGGTTGCCCTCCAGGCTGTGGCCGAGCTGGGAGAGGCCCGGGGTGAAGCTGGCGGCGGTGGCGCCGACCAGCAGCAGCGCGGCCACGAGCTGACGGGCGAGCAGCTGGCTGGGACCGGCGCCGGGGACCCGGCCGGGCAGGCCGACGCCGGAGACGGCGGCCTTGACCTCCACCAGCACGCAGGCCGTGAACTGGGCCCAGGCCAGCCAGACGACGACCGTCAGCGCGTTCAGGAACGTCTGTACGTCGATCGGCTGCGACAGCCAGTCCATGCTGGGCGCGCTGCGCGGCAGGGGCCAGCCGACCGTCACGGCGAGGGCGCCGGGGACGCCGACGACGAGGACCAGCAGCGCCACGAAGGCGAGGAACGCCCTGACGACGTCCCCGAAGGTACGCCGACGCAACCGCACCGGCTGCGGGGTCCGGTTCCGCGGACCCGACGGAGCGGTGCCCGTCGGCCTTCCCGTCGAGCTTGATGTGCTGCGTCGCGCCATGGCGGGTGTCCCGGGGTCGTGTGTGGAAGGAGTTGGCCGGGGGCGCATCGAGCCTGCCGAAGTCCCCTTGACGATCCTATTGACTGGCACCGACAGCGTCGAAGGGGTAGAACGACCAACCGGCGCCCGAATTCTCCGGTTTCACCAATCAGTTTCCCATTGGCCGGAGTTACCACCACCCGACCTGCACACGCCCCCTCCACACGCCCCACACAGCCCGTCAGTCGCCGACCCGCAGCGAGGACAGCAGGAAGCGGGTGAGGGCGGAGGTCGGGAAGCTGATCGCGGCCACACCCTCCTCCGCGCGGAGTTCGACGACCGTGCGCGAGTCACCGTACGGACGCACCTGCACGTTGCCGAGCACGGCCGGGCCCTCCAGCCCCTCCTCCAGCAAGGCCCGCGCGAAGGTCCAGGTGACCTCCTCACCGTCCAGGGAGATCCACGGCGGGAAGACGAAGTGCACGGCCTGCGGGTCGGCCGAGGTGTAGCGGAGCGTCGCGGGGACCGCCACCTCCTGCGCGTCGGCGGTGAGCAGGCGGGCGCCGGTGGGCTGTTCGAGCGTGATGGGCACGGGTTCGTCTCCGGGGATGCGGTGGTGGGCCGTCGTACAAGTGAGAGCGCTTGACCACGGGCTCATTACGCCGGAAACACAAGCGACTTGAGTGACATGTGTCACTTTCCGATGCGCTTGAAACTTTGCTTGAACGTTTCGTCATCTACGCTGACAAACCTTCTCCCGCCCCTGCGCCGGCAACTGGAGCGTTCCGCCATGCACGACGGTTCCTCTGCAGTGATCAGCACCACCGCCTACGCCCGGATATACGAGGAACAGCAGCCGCGGCTCGTCGCGTACGCCCGCTCCCTCACCCGCAACGCCTGGGTCGCCGAAGACCTGGTCGCCGAGGCGCACTTCCGGGTCTGGCGACGGCTGGCCGAGGGGCACGAGATCGACAACGTGTCGGCGTACCTGACGACGACCGTCCGGCATCTCGCGTACGCCGCGAACGGTGCCGCGCACGAGACGCCCCGCGACCCGCACGAGGACGAGCAGGCCGAGTCCGGCCGGCACGGCGAGGACCCCGCCGAGCACGTCTCCTCCGTCGACCTGCTCGTCCGCGTCCTGGCCCAGTTGCCCGAACGCTGGGTCAAGGCCCTCTGGCTGGCCGAGGCGGAGGGCCAGCCGCTGGCGCAGATCGGGCCGCAGCTGGGCACCAAGGAGGGCGCCACCGCCGTCCTGCTGCACCGCGCCCGGGAGGGGATGCGGCAGGCCTTCCTGCGCACCCAGACCGGGGCCCCGGACGACCCCGCCTGCCAGGTCCACTGGAGCCGGATGCCCGCGTACGTGCGGGGTGCCGCGACGGAACGTCAGTCCGACCGGCTGCTCGGCCACGTGGACACCTGCGCGGACTGCCGGACCCGGCTCGCCGCCCTGATGAGCGCCAACGACCGGCTCCCCGCCCTGGTCGGGCCGGCCCTGCTGGTGTTCGCGGTGGGCGGCACGGCCGGCAGGTTCCTGCTGACCCTGACCGCGGCCGGGGCCTCGGCGGGCGGCCACGCGGGCGGCGGCGGAGCGGGGAGCGGGCTGCTGCACGGCGTACGGCAGGCCACCGGTGTCGCCGGCGCGAAGGCGCCGGTGGTGGTCGCGGCGGCGGGCGCGATGGCGGCCGGTGCGGCGGCGCTGGTGCTGATACTCGGCCCCGGCCAGTCCGCCTCCGTCCCCGCGCAGCGGACACCGGTCGCCGACGCGCCGGCGGCACAGGTACCGGTGGCCGAACAGCCGTCGGTTCCCAAGGACGCGCCCGCCACGCGGCCGACGGTGACACCGGGTCAGGGCGGAGCGGAGGCGGCACCGCCGCAGGTCGCGGACGACGACGGCGCGGACGGCGCGGTCGCGTCCGGGCCCACGGCGCCGCCGCCGACGGCCGGCGGCAACGGCGACGGCGGCTCGACGGCGGAGCCCGGTGGGAACTCCCCAGGAGGCGACGGGGACGGGACCGGGGACGGCGACGGTGGCAGCACTCCGCCCGCGCCGACGGAGCCGACGCCGCCCCCCGCGCCCACAACCCCGGCCCCCACTCCCCCGGCACCCCCGGCACCACCGGCCGAGCCGACGCCGCCCGCCGATCCCGCTCCCCCGGCGGACCCGGCTCCCGTGGATCCGCCGCCCGTCTCGGACCCGGCCCCGGACCCGGCCGACCCGGACCCGGTCACTCCACCCGGCGACGACTGCCCGCCCCGGCACGGTCACGGCAACGGCCGTACCCACGGCGGCAACGACGACGACAGCCGCAGTCGCACGGCTCCTGAGGCCTGAGCGGGGGTCCGTTGAAGTCAGCTGCGGTTCGGCAGCGCCACTTTAGGGGCGCGGGGAACCGCGCGACCAGCCACGACGGCGCCGCTGACGGCAGACGGCAGACGGCAGACGGCAGACGGCAGACGGCACATCGCGGCACCTCCAGCGGAGCGCCTAGCCGACCTCGTTCTCCGCCGTAGCCTCGCCGTGCACCACGATCGCGCCGCCGTAGAACATGCCCGTGAAGACCGGTTCGTAGGTCAACTGGACCTCGACCTGGACCTGTTGGGTGTCGGCGGCGATGCAGTGGGTGCCCGCGATGTCGGCGGTGGACATGTCCATCTCGCGGGCGAAGGTCTTCACCCGGGCGTCGCAGTCCTGGAAGTTGATCGGCGCTTCGCCCTGGTTCTCGTACAGCTTGTCCAGGTCGAGGTCCTGGGCCGCGTAACGGGCGGCCTGTTCCGCGATGTCGGCGGCCCGTTCGCGCTTGGAGATGGACAGGCCGCCGTCGATGACGAACGCCGACAGGGAGAGGAAGACCAGGGCGAAGATGATGACCGCGCCCGCGCCCGAGCCCCGGTCGTCGAGACGGAGCCGGCGCGCGGTCCACCAACTGCGCAGCACCGCAAGGCTCATGCCGCCCTCCGGAGCGGGTCGAGGGGCGAGGAGAACGTCGAGGAGAGGGTCGTCGGGATGTCCAGGCCCAGCATCGCCAGACCCCTCACCTCGCAGCTCACCTCGACCGTGAAGATGGTGCCGGACTGGAAGCCGGCGCTGGTCTGTACGACGGAGACCGGCCCCGAGCAGACGTCCGACAGGTCGGCCTCGGCGGCCTTCTGGGCCTCCGACATGGCCGTGGCGTGGTCCTTCTGGATGGACCCGGCGCGGGCCGCGTCCCGCGCGGCGCCGTCGATCGCCCCACGCCCGTCGACGAGCTGGCCGAAGGCGACCAGAACCAGAATGAACAGGATCATGACCGGGGCGAGGATGACGACCTCGACGGTCGACAGCCCCCGGTCGTCGTCCAGAGCTCTCTTCTCCACGGCGGACATCTAGTTCTTGTCCTCCACGAACCGCTCCACCGGCCCCGCGGACCGTGCGTGCACCGTCAGGTCCAGGCCCGGGAACACCGTCGGGATGCGGGCCGTGATCTCGACGCCGACCGTGGTCTGCTCCGGCTGGACCATCTTCACGTCGGGCGACAGGACCAGCTGCGGGCCGAGTTGCCTGATGTAGGAGTCGACCACGTCCTGGGCCTCGCCGCGCCAGGCGCCGGGCTCCGCGTCGGCGGTGGCGCGGGCTTTGCGGGCGCCGGCCTGGGCCGCCGCCTGGGCCACGTGGTCGGCGAAGAAGTACAGCGCGAACTGCACCGTCGCGAAGATCATGAAGAACAGGACAGGGGTGAGGAACACGAACTCGATCGCGGTCATGCCCGAGTCGCCGCGCGCGGCCGCCGTCCGGCGGCGTATCCAGCCGCGCAGGCCTCCGCTCACGCCCGCAGACATCCCCGTCACCCCCGTCACCCCGTCATCCCCGTCGTGGTCGCGCCCGGCCGCTCAGCAGGTTCCGCTCGCGTTGGCGCCCTTGATGCAGTTGCCGACCTTGTTGGCGCCGTCGCTCAGCGCGGCGTTGATGATGGCCGCCACCACGCCGACGATCGCCACGACGACCGCCGAGATGATGACCCACTCGACGGCGGAGGCGCCGCGGTCGAGTTCGCCGGAGCGGGCGCGCTGCACCCGGCCCTGGAGGAAGGTGACCAGGAAGTCGACCGCCGGCATCCCGGTGCTGAAGTTCCGTGTGTTCATGATGACTTGTCCTCTCGAAACAGCAGTTGGCGAAGGTTCTCGACTCAGCTCACGTCAGCTCACACCTGGAACACCCGCATCGCCGCCGGGAAGATCAGGAAAACCAGGAAGCCCGCGCACAGCAGCAGCTGGGCGACGAGCATCGACTGGGACTTCTCGCCCGCGCTGCCCTCGATCTCGGCGAGTTCGCGGTGGCGCATGGTCTCGGCACGGGAGGCCAGGGACTCGCGGACCTTGGCGCCGTCGTCCGCGACCAGGGCGAGGGAGGCGGAGAGGTCCTTGAGCTCCTCCACGCCGAGTTCCTCACCGAGCGCGCCCAGCGCCTGCCACTGGCTGACGCCGGTGATGCGGGCGTCGGCGAGGGCGTTGCGGATGCGCTGGTTGGCCCAGCCGTCGGAGACCTCGGCGGCCGCCATCAGGGCCTCGGGCAGGCCGCGGCCGCCGGCGAGGCTCATCGACACCAGGTCGAGGTACGCCCCGATCACGCGCCTCAGGTCCCGGCGCTTCTCGGCCGCGTCCCGTCGTACCTCCAGGTCGGGCAGGAAGAAGAACAGGGCCGCGCAGGCCAGGGCCAGCCAGACCGGGATGACCGGGTTGTGGCCGAAGCCCATCGTGTAGACGACGGCGAACAGGAACGGCCCGAAGATCAGGCCGGCCGCGGCGAGCAGCACCTTGGTCGCCAGGAACTTCTCCCAGCTGCGGTCCAGCACGGCGAGGTCGGCGCGGAGCGAGCGCTGTTCCCAGCCCTGCTGCCGGTAGAAGTCGGCGACGCGGTCGCCGACCTCGGCGCGCAGCGTGCCGAGCCGGCCGGTGTCCTGCGTCCGCCGTGCCGACTCGTAGGCCGCGCCGCGCGCCCGCATCGCGTCGATCCTGGCGACCTGGGCCACCGCACTGCGCCTGGACGGCATCAGGGCACGGATCAGGACGTAGACGCCCAGCCCCAGGGTCACGCCGACGACGATCGGCATCGTGAGATTCACCGGCGTACTCCATCCTCGGTGGGCAGCGGCTGCTGACCGACCGGACCGGACTGGCCCGGCTGACCGGGCTGGCCGGGAGCGGTGCGGGGCGGTCGTACGAACTGCACGGAGGACTGGTCGCGGACCAGGAACCGTTCCGGGGTCTCGATGGTGGACAGCTTGCGCAGCCACCAGAAGCCGAGCGCGAACAGCCCGCAGACCAGGGCGAGGACCAGTTGGCCGACGGCGGTGCCGTACGGCTCCACGAAGTCCCGGTTGAAGACGGCGAGGCCGAGGACGAACGCGACCGACACGGCGACGACGATCTGCACCGAGCGCCGGGTGGACGCCCGCTGGGCCATCACGCGCTGGCGCATGTCCACTTCCTCTCGCGACGACTTGGCCAGCGCGCCAAGGACCTGGCGCAGACCGGGGCCGCGGAGGCGGGCGTTGAGGATGAGCGCCGCCACGATGATGTCGGCGGAGGCGTCGTCGATCTCGTCGGCGAGGTGCTGGAGCGCGTCGGGCAGCGGGGTGCGGGCGCGCAGCCGGTCGACGAGGGCGTCGAGGTGCGGGCGGAGGATGGGCGCGGCGGCGCGGGCGGAGGCCGGGATGG
This sequence comes from Streptomyces sp. NPDC001980, assembly GCF_040296885.1. Classification (NCBI taxonomy): domain Bacteria; kingdom Bacillati; phylum Actinomycetota; class Actinomycetes; order Kitasatosporales; family Streptomycetaceae; genus Streptomyces; species Streptomyces sp. NPDC001980. The sequence goes on along the minus strand of NZ_JBEOYD010000009.1, from coordinate 164,085 downwards.
CCTGCTCCAGGCCGACCGCGCCGGCGATGGTGTCGCGCAGCGACTCGGTCCAGGAGGCGAGGGCCTCCACGCGCTTCATCGCGGCCCGCTCCTCGGCGGCGCCGCCGAACAGCCTGTCCCAGAAGAAGACGAGGACACCGGCCGCGATGCCGGCCACCGCCCAGCGGGTCAGCAGCAGCACGACGAGGCCGACGATGGCGGCGAGGGAGCCGCGCTGGCCGGCGAACCGGATGAGCTCGGCGGCCCGTTCGTTCGCCTTCTGCTTCTCGTGGTCAGGCTTGGCGGGCAGGCCGCGCACCGCCAGGACCAGCAGCGCGAGTCCGCCGCCGGCGGCGACACCGCAGCCGAGGGCGTAGAGGACGGTGGTGGAGAAGAGCCCGCCCATGGAGCCCAGGGAGTCCAGGTTCATGTCATGTCACCCCCACGCCCCGTGCGGCTGGTAGCCGTAGGCCATCAGGTCCTCCAGGCAGGCTATGGGCGCGTGCGGGACGACCCGGCCGTCGTGGGCCTCCGCGAACACCTCGCTGGACAGCACCCTGCCGTCCACGCCGTTGACCTCGCGGACCGAGGTGACCATGCGCTGGAGGCGGCCGCCGGTCTGGTAGTTGTTGCGCCGCTGGATGAAGACGACGAAGTTCACCGCGCCCGCGATCAGCATCTGGCTGGCCTCGATGGGCAGCCGTTCGGAGGCCTGGAGCGCGTAGGTCGAGATGCGGTTGAAGACTTCGCTGGAGCTGTTGGCGTGGATCGTGGACAGCGACCCGTCGTTGCCCTGCGACATCGCGTTGAGCATGGTGACGATCTCGTCGCCGAGGACCTCGCCGACGATGACCCGGGAGGGGTTCATACGCAGCGACCGGCGCACCAGCTCGGCCATGGAAATGGTGCCCTGGCCCTCCGAGTTGGGCAGCCGCTCCTCGAACGCGACGACGTTCGGGTGCAGGTCGTGGAAGGTGTCGAGCCCGAGCTCCAGCGCGCGCTCGACGGTGATGAGCCGTTCGTGCGGCGGGATCTCGTTGGCGAGGGCGCGCAGCAGTGTCGTCTTGCCGGCGTTGGTCGCCCCCGCGATCATGATGTTCTTGCGGGCGCGGACGGCGCAGGCCATGAAGTGCGCGACCTCGGGCGTGAGCGTCCCGTTCCCGACCAGGTCGGAGATGAAGACCTTGCCCATGCGGGCGCGGCGGATGGAGAGCGCGGGCCGCCGGGTGACGTCCATGACGGCGGAGAGCCGGGAGCCGTCGGGGAGCCGGAGGTCGAGCTGCGGGTTGGCGGAGTCGAAGGGCCGCGACGACAGACCGGAGTAGGCGCCGAGCACCTGGATCAGCTCGATGAGCTCCTCGTCGGTCTCCGCGACGGGATCCCCGACGGCCTCCCGTCCGTCGCTGAACCCGACGAAGACCTGGTCGCACCCGTTGATGTCGATGTTCTCGACGTCCGGGTCGTCGAGCAGCGGCTGCAGCCGTCCCACGCCGAACAGCGCCGCGTGCACGGCGGCCGCGTACTGCTCCTCGGTCTCCGCGTCCAGCGGGGTGCGCCCGGTGTTGATCTCCGCGCGGGCGTACTCCTCCAGGATCTGGGCTATGACCGCGCGGGCGTACTGCCGTTCGTCCTCGGTGGACATCGGCGTCACGCCGGACGTCTGGTCCTGGCGGCGCTGCTCGGCGATCCGGTCGCCGGCGTCCTGCCGGAACCGCTTGACCAACTGGTGGTCGACAGCGGTCATCGGCCGGCCCCCGCGTGGGGCGCCTGCGTCGGTACGGACCAGGCGGCGCCGTACTGCTGGTGGAGGTCGGCGGTGACCTTGCGGGCCGAGCGGATGAGCAGGGACTTGTCGAGGCGCCCGCGCTTGCGGCCGGCCAGTTGGTCGGCGCCGGCCGGGTCGTCGGCGATGGTGCCGACCACGCGGGCGCCGGTCTGGGCGTGCACGAGCATGTCGTTGACCTGGTTGACCAGCTTGCCGGCGCCGGACGGGTCGGCGATCAGGACCACCCCGATCAGCGGGGTGGCGAGGGCGGCGGCGCCGCGCGGACCGCCGTGCAGCTTCTGCGCGAGGGCGGCGGCCCGGTCCCGGACCCGGGCGAGCGCCTCGGGCTCGGTCCGGGAGACCAGGAGCACGAGCGCCGCGTGCGGGAACATCTCCACGGCCGGGGTGTCGCCGCTGATCCGTCCGCAGTCGGCGATGACGTCGGCCGGGGCGTTCGGGGAGTCGGCGAGGGAGGCGAAGGCGTGCCCGAGGGTGGGCCACAGCCCGGCGAGCCCGGCGGCGTGCTCGGCTATGCCGAGCCCGACGAGCACTTCAAGACCGCCGCTCAACGGCTGCACGTGATCCCAGAGTTGGTCCGGGACGAGTCCTCGTCGCGCGGTGGCTGCGATGGACAGCATGCCGGTGTTGGGGTTGAGCGGTCCGCCGTGCGCGGCGGCGCTGCGGTAGACGAGGTCGCCGCCGGCCGGGTCGGCCTCGGCGAGCAGGACCCGGCGCGGCCAGACCGCGGCGAGCGCGACGGCCGCGGTGGTGACGCCGGGGGAACCCTTGTCGGCGGCGATTGCGATGAGCGCCATGGGGTGGGGCCCGCCTTCTAGTTGCCGTTGCCGGGTACGAGGACGAGGGCGACCGAACCGGTGGCGGCGGCCTGGGCCAGCGCGGCGGCGTCGCCACTGTCGACGGTGAGCGTGACGGCGAGGTTGGTGCTGCTGACGAGGGAGTTGTCGCCGCTCTTGGTGTCCGGTACGTAGCTGACCTTGGCCTGGCTGACGATCGGGGAGTCGCTGCTGCCGGACGACGAGGAGGAGGAACTGTCGCCGGAGGAGGAGCCGTTGCTGCTGACACGGTAGGCGGCGACGACGTCACCGGTCTTGAGCTTGGCGGGGTACTGGCCCTCCTTGAGGGAGAGACCGACCACGGCCTTGCCTGCGGAGAGGGTGCTCCCGGTGCCGAACATCTGCCCCATGACGACCGTGTCCTTGTAGATGGTCGTCTTGGCCTTGAGTGTCTCCAGGGTGCTGAGCTGGGACCACCTGACGTAGTTGATGCTGTCGTCGGCCGCGACCATCACGGACGTCACGTCGCTGTTGGTCACGGACTCGCCGGGCTGGATGTCGGCGGTCACCTTGATGACCTCGATCCGGTCGCCGGCCTGCAGCACGAGCGTCGTCGCACCCAGCGCGCCGAGCAGGATCAGCAGCACGGCGAGCGCGGCCAGGGCGGGCTTGCGCTCGCGCGGCGCGGTGGGAAGCCGGTCACCGGCCGAAGGCTGAGCCGGACCGGCGGAACGACCGGCGCCCGCCCCCGTACGCTCTTGGATCTTCACGCAACCGCTCCCCGTTACAGCCAAGACAGTGTCTGTCAAGAACTCTGAAAACCTGTCAACGCTTGTCACCCTGCCTACCGGCACAGCGAAAGCGGACACTCCACACCAATCACCCCGAACCGGCCAAATACTCGGCCGCGGGGTGAGTGTCAAGCGATCGCACCGTATCAGCCGCACATAAGCCCCTCAAGGCGCGGCCGGACTCCTTGACCTCACTGAAATCGTCGTTGCGATCTGCAACGGCGGTGACCTGTACGCCGGTTGGGATTCCGGACACATCAAGGGATCCCGAAGTGTGCGCCGGTGAATCCTCCCCACCCTGCTCGCGGCCGGTCCGTCCCCGGCGCCGTCACCGTGCGCCCATGAGGCCTGCACGAAGTGCTCACGACGACGGCCGGTTCCGGGCGGCGCCCCGACTAGGATCACGGGATCACGGACCACCCGGCCGGACAACGGGTTTCGCCGCCGTGAACGACCGTGAGGATGGCAGACCGTGACCGTGCCGCAGCGCCACTCCTGGCACCCCCCGGAGGGCGAGGAGCTCGTGGCGCGCGCCCCGGTGTCCTTCGCGACCGGCGCGGCGGACCGGGTCCAGGGCCGGCGTTGGTTCCGCGACCCCGAACGGCGCGACATACAGGGCGAGTTGCCGGACTGGCCGACAGGCCCGGCATACCGCCTCAGATCGAGGATCGGCCCCGTGGTCTGGGCCGTCCTGAAGACCGTGTTCCTCCTCGGTGTCCTCGCGCTGGCCGTGGTCTCCGACGGCAACGTGCCCTCCGGCGGCGGCTCCGGCGGCTCCGGCTCGCTGGGCAGGAGCGAGGACCCGGAGAACGAGGAGACGGACTTCCCGGTGCTGTGGGCGGCCCCCGGCACGGTCGCCCGTACCCTCCCCTGGGAACTCGACCCGGCCCGCCGCCCCGACACGGACACCACGCACCTGGTCCTGACCGACCGCCGCCTGCTGGTCCTCGGCGGACTCCAGGACCCCAGGGAACCCTGGGAGGAAGTCCTCTGGGAGACGGAGCTGAGCGCGGTCGCCACGGTCGAACGACGGCCGTTCAGCGTCGGCGGACGGGACTTCCGGATCACCTTCACGGACGGCTCGTGGTGCCGCCTGACGTCCCTGGAGGGCGAGCCCCTCGTCGGTCACCTGACGGCGGCCTGACCGTTCCGGCTAGGCCGTGACCCGTACGGTCCGGGCCAGTTCGTCGGTCAGCTCGCACAGGGCGTCCGTGTGGGCCGGCGCCTGCCAGGACGTCAGCAGGACCAGCCCCCACGTCTCGTCGGCCCGGATGCCGTACGCGCACGTCTCCATCACCGTCCCCAGCCCGTCCCGGCCGACGTCCCGGACATACGCGTGCCGGACGCGCACCGCGGGCCCGGCGGGCAGGGCGCGCAGCTCCGCCTCGGGCGGCCGGTAGGAGTCGGCGGTGGGAGCGGCGAGGAAGCTCCGGAGGAGGTCGACGGTCACGGCCGGGTACGTGTCGTCGGCGACCAGCGCCGACAACTCGATCCGGGCGAGCTCACCGAGCCGCGGCTCCGGCACGTACGACAGCGCGGTGACCGGTCCACGCCCACGGGAGTCGGCGGCGGCCGCGCGGAGTTCGGCGGCGAGGGCGTCGAGGAGCTTGGGGTCGGGGGTGTCGGGGCCGACGAGCCGCCGGGCGGCGTCCGCGGCCCAAGCGCCCAGCTCGACGGACGTGCGCACGGGCAGCGCGACGGCGTCCTCCGGCGTCCGCAGACGGACGGTGGCGGCGGCGAACTCGGGCATCAGGCCATCCATTGCAAGGTGCGGGCGACGGAGTCGAACAGCGTGACCAGGGCCTCCACCAGCGGCTCCAGCGGCGGTGCCGTCGGCGTCGAGAAGGAGAGCAGCAGCCGCTGGCCGCTGTGCGGGACGGCGAGGTAGACGTCCAGATGAGCGACGGCGAGCTTGTTGCCGTCGGGGTCGTCGGCGGCGGGCCGACGGAGGTAGCGGTGGCGTACGGCGGGGCCGGCGGGGAGGTCGACGAGGGTGACGTCGTCGGCGCCGGTGTCACCGGCGTCGGTGCGGAGGGCGAGGGAGCGGGCGATGTCGCCGAGGTCGCCGGGTTCGGTGCCGGGCGACGGCCGCAGAACCGTCACGACCAGACCGGCGGAGACGGGGACCTGGCCGAGGATCTGGTTGACGACGTACATCTCCACGCCGCCGTTGGCCTGTGCGGCCTCGGCCTGCGCCCGCATCCGCTCCGCGAGCGCGGCCTCCAGCTGCGGGGTGGCCTGCGTCCGCCGCAGCCCCCGCTTGACCAGCTTGTCGATGCGGTGGGTCCAGCGCTCCGGACTGTCCAGCACGATCCGCTCCCAGCCGTCGGGGACGGCCAGGCGGTAGTCGGAGGGGGGTGGGACGGGGGCGCTGGTGACGGCGCGGGTTTCGATGCCGCCGGTCATACGCCGGCCTCGCTCGGGCGACCCCCCCGGTTACGGGGCCTCCTGCTCGCGGGACTCAGGGCGGCGGCAGCCATCGGTGTGAGGACGAGAACGACGGCGGCGCCCAGGCAGAGATAGTCGATGACGCCGTCATCAAGGTCCGACTTGCGTCCCAGGAAAGGCCGGTAGTGCCCTGCTGGGTCGACCACCGCCTGTGTCCTCGTCCCGACCATGGTCTCGTCCGTGCACCACTTGTCGTTCCTGAACACCTGGCGGATCGATCCGTCCGGGAGCTTGACACGGCAGTACAGGGTGGTCACACCGTGCGACCCGCGGTCGACGGCCTTGGCATACGTGACCGTGGTCTCCTGCCCGCGCACCTGGAGATACCACTTGTCGGCCTGCTGGGACCCCAGCCAGACCAGCACTACATAGGCGGCCACGGCCAGCACCCGTACGACGGGGCCACCGCGCAACAGCGGGGCTTTGACCGCCACCCAGATCACGGCCATGCCCCAGACCAGGCCGACGAACAACGCGTACCTGTCGATCAGATACGTGGACGCCAGACAGCCGACCACACCCACGAGGGCGATCAGCGGCAGTCGGATCCAGGGCCATACGCCGGTGGTGTCTTCCGGCTTTCCTCCGTCGATGTCCAGGATGCGCCGCACGCGCCGCGTATGGCCGTCCTCTTCGGCGATCCGCCTCAACTCCGGCAGGCCCAGTCCGACTTCCTCGAACGTGCGCTGCTTGGCCGGCGAGAGTCCGGCGAACAATTCGTCGACGGTCCGACCGTCTTCCCGTGCCACTTCTTCTCTGCTCCCCTTGCCCTCATGGGCCTCGCGATGGTCGGGTCTCGTCGGGTGTCTCAGCCTCCGGCGACCTTCAGATGCCCGTTGTAGAAGGGGATTCCGTTCGCGCCCCAGCCGTTGGTGTGCTTCAGGCCGTCGAAGGCGTTGGGCTCCAGCGAGGTCGGTTCCCAGGAATGCAAGGGGGCCACGTTCATGACGCCCGCGGCCGTCGGCAGGATCTGGCTCGCCTGGTAGAGAGCAGCCCGCGAATAGGCCACGGTCCTGAACCCGGCGTCTGAGAGACCGAGCAGCCTGGGCAGTTTGCCCTTGACGAGTATTCCGTCGTCCTGGGCCGTCTTCGTGATGGCCTCACGTATGTCGTTGTAGTACGCCTTGAAGTCGAGGGAATCCTTGACGATCGACCGCATCTTCGGCAGGACGCTGTTCGGCCCCTTCGCCAGGGCCTCACTGATCTTGCCCGCCTTGACTCCCGTGAGCGCCTCCGCGCTCTCGCTTGCCACCTTCGCGTCCACGCCCAGCTCCCGCAGGGCGAGGAACTGTTTCAAAGCGGCCGACCCTCGCGCGGCGGTGGCCGCTTCCTTCGCGGCCGTGCCCAGGATTCGCCCGGCGCCGAAGGACAGCACACCGACGACGTCGATGGCGACGTCCAGCCAGGTGCCCTTGCCGTCCAAGGCAGAGACCGTGTCGCAGACGAGGGCGACCACCGACGCCACCAGGGCCAGCGCCACGATGATCTCGCCGAGCACGGGGATCGCTCCGAACACGAGCGCCAGGACGCAGAGCACGCCGGCGATCGCCCCCGCCCAATGCCCCACCTCGGCGACCCAGTCCTTCCAGTTGTCCCACCAGTGGTGCTTGGGATCCTTCAGCCCGTCGTGGTCGATGGCGTCCCGTATCGCCTTGGCGGCATACCCGGCCTGCGTGTCCCGGTAGTCGAGCGCGGCCCGGAGCTCCCGCTTCGCCGCGTCGAGATCCCCGTCCGAGGCCTCCTTCTGCCGCTTCAGCTTCTGCTTGTCCGGGTGGTTGTCGTCACCGGACGGATGCTGATCGATCTGCTTCTGGTAGCTACTGCTGTCGGCATCGGCAGCCGCGGCCTTCTTCAGAGCGGAACGCACGCGATTCTGCGCATGGTTGAGGGCAGTGGCCCAGTTCTCCCGCACGGTGTCGGCGATGGGCTCGTACGGCACGGACGAACCGAGTGCCGCCCCCGCCGCCGCATACCGCTGATGCGACTGGCTCAGCAGCTTGACGGTGTCGCCGGTCTTCGTGGTAAACGCCCTCCCGGCGTCGGAATCCCACCCGTTCCCGTCGACGAGGTTGTTCAGCTTGCCGGCCTGCTCCTCGATCAGCCTGGCGGTGTCGGAGATCCGCTTCCCGAGCCGGGCGACCTCGTACGGATCGCCCGGCGTGAACTCCTTGTCGTCATACCGGGCCGTCTGCCAGTCGACGCCGGAGAAGTCGTGATCGCTCACTTGTCCCCCGGCTGAGCCTTGACCAGCGCGTCGGCGAGATGCTGATCGACCCCGTCGTAGGCCTTCGCCGCCTCGCCCGCGGTCTTCCCGAGGAACTCCAGCCCGTCGCAGAGCTCTTTGCGCTTCTTCTTCCAGTCGTCCGCGAAGTCACCGAGGGCATCGGCCACCTCGCCGGACCCGATCTCGGAGCCGTACGAGTCGACGAGATCCTTCGCATGTTCAAAGTTGGACTTCAACTTCGCGACAGATCTGCTGATCTCCCGCAACTCTGTCGTGGACACCTTGACGTGATCCGCCACTACTACCCCCGTGAACAGCTACCTACCCAGCCGCCCCGCGAGACGCAGAGGGCCAGGGTCACTGTGTGTCGAGGGTTTTCGGGTCTACAACCAACGGACCGCAAAGGGAGCTCAAAGGAGCGGGCCGTCATCCGGCGGACCACACAGCCTCCACGTCCTGCTCACGCACCCCCCGCAACCGGTCCGGCGAGCTGCCGTCCCACACCACCGCTCACCCGCGAGCACCGAGTTTGCCGGGACGTTCGCCGTGGCGAAACGACGCACTCCACCGCTGGCGTTCGCCCTCTTGCCGATCTCCATTCTCACGGGGAGCCGACGCTGAAGCACCACACCCTGCCCGCCATCGCCGCTACCGCACTCACCGCGGCCCTGCTGCCGACGGCCTCGCGCCGATACGACGTACCAGCTCGTCCTGCACGCCGCGCTCGACCAGCAGCCGTGTGGTGGGTGGTCCGGCCGCTCTGCGGGGACCAACTGCACATCCTGCGGCGAGGAGGGCCGTCGGCGCCGGAAGCGGTCGATGACGGCGCGAGAGCGAGATGCGGTCCAGGCCGGTGGCCGGCGGATATTTCGTCGGCGGTGCCCTGTTGTGCTCGTGCGGTACGAGGGGCTCGGTTTCCCCGGCTACGGCTACGGCTACGGCTACGGCTACGGCTACGGCAGAACGCGGACCGTCACGGCGATCGCCATCAGGATGGGTGATGTCTCCAAGGACCGTCGGACACGTTCTACTTCCAGAGGCCGAACTGCTCGACGTAGGCGTCGCCGGTGACCGGTTGCCCCTGGTAGGTGCCGCGCACCGATGAGTCGGCCTCGTTGATTCCTGGTGTGAACGGCTGGTTGGCCTGGATTTCCTGGAGCACGGGCCTGGCGGTCACGACGAGCTCGGTGTTCAGGCCGGGGATCGTGACGGTCCATTTACCGGCGTAGCGCTGGCCGGTCGTGGGGCTGGTTTCGAAGTGGGTGGCCTGTGGGGCGAGCGGGTTGACGGAGACGACACGGTGCGTGCCGTCGGGGCTGAGGACGGTGGCCCAGTGCTTTTCTCCGTTGTTGTCGAACATGTCCCACAGGTTGAGGACCTGTCCGTTGTCGAGCCGTACGGCCATCCAGGTCCACTTGTGCAGCGTGTCCCAGTTCCAGTTGCCCCACTGGCGGTCGAGCCAGGAGGTGCCGGTGACGTGTCTGGCTGAGCCGTCCAGCGTGAGGGTGCCAGTGGTCCGCAAGTTGGGGAGCGAGTAGTAGTAGCTGGTGTCGTCCAGGAAGGGGAACAGGCCGGTTCCGTTGTTGTACAGCGTGGGGCCGACGGCCTTCAGCGTGAGGTCCAGGGTCCCCTGGTGCCGGGGCAGTTCTGCCTCCAGGTGCATGGCGTCGAGCGGGCCGGACAGTGATGCGTTCGGCATCCGCACGTCGAGCTTGCCGGCGGACGTGCTGAACTGGTCGGGCTTGAACACCTGCTGCTCCGAGGTGTACGCCCCGCTCGCTTCATCCGTGATGGAGATCTGCGTGATGCCCTTGCGGCTGAGCTGCACCTCGTAGCCGTACTTGTGCCCGCCGGCCTGGATGTGACCGACGGTGTACCACCACTCCTGCTTGGCGTTCGGGTGAGCCGCCTGGTCAGCGGGCATGTGGACGAAGGTGGGGAAGCCGGGATCATCGCCCGGACCAGGCCGCGACGCCTCCTGCGACATGGTGCGTGCGGGGCTGTTTGCGGCGTTGGCCGCCGCGGACATTCCGACAGAGCCCGCGGTGGCGACTCCGGCGAGGGCGACCGCGATCGCCATGGCCCTGCGTCCGTGGATCCGGTTCGTTGTGCGCACCGGTTCTCTCCTCTCGTAACGTGTTCTGATCCCTCGGTGTCCTTCGTGCCCCCGCCTGGCGAGTCGGCCGTTCAGGCCGGCCGGTCACCCGTCGGCGGACTCGGCCGCGACCACTGCGGCCAACCATGGCGCGCCCTCACGGCGCGGCTGTCTGCCGGCCGGACGACAGCGCCCGAGGGGAGGGCCGGGTACATCTAGCGCGTGCGCGACAAGGAGTCGCGTGACCGGCCGCGCACGATCTCGGCCAGGCGGGCAGCCTGCTCATCCACGGCCTGGGGTCCGTTGCCGGTCAGCAGGGAGTGGTCGGCGTCCCAGACCACCCTGGCGGCCGAGGGGTTGAGGGTGAGGCTGACGTCGTAACCGGCCTCCTTGAGTGCCACGTCGACGTAGTAGGTCAGGCGTGTGCGTTCTCCGGGCACCTTCGGGTATCCGGACGCGAGCATCACCTTTTCGCCGTACTTGGGGACGGTGGTGATGCGTGCGCCCTTGAAGGCGTGGTCGGGATCGGTCGTGACCTTCCCGTCGCCGTCGACCCGGTAGCGCGCCGAGGTCAGGCCCACCGGGGCGTGGCAGATGAGGGAGATCGGGACGTCGACCTCGCGGAGTGTGTTGAGCAACTCCCCCATCCACGGGTTGTTGTTGAAGTCGACCATCGGGGCGTGTCCGCCGGGCATGTGCACGAAGGCCAGGTCCGCGAGCGAGAAGTCGGAGGAGGGATCACGGTGCCGTTCGATGAGCTGCTGGATGGACAGGTACTCGCGCTGCGGCGATGCCTCGAAGCCCGCGACGACATCGCTGCGGACGGAGACGGCTTCCGCGTCCGTCCTGGGGAGCGGCTCGGAGACCGGGATGCGGCCCAGGAGCCGGTGGGCGAGGGCGAGTTCGCTCTCGCGGCGCTTGAGGAGGTCCGGGTTCTTCTCGCGCAGCTTCTCGGGGCCGAACCGCTCGACTCCGGCCTGAATGGTGGTGCGGGCGGTGGCGGGACCGAGGCCGGCGGCAGCGTGGAAGTTGAGAGCGAGTCCGTTGACGTCGAGCTGCGGCAGCCGGCCGTCCGGCGTGGCCAGGATGAAGTCGTAGTCCTTCTCGAACTCCGCCATCACGGCGGCGAGTTCGACGAGGAAGAACCCGGTCGGTATCCCGGGGTGGCCGGCGGGCTCAGTCAGCGGGAGCCGGCGCGCCGACGACAGGACGATCAGGGCCTTGGGCCGAGGTGCGGTCGATTCGGTCATGGTCTTTCCATCTCTTCGGAGTTGGTTTCAGGACGGGGGCTTTTCACGCCGGTACACCGGACGAGCGTTTGACGAGCGCGTCGAAGGTGCGGTCCGGCAGCAGCCTGTTGAGGAAGATGAGGGGGCGCGCTCCGAAACCGACGCGGTAGCGGGTGCGCGGACGCCGGGCGGTCGCCGCCCTGGTCACGGTCTTGCCGATGACGGTGGCGGGTGAGGTCATGCGGGTGCCGGGCTGCGAGCTTCGCTCCAGGGACGTGGCCATCGCGTCGGCCTGCTCGCCGTACGGGCCGTGGGAGGAGGTGGCACGCAGCTTGCCGGCCGCGATCGCACCCCAGTCGGTCCGGATGGAGCCGGGCTCGATGAGTACGACGTCGATGCCGAACCGCTTGAGTTCCAGGCGCAGCGCGTCGCTGAGGCCTTCGACTGCGTACTTGCTGGCGTGGTACCAGGCGCCCATGGGAGTGGCGAACCGTCCGCCCATGGAGCTGATGTTCACGATGGTGCCGCTGTGTTGGGCGCGCATGTGCGGCAGGACCAGTTGGATCAGGCGCGCCAGGCCGAACACGTTCACCTCGATCTGTGCGCGGGCCTCCTCCATGGGAACGTCCTCCAGCGCGCCGTACGAGCCGTAGCCGGCGTTGTTGACGAGAACGTCGATGCGCCCCTCGGCCGCGATGACCTCGGCGACCGCATTGTTCACCGAGGTCTCACTGGTGACGTCGAGCGAGAGCGTTCGCACGCCGGACTCCGCCAGGCCGTTCATCCGGTCGATGCGCCGGGCCGCGCCGTAGACGATGAAGCCGGCCTGCTGAAGCTGTCGAGCGGCGGCTTCGCCGATCCCTGAGGAGGCACCGGTGACCAGGGCTACCTTTTTCGTCATTGCCGCTCCTTGCGAGTCGTGTCCCAGCGCACTGGGGCTTGGAAGCGGTCAGGCGCGGGGCGGAGGCCGGTCCAGGGTGATCAGTGGCTTCCGCCCCACCTAACAGACCGGCGGGCTCTTCGAGCATAAGAGACCTTCGGTCTTTAAGCAAGGTACCGGGGGTCTGTAATATGTCCGCATGAACACGTTCCAGCGCGCCAGAAACGAGGAGCAGCGCGAAGTACGCCGCCGGAGCATCCTGGAGACAGCGGCGACCATGCTCAGCGAGATGCCGGTCTCAGCCCTGAGCCTCAATGAGCTCAGCCGCCGCGTGGGACTGGCGAAGTCCAACGTCATGCGCTACTTCGAGTCGCGGGAGGCGGTCCTTCTGGACCTCCTCGAGAGCCTGACCCGCGATTTTCTGACGGAGGTGGTCGATCAGCTGCCCGCCTGCATCGACCGGACCGGTCCCGCGATCACGAGAGCCGAGGCGGTGGCATCGGGACTGGCCACATCGTTCGCGTCCCGAAAGATGCTCTGCGAACTGCTCAGCGCCCAGGCCGGCATCCTTGAGCACAATGTCTCCGCCGAGCTGGCCGCGAAATACAAGCGGGGGGCCCACGAAGGTCTTGCCGGTCTGGCAGCCATGCTGCGGGAGATCCTGCCCGAGCTCGGCGACCAGGAGGCCGCCGAAGCGGCCGGCATGACGATCATCCTCGTCGGAGCGTTGTGGACGCACAGCCATCCGGCGGAGGCCGTGCGGACCGCCTACGCCGGCGATCCGAGTCTCGTATTCATCCGTACCCCCTTCGCCGCGACGCTCGAACGTTCGATCGCCGTCTACCTGATCGGCCTGCTGGCCCAATCCGAACGGTGATCCCAGCGGGACCAACCGAGCGCGGGCTCAAGCGCCGCGTCGGCAGAGGTCTCGCGCCGCCATCGGCCCGCGCCGCCATCGGCTCGCGCCGATCGGCCATCCCTCTCCGGCACCTTCCGCCTCGGATCCGCGCATGGACGGAGCGGGGCGCAGGAGGGGACCTGGGCCCCCGCAACCGAACCGCTCAACGGAGTTCAGGCTTCCTTGCCGAACAGCGGGACATCACCAGGGGCCAGATCGCTCCTGACGCGCACCAGCCGCACGGGGTGCCGCCACCGGCCGGTCGCGCCCAAGGCCACATCGACCGCTACCGGTCCAGCGCCCCAGCGCCGTCGGCGTGAACTGCCGCGGCACGACGTCGCAGTGCTCGCACAACTCGATCACCGACTGGACCAACGGGTCGACCGACGCCGGCATCAGCCCAGCCGCGCCCCGAGCCCTGATTCACCGTCGTCACCCAGAAGACGCGCAGCGAGGTGCACGCGCACCTGCCGAGGCAGACCGGGCCGGAGGGCTGAGCACACACCGGCGGGGGCACGATAAGAAAACGGACCAGCCACGTCGCATCCGGTTCACACCATATTGCCCACGTTGGCAAGGAAGTTCGCGCTGGCGAATCGAGAACCTCGCAGATAGCGTTTGTGTCCTTGCCAAACATCTGTCTCACGGGGGAGTCCACAGTGAAGCGCCGCACCATGCCCGTTGCCGCCGCGCTCGCCGCGACCGCAGCTCTGCTGCTGACGGCGTGCGGAGGCGGGGACGACAGCGCCAAGGGCAACAACGACAAGATCTCGGGGGCCGGTACGGGAGGGTCGAGCTCTCCGTCGCCCTCGCCCTCCGCCTCGGCCGACAAGAACGCGCCGGCGTTTGCCTATCCATCGGACATCGACACGACCGTGGAGCGGCAGTCGACCGGGGACGCCACGAAGGACGCCGTCCTGCGGGACGTCGCCTACTCGGCACAGGCTCGGCTCGAAGCCTTCGCCAAGGGCCAGGGCCAGACGGCCAACATGAACCGCTACTTCGCCGCATCGGCCCTTTCATACTGGACTCAGCGAGTTGCGACGGTCAGAAAAGAAGGCCTCACCGTCACTGGCCACTACCGCTTCTTCAACTTCGAGGTCACGGATGTAGCGAGCGGCAAGACGGCTGCCGTCCGTTACTGCGAGGACCAGAGCAAGGGTTACAGCAAGGAAATCAAGACCGGCAAGGTGCTGCGCACCAAGCCGAGCAATGATGACTTCATCTTCTACACGCTTCAGGCCGCGAAGGACTCACGCGGTGACTGGCAGGTGACCGAGCAGACCTGGAAGAAGGCGGACTCCGCGTGCGTACAGGGCTGAGGTCAACAGCCGCTTGTCCGCTTCTCGGGACACTCGTTGCGGCGACTCTCGTTGTGGCCATCGGGCCCTTGTCTCCCGCCTACGCGGGGGACGGCCAGGTCGATGGCAAGGGGGGCGGCACTCGGACTGATCAACCGCCCGCCGACTCCGGCACCGGCTCCGGTTCGGATTCCGGCGCCGACTCGGGCGCCGGCACCATCGGCGCCCACATCCGCATCAACCAGAAGACGACTGGCTCGTCCACCTCCACCGCGACCACGACCTCCTCGAACGCCAACTGGAAGCCCCCCGTCTGCTGGTACGAGCCGATGTACTCGCCGGACGAGTACGAGGACTTCATCAAGTCCTCGTACAAGGGCGCCCAGGAACCGGCCGCGAGCTACGCGAAGAAGCGCGCCGACGAGGACTACCACAAGGGCGACAAGGGCCTGTGGTGGCAGGTGCAGTTCCGGAACGACAACTACACCGACGCCTGTCCCGTGACCCCAGCCAACTGGGAGATCTGGATCCCGCCCGCCCAGCCGAAGGCGGATCCCAACCAGCTGACTCCGGAGATCCTCTCCGAACTCGCCTACAACTCCACGAAGTTGCCGAAGCCGCCCGTGGTGCTGAGCCCGAGCCCGGACCGACTCAAGGTGAACCTCGGTACGCGGGTGAAGTTCGAGGGGAACTTCGACCGGGTCTGGACGACCGCCAGCATCAACTACAAGGGCGTCGCGATGGCCGCGACGACCGTCGCGACTCCCGTGGCCCTCAGGGTCGACGCGGGTACGTCGGACGCCGATCCGCAGACCTGCACGTACGACCTGGTGAAGGGCAACGACGGCTACACGGTCGACAGCAAGGACGCGGCCTGCAACGTCACCTACCAACGCTCGTCCGGAACCGGCACCTACCCCTTCAAGGCGTCGATCACCTGGAAGGTGACCTGGACGGACTCGGCCGACCCCGACGGACCCGCACGGCAGCCGGGCCTGCCCGACGGCCTGTCGACGTACGAGCAGAACGTGACCGTGAAGGAAATCCAGGCGGTCAACCGCTGACGAGACGTGGGCGGCCCGCCGAGCTCCGGCTCCGGGCTGCTCCAGGAGACCGGAATCCGACATGAGTGACCTGCGCCTCGAAGACACGATCTTCCAGGACCTGAAGAAGACCTTCTCGTCCATCAGCGACCGCATGGAGACCACCCGCCGCACCCTCCGCAGCGCGGACGCCTCGGCCGTCGGCGAGAAGCAACTCGTCGAAGACGTCCAGGACTTCGCCGACGACTGGGGCTACGGCATCAAGCAGCTGGGCAAGCACACCCAGGGCGCCGTGAAGATGATCAACAAGATCGGCGAGAGCTTCGGCAAGCTCGACCTGGACCTGGCCGAGTCCCTCAAGGCTCCCCAGCAGAAGGGCAAGTGACGTGGCTGGGCAACGGCCTGCCTTCCCCCACATAGGCTGGGACCCCACGCCGGGGAGCGTGGAGGACACCCGGGACCTCGCAAAACAGCTCGGCAAGCTGGCCGGCGAGTTGGGTACGGCGCTGAGCGAGCTGGAACGCATCGAGACCGGTGCCTGGAAGGGCAAGACCGCGATCGCCTTCAGCGAGTACGTCGGCCAAGACGTCACCCCGCTCATCCGCAAGAGCCACGAGTCCTTCGACAAGGCCTCGCGCGCCCTGCACCGCTGGGCAGGCGACCTCCAGGACTTCCAGGACCGGGCGGACCGGCTGGAGAAGAGCGCCGGGGAAAAACTCGACGCGAGGGCCGAGGCCGAAGGGAAGGCCGCCGGCAAGGGCAGCGACGAACTCGCCAAAGCCTCGAGCGCCGTGGACGGCGTCATCCAGAAGGTCCATGAACTGGAGGCGGACTACCGGGCAGCCGCCCGTCAGGTCAGCAAGGAGCTCGACAAGGCCGGCGACATCGCGCCCGACGAGCCAGGCTTCTGGGACAAACTCGGCAAGGGTATCGAGGGTGCCTGGGACGCCACCGGCGACTGGATCAAAGATCACGCGGACGTCTTCAAGGCGATCGGCGACCTCCTCAGCCTGGCCAGCGGTGTACTGGGACTCCTCGCCATCATCACCGCTCCCTTCGAACCCCTAGGCGCCATCTTCGCCGTCGCAGCGATGATTACGAGCGGCGCAGCCCTCCTGACCCATCTGGTTGCCAAAGCAGCAGGCGCGGACGTCAGTTGGACCGAGATCGGATTCGACGCCCTCGGTGTCCTGCCTGGTGTCAAGGGGCTCACAGGCAGCGCAGAACTCGCGAAGGGCGCCAACGCGGCCGCACGGGCCGCAGAGCTCGGCGAGGGCTACCGCGGTGTAACCAGCGTCGGGAAGGCATTTGTTCTCTTCGGCCCCATCAAAGCGGTGCCCATGGTGAAACTGGGTGAAGGCGGCAGCCGACTGACCTTGGCGGTCGAAAGCGGATTGCAGAATATTCGCAAGGGTCAGTTTCTCGGCACCCAGGGCATCAACTTGGTGTCGGGTTTGAAGTTCATCAAGGGGGCCGACGCAATCGCCCCCATGGGCAGGGCGGGCCGTATCATCGATGGTTCGATCAAGGGCGCCCTCGATGCCTACAAGGTGCATACCATCGCAAAAAATGACTTTGGGGGCTGAGCGCTGTTCATGAGCATCCCCGAGACACTCCAGGACCTGACTATCGAGGGCGCCGTACTGCCCCCAATGGCCTTCCGACTGCCCCACGGTATGCACGCGATCGAGGTTTCACTCGATGCAAACGAGCGGGCACAGGCAGCACAGCAACTCGTCCGCGAGATCTATCCACATGGTGAAGTGCCGCTGTGGGAAACCATGGGGTCGCTGTACAGCGCCATGGCCGACCAGATGCTTGCGAGCGGGGTCGGTTTCTTCGGTATCGGACTCTACGGACTGGAGGACGACGGAGGCGTGGCACACTGCTCGCTCACCATCGCGGCCTTCGAGTCGGGTGAGACGGATCAGGAGGTCGTCGCGCAGGGAATCAAGGCACTTCTGCTCCGGGACCCATTGCGCGAGGTGACCTGGCTGGACCTCCCGTGTGGGCCGGCGGTCTGCGGAGTCACCTTCCAGAAACTTGTCGTGGACGGCGGATACACGAAGTCCGGCCAGGACGAGGAACTCATCATGGGACAAATCCAGGTGCACATCCCGTTCGCAACCGGTCCGTACACCGCTGTGTTTACCCTGGACACGGCTTCAGTGGAACAGTGGGATGAGTTCGCACACGCCGTGGCGGGAATCGTCGGCTCGGTGGAATTCCCGCCCTCGACCGCTCCTGCCGGTCTTCCCGACTGACCGAGTTGTGTTCCTCCGTGGAGAGATGACGTACTGATGGACTGGTATCCCGAAGCCGACGAGGACCTGCTGATCAGGACCGCGGCCAAATTCGCCACCGGCATCTCACCGGCTGTCTCCGGATCCCGCTGGTTCCGAGATCTCGATCGCAACGACATCCAGCAGGAACTGCGTGACTGGCCTGAGGGTCCGAGCTACACCCTGCGTACGACTGGGGACCGTGTCGCGCAACGCACCGGCCGTGCCTTCGCCGTCGGGATTCCACTGATCGCCAACCTCATCGCGAACATCGGCGGAGCCGCTGGCTCGCCCTTCGGCGACGTACCCGTGCGTGGAAGGCCGGAGGAACCGGAGAACGAGGTCGAGGACTTTCCCGTCATGTGGGCCGCGCCCGACACTCTGGCGCGGACCGTGCCCTGGCAACTGGATCCAGCGCGCCGCCCCAAGGGCTACGCCACCGACGTCGCCCTGACGAGTCGGCGCCTGCTCTTTCTTGGTACCCGAACAGGCACATTGGACAAGGCCGACGTGCTCGCGGAATTCCCTCGCGATTCTCTCGCCGGAGCAAGGCGGATGACATACAGCGAGGCCGAAGCCGACGTACGGCTGAGCTTCGTGGACCAGTCCTGGATCCGTCTGTTCACCGGCAATCCCGACAGCGCCGAGCGGCTGTGCCAGCTACTCTCCGGAGCCGTCCACACCGTCACCGAAAGCGAGTTGTCCCCAGGTCAGCGTGCCCGGCTGACGCGATTCCTCGGCGAACTCCCCAGCCGTTCCCAGCCCCCGGTCATCACCCGGCTCCGGAGCGGGATCGTCATGGTGGAGGTGAGTGTGCCCACGAAGGCAGCCAAGGACGTTCACGAGACCCACTCCATCCTCATGGGTCCCTCCGGAGAAGCAGCGGCGCCGAAGCCGGGCGATCTGTAGCGAGGTACGCATCCGAGGGCGGACGGCAACAGTATCGGTCACGCGCCACACATCGACGTCGAGTAGCCGACGCAGCTCAAAGAATGCAGAAGAGGCCGCGCGACACACCGCGCGGCCTCTTCAGTTGTCCGAATCGCTCTCCTTCTCCGCGTCGACCGTTGGCTGTTCGACCACGAAGGATCCCTTGCCGCGCACTGTGACGATGAGGCCGCGCTCGCGCAGTTCCTGTGCGGCGCGACGTGCGGTGAGACGGGCTACGCCGTACTCGTCGGCAAGATGGTTCTCGGAGGGGATGGGCCTGTCCGGTGCCAGATCTCCAGATGCGATCTTCCCTGCGATGACGTCGGCCAGCTGAACATAGAGCGGTCTGGCGCTCATGGGGTCCAGCGGGGTCATCGATTCTTCCGTATCGCTCATATGTCCAACGTAGAGCGGTGGCGACCTGCACAATCGTATGGATCCCTCTGCACTTGTATGCAGAGGGCTATAGACCGGTGTAGCGTCAAAGACGACAGACCCCGGCGAGGTGGCTAGACCTCCCGGGGCACGGCCAACGCTTACAAGGAGCGTCGACATGCACGACCCTATCCCTCGCGCCCTCCAATGGCTGCGCCTCCTCTTCGCCCCCGGCACCGGTAAACGGCGCCGCCGCCCTCACCGTCAGCCCTTCCTCCACCTGCACCTCACCCTCGTACGCTGCCCGCTCACCGCCGAGCCCCGGCACCTCCCCGGCCACCGGTCGCCGTACGGCCTGGTCACCTTCCTCGACGGCGCCGACTCCGCGCTCGTCCGCCCCTACCTCACCGCCCACGAACGCGAGGCCGCCCTCCAGCGGCGCCGCCGCCTCACCCTCGTACTCGCCGCCGACTTCGGGATCGACCTCGACCAGCACGTGGTCGGCGCGCCGGAGGTGGCTGCCTGATGGAACAGGCAAGGAGCAACACGCACGCCCCAGCCTCCGCCCGCCTCCTCCCCTGGCCCACCCCCGAGGGCAAGCCTTGCTACTTGGTCACGGACAACAACGGCAGCTACCTCTCCCGCCTCGCCGACGACCAGGAGGCCGCCCAGCTCACCACCGCCACCGACGTCCTGGTCAGTGCCCGCGAGGTGCTCGACGACCTGATGTCGCCGTACACCGAGGTCCGCTACGTCGGCATCCGTCTCGCCGAATGCCTCACCGACGCGCTGCGCGTCGCCGAGTCCCGAGGCATGCGCTTGGGCGTACCGGACGATGAGGACGACCACGAAGGCACCCACGGACAGGCAACGCAGAACACGGCGACCGGGCTACGGTTGAAATCACCACGCGTCGAATGAGTTCAGCGGTCATGATTGCCGACGCCGCCGAACCGATATCGACCGTCCTGCCCATGCCGGAGCACCTCGAAGGCCCCGCGCGCGGCGATCGCGCGGGACACCCCGCAGCTGCTTCCCACCTTCGACTCCGACGCCGGCCTTCCGGAGAACAAGCACGTCGAACCCGTCCGGTCCACCGCTTCCAAGGGGCTGCGGATTCTGTACTTCGAGTGGAGGTCTTCTGACGGCGAAGCCAAGCCGAGCACACCGGTGGCAGCAGAGGACCGTCGGGTGATCGCGGTGGGGCGGACGGCCCGTCAAGGGCCCGCTCGCCCCACGGGGCTTCTGCGGCCCGTTCACGGTATTCACATATGCACGGACCGCTTCGCCTTGCCAGTGGGGTGCGTCGAGAAACCAGGGGGACGAACGTGCGGCCGCCTCATGGCCGTGGAAACGACGGTCGGCTCGGCTTACCTGAGGAACGACGGAGCGGCTGACAGCCTCCCAGCCGCCCGCCCCCCTCCCCCCACACACCAGGAAGCCGGTCTCCGGAATGACCGGATCTGGGGGGAAGTTCACGCTAGCGAACCACACTTCTTGAAGATAGCGTTGGACTCTCTTGACGAACTTCTGACTCTCGGGGGAGTCCACTGTTGAAGCGCCGCCGAACACTGCTCCACGTGTGTCGCAGCGAAGGACACCGGACCCTTGCCAGGCGATGCGACGGGGGCGAGCGAGCCCTTGCCGCCGACTGCGGCGCACACTGCTCCTCCGCGTTCCCTGCCGCCACGAGTGCGAAGACCCCTGATTGCCGCGGGGAAGAAGCATATGGCTGACCGCCTGGTAGTGGACGGCGGCGAACTCGCCCATTTCATGAAGCTGCTCAACAAGTCGAGCAGTTCACTGAAGGGTCTACGCAAGGCCCTGAGCGATGCCACCGTCACGGGTCTGGGCACCGACGACCTGGACTCGGCCTGCGAGGACTTCCAGGACGACTGGAGGTACGGGACCGAGGAGATCGGAAAGCAGACCGAGGACCTCGCCAAGATCATCGGCGAGAGCAAGAAGAGCTACGAAGAGGTCGACAAGGCGTTGGAAGAGGCCTTGAAGAAGTCCAAGCACAGCGGCGCAGGGGGGACGAAGTGACGTACACGCCGGGCGCCGAAAGGCCGCCGTACGCCAACTCTCCGGCCGCCCGCGACGGCACTCTGCCCCAGGGCCTGAAAGCCTCTCCGTCCATCCCGAATCCGGACTATCCGCACCTGGGCTTCAACCCGACGCCGGGTGACACCGACACAGTCCACGACCTGTACCTCAAGCTCGGCAACTGCGCCAAGGTCCTCGAAGAGTCCCATGGGCTCGTCACCAAGCTCATGGACGGCAGTTACTGGGAGGGCGACGCCGCTGTGGCCTTCCGCGAGCAGATCGAGGGAGGCCCCCTCCCCCTCAATCTGAAGAACGCGGCGCACTCCATCCGTAAGGCCGCTCGCCAACTCGACAGCTGGGAGGGCGAGCTCGAAGAGTTCCAGCGTCGGGCCAAGAAGCTTGAGCAGGAGGCCCAGGACGCCCGGTCCACCCTGGACGCGGCGAAGGGGAATGCCGCGAAGGCGAAGAACGATCCCGGGCTCAAGGGCAAGGGAAGCGAGCACGACAAGGCACAGAAGAGCCTGACCCACGCCAACACCGCCGTGGAGACAGCGCAGTCCGAACTCGACGAGATCATCGGACGGGCGAAGAAGCTCGCCGAGGAGCACGAGGAGAAGGCTCGGTACCGCGCCGGAAAGATCCGCGACGCCACGCAGAAACTGGCGCCGCACGAGCCGGGCTGGCTGGACGAGTTCAGCGACTGGTTCACCGAGAACCTGCCCGACATTCTGAGTTTCACCGCGGGTGTCATCGGTCTGGTGGCGCTGTTCGTGGCGACCGGAGGTGTGGCCGCGGTGGTGCTCCTGCTGACGGCAGCCGCATTGAGTGCGACCGCCCTCACCATGCGGCTGAGCGACTCCGAGGTGCTCGCCTCACTCAAGGACGGATTCACCAAAGGTGAGTTCGACTCCGACTTCTGGGGGAATGTCGTCAGTCTCGGCGGCGACGTGCTCGGAGCGGTTCCCGGTGTGGGCGCAGTGGGCCTGGGCGCCCGTGGCGCAGTGAACGCCCTCCGCGCCGGCGAGGAAGCCGTCACCCTCGGAACGGTGCTGAGGACATTCGGCGGCGAGACGATGACTCATGCCAAGGCGATCACCGGCCTCGGAAATCCGGCGTTGAACCTGGTCGTGCGTGGGGCACGGGACTCGGCACGGGCCGGTGAGATCGTGGAGATCACCTCTGCTTCGCTCGGTGTGGTGACTGCGGGCTACGGACTGGTGTCCAGCGCCGTGGACGAGCTCGACAACGACGGTGCCAAGGACAGCGGCACCGGAATCGACGGCGTTCGAAGCATCCTGGACGGCGGCGCGCTGATCGACCTCGCACGGCATGTGTTCTGATTCGAAGAACGAGAAAGAGCTCATATGAACCCCGCAGACCACCCCACAGCGTGGGAGCACCCTCCGACCCGGCAAGCCTGGGGCAAGCAGCTGGCGATGAACGTGGCCGCTCTCGTCGCCTGGATCGCGTCATGGTTCGCCCTGCTGGCCGCATTGGCGGTGTTCCTGGGGCCCGGGTTCGTGGTCGTCGTCGTACCGTTCCTGATGTACAGCTTTTACCGGGCCTTCCTTCAGCTCTTCGTGATCGCCGGCGTCTTCCGGATGCGCCGGGTCCTGCGGGTGTACCCCTGGCAGCTGTCCCACGAGATCCCGTACGGCCTCACCAAGCGAACCGATGTCGTCGGCAGGCAGTTCGGCTGGTTCGAGTTCCCGAACCCGGCTCGGCCGGAGGAGTCGCTGCCCATGGTGTTCGGCCGGCACTGGGGAGTGGGCTGGTGGAGCCGACGCATGTCACCCCGTGCGGCATCCGAGCTGAAGGCCCAGATCGGCGAGGTGTGGTTCGCCGGCGACCCACGTTTCATCGGGGTGCTCGGCGCGCCCGCGTCCGACGGATCGATGCCACGCCGCCTCCGTTTCCTTCACCAGCAGAGCGGGGCGGACGAAGAGACTCGTGGTGTCGCCGGCTGGGGGGCCACCGCCGAGGACATCGAGCGCGGTCGTCGCGCCGGGGTCGTGCCCACCCGTCCCTGAATCCCCGACACCGACGGAACTTTCGAAGAACATGGATCCAACGCCCCAGATCGTCATCGACGACTCGGCCACCGACCCGCACGCCGGAATCTGGTTCGCCACCCCCGGCGGCTTCACGGAGCTGCCCATCGACGTGCTTCTCGCGCCGCCCGCTTCTGCCGACGCGGACCGGCTCCGTCAGGCACTGGCCCCCCTGGTCGAGGCCATCCCCGACGGCGTCACCAGGCAGCAGTTCATCGCCCAGCTGGCATCGGGACAACAACTCCTTGGCGCCCTGCGCGAAGTGGGCACCGTCCACTGCGCTCTGGGCGTCCACCGCGACGATGTCGCGGGGAGCAGCGGCGATACCCTGCACTCCCTCTTCACCGTGTCATGGCGGGACGTCGCCTGGGCACCGCGGCCGGTGAGCGCGGCACGGGCAGTGGCGACGGTGGAGCAGCATGCGCACGTCGAGTACCTGGACCTGCCCAGCGGACCGGCGTCCATGGGCGAGACGGTACGCACCCCATCCCCCGAGTCCGGTCTTCCCCCGACCCCGCTGCTCCAGATCCACGCCTACCTTCCCCACCCGGACCGCAGGCGCATGGCAGTTCTCACACTCAGCACCACCGCGGTGGAACGACGCGTCCAATACCGCGCGATACTCCACAACATCGCGGAACTCACGAGCTTCGAATCGCCCTTGGGCGACGCCCGGAAAGAGAAGTGAAGGAAGGGCACTGAGCCCGCCTTGACGCATCGCGCCTCGCCGAGTGCCTCACCGACGCACTGCGCGTCGCTGAGTCCCGGGGCATGCGCCGACGGGCAATGTCGAATGCGGGAAGCACAGGGCCGAACCGGAGCCGTGTGCATCGGTATACCCGCCGTACGCCCGCCCGAGCTGCAAAGCGCCGCGATAGCGAAACGGAACTCATGCCCTACGGCACCGGTACGCGACACACAAGCGCACCCAAGGCCGTCACCCGTTCAGGCTGGATCAGGACGCAGGTCACACCCCCGAGCACCCCATGCGCCCAGGATTATCACCATTCACAGCGATGTTCGCGCTGGCGAAACCGGGAACCTCCCCGATACCGTCGGATCTCTTGAATGGACTTTTGTCTCATGGGGAGTTCACTGTGAAGCGCCGTACTTTGCCCGCCGCTGCCGCACTGGCGGCAACCGCAGCACTGCTGTTGACCGCCTGCGGCAGCGGGGACGACAAGGCCAGCGACAACGACAAGATCGCCGGGGCCGACCAGGGGACGAAGACGCCGGCGGCTTCGGCATCCGCTTCAGGAGCACCGGCAGCGGACAAGCCGGACGGCGTGGATGTGTCGCTGCCGAAGGACATGGACCTGACCATGGTCTTCGACTGGGACAAGCCGAAGGACAAGAACGAGGCGGCGGCGATGGAGGATGCCGCGAACTTCCTCCGCGCCATCTACCGGGGCATCGACAAGCGAACGACCAAGGACGCGGCACTGACCACGTACGCCACCGGTGACGGGCTCCACTACGGGCAAGTGCAGATCAATGACTGGATCAAGGGCGGTTGGACGGCGACCGGCACGGAGCGCCACTACGACGTCAGCACCCGGTCCACCACGAACAGCCAGGCCGTGGAGGTGGCTTTCTGTGTGGACTCGACCAAGTTCTATGGCAAGGAGATCAAGACGGGGAAGGTCCTGAAGACCAAGCCCAGTCTCGCGGACTTCGACTACTTCAAGATCGTCATGGCCAAGTTCCCCACGGCCGACGACCTGTGGCAGGCATCCAAGGTGTACGTCCAGACCAAGGCGGCGAAGTGCCAGTGAGCGGGTCGCGACGCGTACTGCTCGGTACCGGAGCGCTGACGCTGGTTCTCGGTGGTCTCCTCCTCACGGAACCGGCCTACGCGTCAGGACCGCTGGGCAAGGATAAGGGCGCCGACACAGAGCAGTCGGGCGGCGGGGACTCGAACGGCATCTACGCCACCGCAAAAATCCAGTACTCCGGCGCCGTCACCAAGGACGGCGGCACCGGAAACATGACCTCCTCCGACGTCAACTGGACGCCTCCGCCGTGCTGGTACGCCCCCTACCTCGGCGCCAAGGACTTCAAGAAGAAGATGTCCGGGCAGATCGAGAGTGCCAAGAACACCCCCGGTATGGGCGGTACCGCGGGCGCGGCGATCGGCGAGATGCAGCGTCACTACGAGGACGAGTACGGCTGGACGGACACCCCCGGCTACAAGGACTACAACGTCGACAAGGACGGCGAGGGGATGTTCTGGGCCGCGGTCGAGAATCCCGACGAACCCGACGTGCTCAAGCGGAGTTCGTGCAACGACCTCCCCTTCTGGGTCGACAACGGCAACGCCCCGCCGGCCCGGTTCAAGCAGGCCATCAAGCCGGAGATCCTCGCCGCCCTCGCGTACCAGCGCATGCAACTGCCCCACACCAAGGTGACCCTCGCGCCCGCGGCCACCACCAAGGTGAACCTGCCGACCTGGGCCTGGCTCGACAAGGCCGTCTTCGGCGAGGTGCAGGCCACGGCGGCGCTCAACGTCCCCGGCTTCAGCATCCAGGCCACGACCACCGCGAAGCCCGTCTCCCTCAAGCTCGAACCCGGCACCGCGGACGCCGAGACGTTCCCCGCCTCCGGCGAGTGCGTCTTCAACGCCGACGGCTCCATCGGCCAGCCCTACGCCAAGGGAGACGCGGGCAAGACGCC
The DNA here is from genome assembly GCF_040296885.1 of Streptomyces sp. NPDC001980. NCBI lineage: Bacteria > Bacillati > Actinomycetota > Actinomycetes > Kitasatosporales > Streptomycetaceae > Streptomyces > Streptomyces sp. NPDC001980. The sequence continues at coordinate 138,281 of NZ_JBEOYD010000009.1, read as the reverse complement.
GCCCTGTGGCATCAGGTACCTGCGCTCCTCCGGCGACAGCGTCTTCAAGCTTCGGGCGACGATCACCTGGAAGATCTCCTGGACGGGAACCGGCAACGCGGGAGGAGACCTGCCCGACGGCACCTTCGGAACCACGCAGGACGTCACCGTCAAGGAAATCCAAGCCGTCGTTCGCTGATCAGACGCATGTGTCCTGCGGAGAGAGGGAGTTCGCCGTGCCGTTCGGGCAACACCCGGCGGTCAGGACGCCAGTGCTGGCCTGAGCCGAGACGATCGCGTGTGCGGTCCCCTGGTCGTCGACGAGCAGTCGACGACCATCGGCTCCCCTCGGCTCAGAACCCCACCGTCAATGTCCGCGCGATGCTGTCCGCGGCCTCCTCGATCTCCTCGTCGATGCCCGGCACGGACCAGGAGACCTGGAGCACGACGGCGTTGTCGGTGCCCTCCGGGAGAACTCCGTACGTGACTGTCTGCAGCAGCACTCCGGGACCGCCGCGTGGCATGCCGGCCGCCGCGAAGTGCTGGCGGAGGCGCACGGCGGGGCCGAGAGGCAGTTCGGGGTGTGAGATCTGCGGGGGGCCGAACTCGTGTGTGCTGAAGGTGTCCGCCAGCCAGTCGAGGGAGAAGCGAGGAACTGTCTCGTCGGGCCGGAAGACCTCGACCTCCAGGAGGGCCAGGGCGGTGTCGAACCCGTCCGGATAGAAGGCGAAGCCGTACAACGGACCGCGGTTGCGGCTGTCCTCGGCCCAGCCCCGCAGGTCCTTCCGCAGGGCTCTGCTGTCCAGTTCGTACCCCGCCGCGCGACTCCGCTCGCAGAGTTCCGCCGCGGTGGTCTTCGCCCACTTCTTCACGTCGTCCGAGGGATCGAGCGGGAGCGGCACCCAGTCCGTCGGGCAGACGATGCCGCATGTCTCGATGTCACTCATGGGTTCCGTCACCGTCCAGCCAGGTGAGCGAGCCGGCCACCGCGTCGAAGAGTTCGACCATGGCGTCGGCGATCTGCAGGAGTGGGGTGGAGAAGGTCAGCAGGACGTGCGCTGTGGTTCCCGGCACGAGTAGTTGGTAGTCCACTGTCACGGAGGGCAGCGCCTCGTCGACGCTTCCGGGTGCCCCGGCGGGAGCAGGGGTGCCCGGCTGCCCTGTCGCTCGGCGCACGCGAACCGCCGTGCCCGCCGCCAGCTCCAAGACCGTTGCCTCGGCGGCCATGTCGGCCGAGAGACGCCTGGCCAGTTCGGTCGGGTCGGGCTGGGCTGTGCCCGGTGCCGGTCGCAGCAGCGTGATCAGCAGGGAAGCGGGGATCGTGAGGGGGCCCGCCTGCTGGAGACTCAGGTACAGCTCGATTCCGCCGTCCCGGTAGGCCGCCGTGGCCTGCGCCAAGAGTTCGTCCCGCAGTTGCCGCTTGAGGTGAGGTGCGTTGTCGACTCCCGCGAACTGGCGGTCGACCAAGGCGTCGACCGAGCCCTCGCGCCCCTCCGGGTCGATCCGTACCCGGAACCAGCCCTCCGGCAGCAACAGCCGGTAATCACCGGGGGATGCGGGGTTGCGGGTGCTGCCCACGTTCGCGGTCACAGTGGCTCCGGGGTCGTCGGTCCGGCCGGGGTCGTCACGCATGCTCGTTCGGCTTGTCATAGTGGAAGCGGCTGTACAGCGACTTCGCCGCGGCCGGGCCCCATTCGGCCACGATGGTCAGTGCGGAGAACAGACCGGCCAGGCGGGCTGTGACGCTGTCGCCGAAGAGTCCGGCGAGCAGCACGAGGCTGAAGAGGGGAACCAGCAGCAGCTCGTTTCCGCCGATCACCGAGCTGTGCCAACTCGTCTCGGCGCGCGCGTCCTTGGCCGGCAGAGGCGACATCGCGCGAGCGTCAGCAGCGAGGGGGTGGCTGTGCCACCAGGGCTTCGTGGCCCCCGCGGCCTGCCCGCTGCTTCGTACCTCCTCGTCCACTGCGGAGACCGAGAGCGCCGAGACCATTTCCTCCCAGCGACTCCGGCCCAGCGGACCGGCGAACCAGTGCCGCCACGGCAACAGCGCCCGGGCCTGGCCGCTGTGGTCCCTGAACTCGACGCCCAGCGGCTGCCGGTCCGCCGGGGACACGAGGCGTACGAGCCGCGCGACGCCGTGCGCGCCATCGCGTCCGAGCCAGCGCTCCCGACCGACGGTGTCGGTCAGCACCACGTCACCGGGCAGCACGCGTGCGGACGCCGTACGGCGAAATCGAGGCGTGGCTCCCTCACCTGTCGCCGGTTCGGGCGTGATCAGTACCGCCTCGGCGAAATATCGGCCGTCGTCCCGTCGGTTGCGCCACCACGCGCCGACACGCACCACGGAGTCGGCTGCCGGTACCGCGAACAGAGCGCTCGCGGCGATCGGCAGGCACCAGTCGACATCGCCCGCGAAGGCGACGACGAGAGCGACGAGCCAGCCCAAGAGGCCGAGTCCTCTGATCCAGCTGTGCCAGCGGGGCAGTTCGCGATGAACCGCGCGGTCCGGAGCCGGTCCCGAGCTGCCGTGTTCCGGCAACTCACGTTCACCGGTCTTCGAACGCGGCTTGTCCTCCACCGGGATGCCGAGGGCCGCTGCCAACTCCCGCAGCCCGGTCCGGTCCAGGCACTTCGCGGGTTTCAGTTCCAGGATCCCCACGATGCCGGCTTCCGGCAGCCAGTCGGCGAGCGGGACGCACAGGACGTCATGCCCGTCCTCGTTCTGGAAGACGAGGACACCCCAGCGCTCCGCAGGCCGCTTGGTGACGGTTTCCCACGCGTCGGTCGGCGGCGGGACGAACACGGCTCGCCGAATGCCTCCCGGACCGACCGGATACCGGCGCTCTCGCAGGCGCCGGTCGCGTACGACAAGGGTCTTTCCGTCCGCGTAGAGACGAGCCCGGCGTACGACATCGACGTTGTGCGGGCGCATGCGTCTGGGCCGCACCAGAGCGTTCTGCCTGCCCGGCACCTCCTCCGTCGTCCGCTGCTCGGCCTTCACTGTCCGCTCACCCATCGCCTGTCGTCGTGGCGTCCTTGACCCCGGTTGCCGACCAGACCCCGTCGTCCAGCCCGCTGATCCCGACATGATCGCCGATCCAGCCCGTGATCTCGCCCTTGTCGAGGAGGTCGGTGGCCGAGGCGACGAAGGTCGAGCCCGCCCAGATCCGGGTCTGCGTCTTGAACACTCCGCCGGCCGCCTTCACGGCATCGTCGGCTCGCAGGGACTCCGAGATCTGTCCCATGCTCTTCTCCAGCCCGGCGATGCCGCTGTCCCCGACCCGTGGCCATGCTCCAGCCCAGGTGGAGCCGTCACCCAGCTGCCGCAGGTTGCTCCAATTGAGATCCTTGACGCCCTTGAGGCCTTCCCATGTCTCCTTGCCGATCGACCCAGGGCTGAAGGCATCCATGAGCCGGGCGGTTCCGGGGTTCCATCCCTTCGGTGCGCCGGCGAGGGCCTCGGCACCGGCCTTGCCACGCAGCGCACCGCCGCTGAGTTCGTTGGCTCGCCTCCAGGTCTGGCTCAGGGCCCGCTGGTAGGCGGCCGTACCGGGCTTCGCCTTGATGCCGGCCCTGAGCACGCGCCCCGCCGCGGACCTCGCGGAGACCTTGGCGGCGAGTGACGCGCCCTTGGCCCCCGCGATGGCACCTCGGCCGATGCCCAGCGTGACGAGGCCGACGACGTCTAGGGCGACGTCGAACCAGCTGCCGTCGCCGGACAGGGCCAGCAGCAGGTGCCCCACGAGCGAGACCAGGGTGGCGAGGAGCGCGATGCTGCCCAGGATGCCGGCGAGCGCCTGGCCGACGATCGGGATCCACCCCACCATCAAGGAGAGCGTCCCGCAGATCGTGGCGATCCAGCCGCTCCACGCAAGGATCGATTCGATCACCCCGGCGTGATCGTGCACCCACCCCTTGAACTTGTCCCAGCCACTGTCCTTGAGACCGTCATGGTCGATGGCGTGCCGGATCGCGTCGCGGGCTCGTTTGGCCGCCGCGTCCCGGACGTCCTTCGCCGTCTCCAGCTCCTTCTTCGCCCGCTCCAGCGCCGAACTGGCCGCCTCCTGGCGGTTCTGGAGCTTCTTGCGGCTCGGATCGTCGTCCGGGGTGTCCTTGGGCAGCTTGTCGAGGGCGCCGCCGCTCGCCCGGTGCTCGTCGTCGGCGGTCCGGGCGTCGCGGAGTGCCTTGTCGGCCATCTGCTGCGCGCGGTGGAGCTCCGAGGCGTACTCGGTGGAGGACGAACCGTCGAGAACCCGCTCGCCCAGCGCGTCGGCCGCCGCGTCGTAGCGCTGGAAAGCCTTGCGCAGCTTCCCTCCGGCCTCTTCCGCCTGCTGCCGGAATTCGTCCGCCGCCTTGCTCTTCCACGCCTCGACCGAGGACAGGGCCTTGATCTCGGCGGCTTGCTTCTTGATGGACTCGGCGGTCTTCCGCAGTTCTCTGCCGAGTGCGGCGACTTCGTCGGGGTCGCCGGGTACCGGATCGGCCGATTCGCCGATCACCGCCCACTCGTCGGCCCGGGGCCGTGTCACTTCGCGCCTCCGGTGGGCCTGGCCGGCTTGGCATCCGTCCCGCGCAGGGCCTCGGCGAGCTGGTGGTCGATGTCCTCGTAGCCCTTCGCCGCAGCGGTGAGGATCTTCGAGAGTTTCTCCAGTTCGTCCAGCAGACGCCCGCGGTGGACCCGCCAGTTGTCGCCGAAGTCGTCGAAGACGTCGACCAGCCCCTGTTCGCCGAAGACGGGCACCCCCAGCCCCTTCGCAGGGTTCGCGTTATCGGCGAACTCCTTGTGGATCCTGGAAAGCGAGCGTGCGCTCTCCTTGATGCGTGAGAGATCAGCGGTCTGATCCGACACAACTACCCCCGTTACCCCCGTCGAGAAGGCTCATGAAACGTCGGCGCACAGCCCGTCGGTGCGATGGCCGACCGCTCCATCGCACCGACGTGACTCGTCGCCTGCCGAGGTGACTAACCCTTGGCCTGCTTCGCCAGCGAGTCGTCCAGCTGCTCGTACGCTTCCTTGGCCTTCTTCAGGAAGTCGGACAGCCCGTGCAGGCCCTGGATCGTCTTCGTCGCGCCCTTCGTGAAGTCCTTCATGGAGTCGTCGTACGCTCCCGAGGCCTTCTGGGTGGTGAAGCCGTTCTCCACCAGGGCGGAGACGCGCTTCTCGACGTTCTTGATCTTGTCCTCAAGCTCGTGCATGTCCTTGATCAGGTCGCCCGCGACCTTCTCCATCTCCGCATATGTGAGATCCGTGTCTTTGCTGGCCATGACGGCTCCCTCCCGTTGGTGTGGCCTCAGGGCCTTCCCCCGTGGCACCGTTCGCGCGGATCCTTGGCCATGGCATGGCCGTCCGCACGAGCAAAGATCCTACGGGGGTGACGCGTGCGACCGCACGGGCCTTGTGCGGCGGAATCGTGAATCGCTCACATCCCGTTGCACCCGGGAAAGAGCGGGCGGCTAAGGTCACTTCCACTGTGTTGGGTGCTCTCGGTGTGTTGGGGGACGGAACGTGCGCCTGAGTCTGACCGTCGTCGACCCGGTCGGCGGTGCCACCGCCGACGTGGTGCTCGACGCGGATCCCGAATCGACCGTCGGTGACGTCGCAAGGGAGTTGGCCCGGCAGGTCGGTCTGGGATATCCGGACCCCGGCGAGGGCGGCGCCCAGGTCATACCCATCGGCGCGGGCCGGCAACAGGCCGCGGCCGTCCAGGTCTCCGGGCCGCTCGCCTACGTCGACGGGTACGCCCTCGACCCCGCCGCCACCGTCGTCGGCTCGCCGCTGCGGGACGGTGTCGTCGTCAGCCTGCACGACCCCGCCGGGTGTCTGCTCGGTGAGCCCACCGGCATCGTCGAGTTCCGGGTCGCCGGCGGTCCCGCTGCCGGCGCCGTGCACCGGCTCGGCGTCGGGCGGTACGACATCGGCACCGGACCCGCCTCCCACCTCCGCGTCGAGGACCCGGAGTTGCCCGCCCGCGCCGCCACCCTCACCATCGCCATCGACGGCACCTGCAAAGTGCAGGCGCACGTGGACGACGTGCGGCTGGACGGGGAGGAGTTCCAGAGCGGTGGGGACTGGCCGCTCGGCGCCCAGCTCGCCCTCGGCAACACCCTTCTCGAAATCACCGGGTACAGCCCGCCCAACGCCGCCCTCAAGTGGTCCGACGACGGCGCGGGACTCGACTACAACCGGCCCCCGCGGCTGCGTCCCGCCGACCGGCAGACGCACTTCTCGCTGCCCAACCCGCTCGGCGACTACGAGGCCCGGCCGCTGCCCTGGCTGATGGCGCTGCTGCCGCTCGTCGGTGCCGTCGTCTCCGTGATGATGTTCGGGCGCTGGTACTACCTGATCATGGCGCTGATGAGCCCCCTCATGCTCTTCGGCAACTACTTCATGGACAAGAAGCACGGCAGGAAGTCCCACGCCAAGCAGCTCAAGGAGTACAAGGAGCACAAGGCGCGGATCGAGGGGGAGGCGCAGGAGGCGCTCGTCGCGGAGCGGTCCGAGCGGCGGGCCGCGGTGCCGGATCCGGCCGCGGTGCTGACGTACGGCACCGGGCCGCGGACGCGGCTGTGGGAGCGGCGGCGTACCGACGCCGACCATCTGCTGATCCGGTTCGGCACCGGGCGCGTGCCCTCCGAGGTCGAGCTCGACGACCCGGAGCAGGACGAGCACAAGCGCAAGGTCCGCTGGTACATCGAGGACGCCCCGGTCGGGCTGTCGCTGCGCGACCTCGGGGTGATCGGGGTCGCCGGGCCGGGTGATTCGGCGCACGCGCTGGGCCGGTGGGCCGTCGCCCAGACCGCTGTCCTGCACAGCCCCATGGACGTGCAGTTCTACGTCCTCACCGACAACGACGCCGGCGCCCGCTGGGACTGGGTGCGCTGGCTGCCGCACTCCCGCCCGGGCGGCGGCCAGGACGTGAACGTCCTCATCGGCACCGACTCCGAGACCGTCGGCGCCCGCGTCGGCGAACTCACCCAGCTTCTCGACGGCCGGCAGAAGGCCCTGCAGCAGGGCGGGCGAAGCAAGACGGACGGTCCGGCGTTCTCCGACCCCGACATCGTCGTCGTGTGGGACGGGTCGCGGCGGCTGCGCTCCATGCCCGGTGTCGTACGGCTGCTGAAGGAGGGGCCGGGCGTCGCCATTCGCTCCCTCTGCCTCGACGAGGAGGAGCGGTTCCTGCCCGGGGAGTGCCAGGGGGTCGTGGTCGCCGAGCCGCGGGCCGGCAAGGAGGCCGCGCAAGCGACGCCCGTGGCGCAGCAGGCCGTCGGCGGCTTTCCGTCGTTCCAGGCCTGGCATCCCCAGAGCGGCGGAGGCGGCGAGGAACAGGCCCCGCAGGACCTGGAGTTGCGGCTGCGCGTCGAGCAGAGCGGGGCGCTGCGCAAGCGGAACGTACGGCCCGACTTCGTCTCCGCCGCCTGGTGCGGGCGGCTCGCCCGCTCGCTCTCCCCGCTCCGCGACATCAGCGGCGAGAGCGAGGACTCCGCTCTGCCCGCCGCCAGCCGGCTGCTCGACGTGCTCCAGCTGGAGCCGCCCACGCGGGACGCGATCGCCGCGCGCTGGCGGATGGGCGGGCAGTCGACGATGGCCGTCATCGGGGAGTCGTACGACGGGCCGTTCGGCATCGACCTGCGGCGGGACGGGCCGCACGGGCTCATCGCCGGTACCACCGGTTCCGGCAAGTCCGAGCTGCTCCAGACCATCGTGGCCGCGCTGGCCGTCGCCAACACCCCCGAGAACATGACGTTCGTGCTCGTCGACTACAAGGGTGGCTCGGCGTTCAAGGACTGTGTGAAGCTGCCGCACACCGTGGGCATGGTCACCGACCTCGACGCGCACCTCGTGGAGCGGGCCCTGGAGTCGCTGGGCGCGGAGCTCAAGCGGCGCGAGCACATTCTCGCCGCCGCCGACGCCAAGGACATCGAGGACTACCAGGACCTGGTGAGAAGGGATCCGTCCCGCTCCCCCGTCCCCCGACTCCTCATCGTCATCGACGAGTTCGCGTCCATGGTGCGCGATCTGCCCGACTTCGTCACGGGACTCGTGAACATCGCCCAGCGAGGGCGGTCGCTCGGGATCCACCTGCTGCTCGCCACCCAGCGGCCGTCCGGTGTCGTGTCGCCCGAGATCCGCGCCAACACCAACCTCCGGATCGCGCTGCGCGTGACCGACGCCGGTGAGTCGACCGACGTCATCGACGCGCCCGACGCCGGGCACATCGCGAAGAGCACGCCGGGACGGGCGTACGTCCGGCTCGGGCACGCCTCGCTGGTCCCCTTCCAGTCGGGGCGGGTCGGCGGACGGCGGCCGGGGGCCGCGGACCCGGCCACCCTCGCGCCCTGGGCCGGGGCGCTGTCCTGGCAGGACCTCGGGCGGGCCGCGCTGCGCAAGCCGAAGTCCGAGGCGAAGGAGGACGACGAGATCACCGACCTGAAGGTGCTCGTCGACGCCGTCCGCGAGGCCAACACCGCCCTGCGGATCCCGGCCCAGCACTCGCCGTGGCTGCCCGCCCTCGACGACATGCTGCTCCTCGACGACGTGCCGGCCGTGCAGGCGCAGGGCGCGCTGCCCGCCGCCGCGTACGGTGTCGAGGACCTGCCCGCCGACCAGGCCCGCCGTGCGGTCGCCGTCGACTTCGCGACGTTCGGGCACCTCATCATCGCCGGTGCCCCGCGCACCGGGCGTTCGCAGGTGCTGCGCACCATCGCCGGCTCGCTGGCCCGCACCAACTCCTGTGCCGACGTGCACCTGTACGGCATCGACTGCGGCAACGGCGCGCTGAACGCGCTGACCCGGCTGCCGCACTGCGGTGCCGTCGTCGGCCGCAACCAGACCGAGCGGGTGGAACGGCTCATGGCCCGCCTCTCCGGAGAGCTGAGCCGACGTCAGGAGCTCCTCGCGGACCGGGGGTTCGCGGACATCGGCGAGCAGCGGGCCTCGGTCCCGGAGGCGGAGCGGCTGCCGCACATCGTGCTGCTCCTGGACCGCTGGGAGGGCTGGCTGCCCACCCTCGGCGAGCTGAACCACGGTGACCTCACCGACCAGATCATGGTGATGATGCGGGAGGGCGCGAGCGTCGGCATCCATCTCGTCCTCACCGGCGACCGGCAGATCCTGGCGGGCCGGATCTCCTCCCTCACCGAGGACAAGTACGGTCTGCGGCTCGCCGACCGCGCCGACTTCTCGATGCTGGACATCAACTCCCGCAAGGTTCCCGAGGAGATCCCGCCCGGCCGCGCCTTCCGCAGCGAGACGGCCGCCGAGACCCAGTTCGCGCTGCTCTCCGCGGACACCACCGGTCAGGGACAGAACGCGGCGATCGTCGCGATCGGCGAGGCGGCCGAGGCCCGCGATGTCCGGGTGGAGCGCTCCCGGCGGCCGTTCCGGGTGGACGTGCTGCCCGGCCGGATCTCCTTCGAAGACGCCTGGGCGATGCGCACCCCGGCCGCGGCGGCCACCCCGCTGTGGGCCCTGGTCGGTGTCGGCGGCGACGAACTCACCGCCTTCGGACCGGACCTGGCCCAGGGCGTACCCGCCTTCGTGATCGGCGGGCCCGCCAAGTCCGGCCGTTCCACGGCCCTGTTGGGCTTCGCCCGCTCCCATCTCGCCAACGGCGTGCGGATCGTCGTCGCCGCGCCCCGGCAGTCGCCGCTGCGCGAACTGGAGGGCCGGGAAGGCGTGTTGAAGGTCTTCACCGGGCGGGACGTGGACGAGGACGAGCTGACGGAGGTGCTCTCGTCGGCGTCCCCGGCCGAACCGATCGTCGTGCTGGTCGACGACGCCGAGGTGCTGGACGACTGCGACGCCGAGGACGTCTTCAAGCGGATCGTGGAGCGCGGCACCGAGGAGGGCCTTGCTGTCGTCATCGCCGGTGACGAGGACGAGATCTGCGACGGCTTCTCGGGCTGGCAGGTCGACGCCAAGAAGGCCCGCCGGGGCATCCTGCTCTCCCCGCAGGAGTCCGGCTCCGGCGAGCTGATCGGCATCCGGACCACCCGGGCCATGGTGGGCGGCCCGATCCAGCCCGGCAAGGGCATGCTGCACCTGGGCAGCGGGGAGCACGTCACGGTGACGACCCCGCAGTAGCCGTAAGCGGTCGTACGGCGGGGGATCCCCGAGATCCTTCAGTCCCCCGCCTTCGACATCACCGCCACCGGGTTCCCCTCCGCCGAGCTGTCCGACGTGTAGACCAGGTCGCCGTGGCTCGGGGTCAGGTACACGGTGTTCGTGCCGGGGTCGCAGCCGTCGTGGTTGCCCTCGGCGCCGGTCGAGGAGGCGACGAGCCTGGCCGCCGTCACCGACCTCAGGGTGAGGATGTCCGTGCAGACCCCGCCCAGCTGGTCGGTCTGCCGCAGGCGGCCCAGCTCCTCGCCGACCGCGGCCTGTTCGACGGTGACCCGGAAGGTGCCGATGGGCAGGTTGCCGGACAGGGCGGTGGCCGAGCCCTGCCACGTACCGAGGTAGGCGGCCGGGATCTTCCCGCCGCCGGAGGCGGACGACGCCGATGTAGAGGGCGACTTGGCTGCGGCGCCCGCGTTACTGTCCGTCCCGTCGCCGTCGGTCCCGAAAAACGGCTTCACCAGGAACCCCACCCCGACGGTGACCACCGCCAGCGCCGCGGCCACCGCGAGCGCGACCGTACAGCTCACCCGGCGCCCGCGCCCGTCCGCTCCCGGTACGGCGGTCGCGGCGACGCTCACGGACACCTTGCCGGGTTTCCCGGGCATCGCGGGCGTCCCCTCCGTAGCCACGGCATCCCGCGGCTCCGGTACGGCCTCGGGCGGCACCGTCGGCTCCGGTACGACCGCGGGCGGCAGCGTCGGCTCCGGTACGACCGCGGGCGGCAGCGTCGGCGGCGGTCCGAACTCGCCGGCCACGGAAGGGGTGCTGAATTCCACCGGCCCGGACGCCGGTACCGCGGCCGGCACGGCCTCCGCCGCCTCCAGGTTGAGCACCTCCACCGCGCTCCGGCTCACCCGCTCCACCAGTGCCCCCGGCAGCCACCCGCCGGCCATCAGCCGTGCGGCCCCCTCCGGAGCCAGCCGCCGGGCCACCTCCGCCGGGCCCGGCCGCCGCCCCGGCTCCTTCGCGAGGCAGGCCTCGGCCACCTCCCTCAGCTCACCGCCGAGCGAACCGAGTTCGGGTTCCTCGTGGACGACCTTGTAGAGGAGAGCGGCCGAGGAGTCCCCGGGGAACGGCGGCACCCCGTTCACCGCGTACGCCAGCACCGCGCCGAGGGAGAAGACGTCCGCGGCGCCCGTGGCGCCCTTGCCGAGGATCTGCTCCGGGGACATGTATCCGGGCGAGCCGATCGACACCCCCGACGACGTCAGCGACGCCGTGCCGTCCGTGGCGCGGGCGATGCCGAAGTCGATGAGGAGCGGCCCGTCGAGGGTCAGGAGCACGTTCGACGGCTTCACGTCCCGGTGCACGAGACCCAGTTCGTGCACCGCCGCCAGCGCCTCGGCCAGCCCCGCGCCCAGCGCCCGTACCGTGTGCGCGGGCAGCGGGCCGCCGTCGGTCACGGCGGCCGTCAGGGAGGGACCGGCCGCGTAGGCCGTGGCGACCCAGGGCACGGGCGCGTCCGGATCGGCGTCCAGGACGGAGGCGGTCCAGGCGCCGCCGACCCGCCGCGCGGCCTGCACCTCGCGGCGGAAGCGGGCGCGGAACTCCTCGTCCAGCGCGAAGTGCGGGTGCACGATCTTGACGGCGACGGACCGGCCGCCGGCCGAACGGCCGAGATAGACGCGGCCCATGCCGCCGGAGCCGAGCCGGCCGAGCAGCCGGTACGGCCCGACGGCCGTGGGTTCGTCGCCCGCGAGCGGCAGCATGTGCCCTCACCCCCCAGAGAGTTCAGCAGCAGCCTATTCGCTCCGCGGGTTGTGCGGTTCTTTCGCCGCGGGCCGGTGGGGGCTGGTCGCGCAGTTCCTCCCCCAGCCTTCGGCCGGGGGTACCCCCAGCGCCCCTTACAGGGCGCCCAGCAGGTCGACCTTCACGTCCGCCGCGAACCCGGTCGTCGGGCCCACCCGGCGGGCGAACTCCGCCACCGCCGCCAGCTGCGGCGCGCCGAAGCTGAAGTCGAGGGTGGTGAAGTACTGGGCGAGGGTCGCCTCGTCGAAGGCCTCCCAGCGGGCGGCCTGTTCGGCGACCTTGGCGACCTCCTCCAGGGAGAGGTTGCGGGAGTCGAGGAAGGCGCCGTGCACCTCGCGGGTGATGAACGGTTCGCGCTCCAGGTAGTCCCGGCGCGCCGCCCACACCGCGAAGACGAACGGCAGGCCCGTCCACTCCTTCCACAGCGCGCCGAGGTCGTGGACCTGGAGGCCGTAGCGCGGGCCGTCCAGCAGGTTGGCGCGCAGGGCCGCGTCGCCGATCAGCACCGCCGCGTCGGCCTCCTGCATCATCAGGCTGAGGTCGGGCGGGCAGGTGTAGTAGTCGGGCTGGACGCCGTAACGGTCGGCGAGCAGCAGCTGGGCGAGGCGGACCGAGGTGCGCGAGGTGGAGCCGAGGGCGACCCGGCGGCCGTCCAGCTGGTCCAGCGGCACCTGCGAGACGATCACGCAGGACATCACCGGGCCGTCGCAGCCGACGGCGATGTCCGGGAAGGCGACCAGGTCGTCGGCGTTGCGCAGGAACTCGACGAGGGTGATGGGCCCGATGTCGAGGTCGCCGCGCACCAGCTGCTCGCTGAGCTTCTCAGGGGTGTCCTTGGTCAGCTCGAGGTCGAGGAGGGTGCCGGTTCTCGCGAGCCCCCAGTAGAGGGGCAGGCAGTTCAGGAACTGGATGTGGCCGACGCGCGGCCGGGTGCGAGAATTGTCCACATCGCGACACTAGACCCCATGGGGTACCGTGCTGGGACCGCCCCCACCCCTGGTGTCCCGACCGTCCCTCCGGTCAACCCACCCTCGGGGCGATTCAAACGTCCGGGTGACGTGATCTTGGCCTCTGTTGCTTTCGGCTGCCTACATGCTAGGCTCGCCGCAAGTTGCAGTTTGGTTTCCCTTGCAGTACAGAGCCTGCGGAGCATGTAACCGCGGGCTCTTGTAGTTTTCAGACATATGCAGTTGTGCGGCACTTAGTTTGTTTTCACACTTGCAGGTTCTGGAGCAGGGCGACCCTTTGGGCCCAAGGAGGGCTTATGGCTACCGGAACCGTGAAGTGGTTCAACGCCGAAAAGGGCTTTGGTTTCATCGCCCAGGAAGGCGGCGGCCCCGACGTCTTCGTCCACTACTCCGCGATCAACGCCAGCGGGTTCCGCTCCCTGGAGGAGAACCAGCAGGTGAGCTTCGACGTCACGCAGGGCCCGAAGGGTCCGCAGGCGGAGAACGTCACCCCCGTCTGATCCCAGACAAACCAAGTCTGATCGCAGACTGAGTGCAGTACCCAAGGAGCCCCGCGCCGTCAGGCGACGGGGCTCCTGCCTTTCCACCGCCCCCTAGACGTGCTGCATGACCAGCACGAACGTGGTGCCGGGCGCCAACGCCTCGTACACATGCGGAACATCGCCGCGATACGTCAGATAATCCCCGGGGTTCAATTCGACGGTTTCTCCGCGTGGCCCCGCCTTAACCTGCCCGCCGCATACGACGAGATGCTCGACCGTTCCCGGAATGTGCGGCTCGGACTCCCGCGCCGCGCCCGGCTCCATCCGCAGGTGGTAGATGTCCCGGCGGACGCCGGGCGGGCCGGCGGACAGCAGGGTGGCGGCGAAGTCGGCCCGCTCCGACGCGACCGTGGGCCCCTCCCCCGCCCGGATCACCTGAACGCCGGACACCGGCGGCTCGACCAGGGCGCTGAACGGCACGCCCAGCGCCACCCCCAGCGACCACAGCGTCTCCACGCCCGGGTTGCCGCCGCCGGCCTCCAGCTGGGACAGCGTGGACTTCGCGATGCCGGCCCGTTTGGCCAGCTCGGACAGGGAGAGCCCGGCCCGGGCCCGCTCACGCTTCAGCGACCCGGCGATCCACTCCATCGGAAGCCGGTCCGGCCGGTCCGGCCGCTCTGACCGGCCCGGCCGGTCGGTTGCTTCGGACATCTCGTTCGTTCGCTCCATCGGTACGACCGTTCGCCTTGACGAACACCACCCTACTTGTTCATTGCAGAGAACATGCGTTCGCCAAACCGAACAACCCAGCCGCGGAGGACGGCCTCCCTGGTCCGGGACAGTTCACTCGTCTGGCTGGCCGGCGGGATCGTGGGTGTCTCCTTCGGCGCGGCTTCGCGGGGATCGCCCGCCCGGCCGGGGTGCTGGCGGCGGGCGTACTGGCCTGGCGCAGGGCGCCGTTCGCGGTCGTGGTCCTGGGGGCCGCGGCGGTGACGGCACTGCTGCGGGCGGCCGGGGTCGACTGACGGCCGTTGTCAGTGCCGCCCGTTAGGGTCCGCGGGCATGACCGCCGACTTCCTCACCGCCACGCGTACGTTCTACGACGCGATCGCCGAAGACTACGCCGACCACTTCCGCGAAGATGTCTCCAACCGGCCCCTGGACCGTGCCCTGTTGGCCGCCTACGCCGAACTCGTCGGCCCGGGCGGCACGGTGGCCGACCTCGGCTGCGGCCCCGGCCGCGTCACGGGGCGGCTCGCCGGGCTCGGCCTCTCCGTCTTCGGCCTCGACCTCTCCACGTCGATGCTCGCCGTCGCCCGCCGCGAGAACCCGGGCCTGCGCTTCGTCCAGGGCTCGATGCTGGAACTGGCCCTGGCGGACGGCGCCTTGGACGGGGTGGTGTGCTGGTACTCGTCCATCCACACCCCGGACGACCATCTGCCGCTGCTGTTCGGGGAGTTCAGGAGGGTGCTGCGGCCGGGCGGCCGGCTGCTCCTCGCCTTCCAGGTGGGGGACGCGGCGCGCCGGCTCGAAGACCCCTGGGGGCACCCGGTGGCGCTGGACTTCGAGCGGCGGCGGCCGGAGGAGATGGCGAGGCTGCTGACCGGGGCCGGTTTCCGGCTCCACTCCCGCACGGTGCGGGAAGCGGACGCGGGGCTCGGGGAGACGAGTCCGCAGGCGTATCTGATCGCCACCTCGCCATCACCGGACTTGTGATCACCAGAAGAGAAGAATCGTTGCCAAAAGAGAAGTCTTCTCATTCTGTTACGGTGGCCGCGTGGGGCTGCGGGAGAAGAAGGCACTGAAGGTCCGGGCCGCGATCTACGACGCCATGATCGCGCTGGCCGAACGGGACGGGTACGAGGCCGCGACGGTGGAGCAGGTGGCGGAGCGGGCCGAGGTGGCGGTCTCCACGGTCTACCGGTACTTCGCGAACAAGGACGCGATCCTGCTCGACCCCGTCGAGCGGACCACCGGTGTACTCGCCGACCGGCTGCGGGCCCGGCCCGAGGAGGAGGACGTCGCCGTCTCCCTCGGATGGACCGTGCGCACCGTGCTGGACGTGGGCCCCGAGGAACTGGCCCGGCTGCGCCGGCTGCGCGCCCAGCTCGACCGGGCGCCCGGGCCACGGGCCCGGCTGTGGGACCTGGTGAACCGTGAACGTCTGCTGCTGGAGGACGCGATCGCCGAGCGCAGCGGCCGCGACCAGCTGTGGAACGCGGCCGCCGCACACCTCACCCTCATGATCGTCGGCATGGCGTACGACCACGACCGCGACAGCCTCGACGAGACGGCACCGGCCGACTACGCGGACCGGATCATCGCGATGCTGCACACCGGCGCCGGGGCGCCGATCCCGGCCCGCGCGCCGCGGGCGGACCGGGACCGCCGGCCGTGACCGGCGAACCGATCGACGTGGTGATCGCCGACGACCAGGAACTGGTGCGGGCCGGTTTCGAGATGATCCTCGACGCCCAGCCGGGCATCCGGGTCGTGGGCGTGGCCGGCGACGGTGTGGAGTGCGTCGAACTGGCCCGCCGGCTGCGGCCCGACGTCGTGCTGGTCGACATCCGGATGCCCCGCCTCGACGGGCTGGAGGTCACCCGCACACTGACGGGCGAACGGACCGGCGGGGCCGGGGGCGAGGGCGGGAGCGGTCCGAACGTCGTCGTCATCACCACCTTCGACCAGGACGACTACGTACGGGACGCGCTGCGGTACGGCGCCTGCGGGTTCCTGCTGAAGGACGCCTCCCCCGCACTGCTGGTGGAGGCGGTACGGGCGGCGGCGCGCGGCGACGCCCTGGTCTCGCCGGCGGTCACCGTCCGCCTGCTGGGCGAGCTGCAGCGCGGCCCGCGCAGTGCGCACGACGCGGAGGCGGCCGGGCTGAGCGTCCGGGAGACGGAGATCATGCGGCTGGTGGCCGTGGGCCGCACCAATCAGGAGATCAGCGAGGAGCTGTTCCTGTCGCTGTCGTCGGTGAAGACGTACCTGGCCCGTATCCAGGCCAAGATCGACGCCCGCAACCGGGTGGAGGTCGCGGCCTGGGCGTGGGAGAACGGCGTGGTCACCTCGCGGTCCGGGTAGCATCGCGCGCCGATCGCGGCGGGTGCGGCGGCGAGTCCGGGGACCGGGGCACGCTGGCCCGGACCTCCCACTGGGCGGGGTCGACGGCGCCCGCCCAGAACTCGCCGTCGAGCGCCTCGACACGCTCCCGCAGCCCGATCAGGCCGAGCCCGCTCTGGCCGCCGGCGGGGCTGCCGATGCGGCGGTGCGGCAGACTGTTGGCCACCGTCACGTGCAGCCAGTCCGGGTCGGCGTCCAGCCGTACGACCACGCGCTCGCCCGGCGCGTGCCGGTGCACGTTGGTGAGGGCCTCCTGGACCACCCGGTACACGGAGGTCTCCACCTCCGGGCTGAACCTGCTGGTCCGGGCCGCCGCGGCGGCCTCCAGGCGGGCGGCGGGAGCGTCGGGCCGGCGCCGGGAGAAGCCGGCGACGAGGTCGCCGAGCCCGGAGAGCAGGTCGGCGGGGCGCAGCGCCTGGTGGTCGTCCTCGCGCAGCACGCGGACCAGGCGCCGCATCGACTCCAGGGTCTCCGTCCCGGACCGGGAGATCGCCTCCAGGGCCGGGTCGACCTTCTCGGGCGAGATCGCGTGCACGGTCCGGGCCGCGTTGGCCTGCACGATGATCCCCGTCATGTGGTGGGCGATGAGGTCGTGCAGGTCGCGGGCGAGGGCGAGCCGCTCGGCGTAGCGCACCTCCTGGACGGCACGCCGGCGGCGGGCCTCAAGGGCGCGCAGGGAGCAGCCGATGAGGACCGCCAGCGCGAGGGCGACCGTCAGCACGTACTGCCCGGCCACGAGGCTGAACACGGTACGGCCGCGCAGCGGCATCATCAGCACGGCGGCGACCAGGGCGGCGGCGGTCCAGGCCGTGGTGCGGTCGGACTCCGTCTCGGCGAGCACCCGGACGATCAGGAACAGCAGGGCGAGGAGCTCCAGGAGACCCCAGTCGCCCACCGGCCGCGGGTCGACCAGGCACACGCAGGTCAGCGCGGCGGACAGGGCGGCGATGCCCAGCGACCGGGCCGTGAGCGGCGGCGACCATCGGGTGTCGGGCAGCGCCAGCACGGCCAGCGGACCGGTGACGAACACCGGCAGCCAGCGGATGGGTGAGCTCGCCTGCCCCGGGTTGTACACCGCGAGGATGTCGACCACCCAGGTGAGGGCCAGGGCCAGCAGCGCGGCGGCGGTGACGAGACGCCGCACTCCGGGCGAAAACGGAAGTTTCCAGTCCACGCCTACCAGCGTAGGAAACCGACCCGCTCCCGTGCTGTCGGCCGGATGACCGACACGCTCCGGCACCGGCCGTACCAGAGGCTGACGCGGCCGGGGTGCGGCCCGGCCCAGCATGGTTGCGGGGCACGGGCGTCTCCCCGGCGCCGGTGCCCCGCCCCGAGCCAGTCGACGACGACAGGCCTCGCATGCCCGGAGCACCGCCCCCTGCGCACGGTCCTCGACCGCCGGCGCAGGTGTCTCCGCCCCCACCCTCGTTCCGACGTACGGAGTCTGTTTTCGTCATGGCTACATTCCTGCACCGGATCGGTCGCCGCGCCTTCGAGCGCCGCTGGCTGGTCGTGCTGCTCTGGGCGGTCGTACTGGGTGTCGCGGGTGCCGCGGCGGCCGGCAGCAGCGGAGGCGGCAGTTCCAGCGTCACGCTGCCCGGCATCGAGGCACAGAAGGCCTACGACCTGCTCGGCAAGAAGTTCCCGGCGGCCAACGCCGACGGGGCGAGCGCCCGGGTCGTCGTACGGGCGCCGGACGGGCAGAAGCTGACCGGCGGCACGTCGCGGGCGGAGGTGAAGACGCTGCTGAAGGACCTGAAGGACTCCTCTCCGCGGGTCGCCTCGGTCACCGACCCGTACACCGCGAAGACCATCAGCGCCGACCGCACCACCGGCTACGCCCAGGTCACCTACACCGCCAAGGCGACCGATCTGACCGACGCGGACCACAAGCACCTCGACAAGGTCCTCGAAGAAGCCCGCGACAAGGGGCTGACCGTCGAGGCGTCCGGCTCCGCCCTGACGGCCACCGAGGCCGGCGGCTCCTCCGAGGCGATCGGATTCGTGCTCGCCGCGCTGATCCTGGTCGTCACCTTCGGCTCGTTCGCCGCCGCCGGCATGCCGCTGGCGACCGCAGTGGTCGGCGTCGGGATCACGATCACCTCGGTGACCGCGCTGACCGCGGCCCTGAACCTCAACAGCAGCACCTCGGCGCTGGCCAGCATGCTCGGCATCGCGGTCGGCATCGACTACGCCCTGTTCATCGTCTCGCGCTACCGCGCGGAACGAGCGGCGGGTCACGACGCCAGGGAAGCCGCCGCGCGCGCCAACGGCACCGCGGGCTCCGCCGTGGTCTTCGCCGGGCTGACCGTCGTCATCGCCCTGGTCGGCCTGGCCGTGGTCAACCTGCCGATCCTCACCGCCATGGGCATGGCCGCCGCCGGCGCCGTGGTCGTCGCGGTCCTGGTCGCCGTCACCCTGGTCCCGGCCCTGCTCTCGCTCGCCCCCGAACGGGTCCTCGGCCGCGCGCGCCGCAGGCCGAAGGCCCCCTCGAAGACGCCGCTGGGAGAGCGCTGGGCGGCCTTCGTCCTGCGGCGTCCGTGGAAGGTGCTGCTCGTCTCGGTCGCGGGGCTGGTCCTGGTAGCGCTGCCCACCACCAAGCTCGAACTGGGCCTGCCCGACGACGGATCGAAGCCGCCGTCCACCACGGAGCGCAAGGCGTACGACATGCTCACCGAGGCCTTCGGGCCCGGCTTCAACGGCCCGCTCACCGTCGTCGTCAACGACACCGACCCGGCGGCGACGAAGAAGGCCGTCGGCGACCTCACCGACAGCATCACCGGCATGAAGGACGTGGCCGCCGTCACCCCGGCCGTCTACAACCCGGCCGGCGACACCGCGATCGTCACCGTCGTCCCCAAGAGCGCACCCACCAGCGAGAAGACCAAGACCCTCGTCCACGACATCCGCGACCGGGCCGCGGACACCCGCGCCGCCACCGGAGCCGAGGGCCTGGTGTCCGGCACCACCGCCCTGAACCTCGACGTCGCCGCCAAGTTCGCCCAGGCGATCGTCCCCTACCTGCTGCTCGTCGTCGGCCTGGCCTTCCTCGTCCTGATCCTCGTCTTCCGTTCCGTCCTGGTGCCGCTCAAGGCGGCGGTCGGCTTCCTGCTGTCCGTCCTGGCCGCCTTCGGCGCGATGGTGGCGGTCTTCCAGTGGGGCTGGTTCAAGGACCTGTTCGGCCTGCAGACCACCGGCCCGATCATGAGCCTCGTCCCCATCCTCACGGTCGGCATCGTCTTCGGCCTCGCCATGGACTACCAGGTCTTCCTCGTCACCCGCATCCGCGAGTCCTACGTCCACGGCGCCGGTGCCCGCGAGGCGATCACCGACGGCTTCCGGCACAGCGGCAAGGTCGTCACCGCCGCCGCGCTCATCATGACGGGCGTCTTCGGCGGCTTCATCGGCGGCGACGACGCCATGATCAAGTCCCTCGGCTTCGGCCTCGCCGCCGCCGTGCTCTTCGACGCGTTCGTGGTCCGCATGACCATCGTCCCGGCCGTCCTCGCCCTGCTAGGCGACCGCGCCTGGTCCCTCCCCGGCTGGATCGACCGCCGACTCCCCCACGTCGACATCGAGGGCGAGAAGCTGGCGGTGCCGGCGTCACCTGCCCCAGCCGACACCGAGGCCGGTTTCACCCACGTCGGCTGAGGACCAACCGTGCGCAGAGGTCCCGCCCTCCTCACCCTCGCGGTCGTCGTCGCGCTGCTGGCCCTGTCCCAGCACGCCCGGAAACAGACCGCCGAGCTGCCGGACCTGCGCGGGACGACCCTGCGCACGGCCCAACTGACCGCCCGGGACGCGGGGTTCCGCCAACTCGCCGCCGAGGACGCGCTCGACCGGCACCGGATCCCCGTCCTGGGCGGCAACTGGAGAGTCTGCTCCCAGCAGCCGCCACCGGCGCGCTACGCCCTCACCACGCCGGTCACGCTACGCGTGGTCAAGACGGGCGAGGCGTGCCCGGACCGGTGACGCCCGTGAGAAACGCCGTCCAGGAGGAGGGCGAGAGGGTGAGGTGGGGGGCGGCGGGGCCGGCGGTCCGCTTGGAGTCGCGGATGTGGATGACGGAGGGAGCGGTGCGGACTTCGAGGCACTCGCCGCCTCCGCCGCTGCTGTACGACGACTTGCGCCAGGTGTAGGCGGCTTCGAGGCATTCGCCGCCGCCTCCGTCGCTGTAGCTGGACTTGAACCAGTTGAGTTTCCGGCTGCTCACAACTCCCCCAGCTTTTCGTCGATCAACGCCCGGGACTCCTTGGGCGAGAGTGCCATCGCCCGGATCATTCCATAGCGGTCTGCGATCTTCCGGACCTCGTCGGCGTCAGTGATCAAACGCGGGTACTCCTGGATCTCCGTGTACGCAACTTGCGGGTTCTTCGGAGGTGTCAAAAGGTTGAACGCACCACCCATGTTGGGGTGTTCTTCGATATCGGTGGGCATCACCTGGATCTCAACGTTGCGCAGCCCTCCGATACGGAGCAACTGCTTCAACTGTGCGTCGCGAACGGCCTTGCCTCCAATCGCCCGGTCCAGGACGACCTCCTCCAGCACGAAACCGCACATGGGGGCAGGCCACTTGTCGAAGACCTGTTGGCGTGACAGTCGGTCGGCGATGCGCTTCTCGATGGTCTGCTCGTTAAGCAACGGCCGCCGCTGGGAGAACACCGCCAGCGCGTAGTCCTCGGTCTGCAACAAGCCGGGGACGCCTTGATTGGCGTAGAAGTGAAGCTCAACAGCCTCCGCCTCCAGCCCCGCATAACTCCGGTACCACTCGGGATGCCGCGTCCGCGCCCTCTTCATCGCCTCCTTCAGCTCCGGCACCGCCGCCCCCAGCAACCCCCCGCCCTCCAACAACTCGTCCGCCTTCACCAGCATGTCCGGCTGAGGAACCCGCACCCCCCTCTCCATCGCCGAGATCGCGTCCGGCCCGTACCCCACCAGCGCCCCGAACTCCTTCTGCGTGAGCCCCTTCCGCTCCCGCAGCAGCTTCAGCTGCTTGCCCAGCGCGCTGAACAGTCCCGTCGTACCCTCGGCCTCCGCCGGTGTCTCCGGCCGCCGCTCCTGCTGTACGTCCGTCACGTACGCCTCCGCCTCACGTCGTCGTGGTCACGGCCGACGACCCGTACTCCTCACCCGACACACCCGTACGGCTACCGTGAGTCGCGCGATCGCCCCTGGTCAGGGTACGGAGAACCGGCCACGCTCTGTCACGTGAACGCCGAAATCTCCACCCCCACCGCCGCACTGACGCAGCGTCTGAGCGCCACCCCGCGGGGCGCCCGGCTGGCCCGGCGGCTCGTCGCCCACCAGCTGGCCACCTGGGGATACCCCCACGACAGCGACCTGAACTACACGGCCCAGCAGCTCACCGCGGAACTCGCCGCGAACGCGGTCACCCACGGTCGCGTCCCCGGCCGGGACTTCGAGGTACGGCTGCTCCTGCTCACCCCTGACAACACCCTCCGTATCGAGGTGAGCGACGCGCGGGACGACCGGCAGTTGCGGTTCGCGCGGGAGGCGGAGGCGGAGGGCGGACGCGGTCTGGTGGTGGTGTCGCTGCTGGCGCGGACGTGGGGGGTCGCGGAGCGGGACGTCGGCAAGACGGTCTGGGCGGAGCTGCCTCTCTAGGCGGGCCGCTCGCTCAACAGCTCCCGCATGCCGATCGGTTCGCGGCCGATCAGGTCCGCCAGGGTCGGGTCCACGGTCGCGAACTCGCCCTCACGGGCGGCCAGGAAGACGCCCAGGAGGTGGTCGGCCGCCTCCTCGGGGACGCCGTTGGCCGCCAGTTGCCCGCGGAACGTGTCGTCGGGGGCTATGGTCCTGGTCGCACCGGCCAGGTCGGCGATGTCGGCGAAGGTCAGTGCCTGCACCCCGGTCAGCGGGGGCGTCGGCCCCTCGAAGCGGCCCTCGTCCGCCAGGATCACGGCTGCCGCCTCCGCCAGGTCGTCGTGGGCCGTCCAGCAGACCGGGCCGTCGGCCGGGAGGGCCAGTTCGCCGGTCGCCAGGCCGTGGCCGGCGAACTGCAGCGCGCTCGCCGCGTGGAAGCCGTTGCGGAGGGAGGTCCAGGGGACGCCCGAGGCACGCAGGGCCTCCTCGGTGGCCGCGTGGTCGCGGCAGGCCTGGAAGCGGGAGGTGGGGCTGGTGCCCATGTGGGCGGTGTAGAGGATGCGTCGGACGCCGGCCGCGACGGCCGCGTCGATCGCGGTGCGGTGCTGTCGTACGCCCTCCTCGCCCAGCCGGTCGACGGAGACGATCAGGATCTGGGTGGCGCCCTCGAAGGCGTGTGCCAGGCCGCACGGGTCGGTGAAGCCGCCCTGCCGCACCCGCACGCCCCGGTCCGCCAGGGCCTGCGCCTTCTTCGGGTCGCGGACGCTGACGCCGACCCGCTCGGCCGGTACGCGGGTCAGCAGTCGTTCCACGATGCGGCTGCCGAGTTGTCCGGTGGCTCCGGTCACGACGATCACGATGTCCTCCAGCACGATGGCGATATCGATGGAAACAGGTTCAGCGTAACACCGATATTATCGATGGAAGCGCATGAGCGATATCATTGATACATGGGCTCGGAATCACGTGACACGGACACCCGGCAGCGCGTCGTCGACGCCGCCATGGGACTGCTGGAACGGGAGGGGCGGGACGCCGTCACCACCCGGGCGGTCGCGGTCGCCGCGGGGCTGCAACCCCCGGCCATCTACCGGCTGTTCGGCGACAAGGACGGGCTGCTGGAGGCCGTTGCGGAGCACGGCTTCGCCACGTTCCTGGCCGGCAAGCGGGTCGATCCGGACCCCGAGGATCTGATCGAGGACCTGCGCGGCAGCTGGGACCTGGCGGTCGGGTTCGGGCTGGAGAACCCCGCGCTGTACCTGCTGATGTACGGCGGCACCTCGCACAGCGGGTCGGCCGCCTTCCGGGCCGGGCTGGAGATCCTGCGGGGGCGGGTGCGGCGGCTCGCCGCCGGCGGGTGGCTGCGGGTCGGCGAGGATCTCGCGGTCGATGTCATCCACGCCACCGCGCGCGGCGCCGTGCTCACCTGGCTGTCCGCACCCGAGGCCGACCGCGACCCGGCCCTGCTGACCACCCTCCGGGAGGCCATGGTCAGCGCGGTCACGCATGAGAAACCGGCCGTCCGGACCGGTGGCGGGCCGGCGGCCGCGGCCCGCGCCCTGCGCGCGGGCCTCCCCGGCCAGACGATCCTCAGCAGCGCGGAACAGCACCTGCTGGGGGAGTGGCTGGACCGCCTGGCCGACGAGGAGTGAGGCCGGGGCCTACCAGGCCACCGGCAGCTCCAGTGGGAACCGGCGGATGGTCTCGGTGTCCCAGCGGATCTCTTCCGGGCGCACCGCCAGGCGGAGCGTGGGGAAGCGGTCCAGGAGGCGTTCCAGGGCGACCTCCAGTTCGGCCATCGCCAACGGCACCGCGATGCACCGGTGGCCGCCCCAGCCGAAGGTCATGTGGGGAGCGACGGGACGGTCGGGCACGATCTCGTGGGGATCCGGATAGCGGTCCGGGTCACGGTTGGCCGTCAGGTAGGAGACGTGGACGAAGTCGCCCTGCCGGATGACCACCCCGTCCATCTCGACGTCCTCCAGTGCCACCCGGGGAATGCCCACGCCCTTCCGGAAGGGGATGTACCGGAGCAGTTCGTGGATGAAGTCCGTCAGGTCCTTCCGGTGCGCGCGGGCGTACTCCGCCAGCTTCGGGCGGGTCAGCAGCAGATACATGATGTCGCTGATCTGGCAGGTCGCCGTGTCCTGGCCGCTGAGCGTGAACGTCAGTGCCAGGACGGCCAGTTCCCGGTCGTCGAGCTGGTCCGTGCCGTCCCGTGCCTCGGTGAGCACGCTGATGATGTCCGCACCGGGGTTGTTCCGGCGTTCGGCGACGAGCTCGGTGAAGTAGCCGGTCAGGTCCTCCTTGGCCG
This sequence comes from Streptomyces sp. NPDC001980, assembly GCF_040296885.1. Taxonomy (NCBI): domain Bacteria; kingdom Bacillati; phylum Actinomycetota; class Actinomycetes; order Kitasatosporales; family Streptomycetaceae; genus Streptomyces; species Streptomyces sp. NPDC001980. The sequence continues at coordinate 113,939 of NZ_JBEOYD010000009.1, read as the reverse complement.
CGCGTGCGACGTCCCGGTTGCCCGCGCCGACCACCAGCAGCCGCTGGACCTGCTCCTGCATCCGGGGCCACTCGGCGCGGTCGATGCCCAGCAGGTCCAGGATCGTGTGCTGGGGAAGGGGGTCGGACAGGTACCGGACCAGGTCGGCCGGCTGACCGGCGTCTTCCATTTCGTCCAGCAGCCGGTCCGTGAGGAGGCCGATCCGGCCCCGCATCCGGTCCACCTGGCGCGGGGTGAAGGCCTGGGTGGCCAGATGCCTGATCCGGCCGCTGTACGGCGGGTCCATCACGTTGATCGACTCCGGGGAGACGATCGGCTCGGGCGTCAGGCGCGGATAGTCGTACTCGATGATCGCTGCCCGGCTGAACCGGGGGTCCGTGGTCACCTGCTGCACCGACTCGAATCTGGTGACCAGCCAGGCGTCCGAGTCGCCGTACGGCAGCCGGATGGTGCCGAGGGACTCACGCTCCATGAAGCCGGCCAGGGCCGGATCGAAGTCGAGGGCCTCGCTGAAACCGAAGGGACAGTTGATCGCCTGCACGTACTTCTCCTTCGTCGGTCGGCCGCTCAGTGGAACGGCACGACGTTGGTTGCGTGGACGGCGGCACGCAGGTCCTTCGCGAGCCGCACGGCGTCGCCGATCGCCCAGTAGTGGAGGAAGAACAGGCGCGGCTCGTCCATCAGGTTGTGGTGGTGGAGCTCGACGATGCCGACCCCGCCCTTGCGCAGGATCTTCAGGACCGGCTGGATCTCGCCCGCGGTCATCACGAAGTCACCGTTGATCGCGGCCCTTCCCCGGCCGAGCGGCTGGAAGTTGATGGTGGTCACCGAGCCGAGGCCGGTCGGCAGGATCATGTCGCCGTCCACGATCTGCTCCGCGCGCGCCCAGACGCTCTTGTAGGTGCCCTCGTCCTGGGAGCCCTTGCTGCCGAAGGCGTCGTCGATGCCCTTGGTGTCCAGGTCGAGCCTCGGGGTGGTGGGCGGCTGGTCGAGCGGGGTGCCGGTGCGGTCGAAAGCCGCGCGCAGCCCCCTGGCGATGGGTACGGGGTCGTGACTGTGGGCGTGCAGGTGCAGCCACCACAGGGCGGGCTGGTGGGAGAGCAGATGCTTGTGTACGGCGTTGATGGCGATGTCGTGCGCGAGGAGCGCGTCGGTGAAGCCGTCCATTTCGTGCTCGGTGACCACGGCGTCGCCCATCAGCAGATGGCTGCCGTCCTTGTACCGGACGAAGGCGGTGTGGGTGCCGAGGGCCAGCGCGGTCTCGATCCGCACGCCCCGGGAGACCACCTTGAGGTCCCGGCGGGGCAGGCCGGTGTGGTACATGTACCGCTTCATGTCGCCCGGCCGCCCCAGGGCCTTGGTCACGTCCGCCCAGTCGGCGAGCTGGGTCAACTCGGGTTCGACCAGGGTGCGCGGGTGTTCGTGGGAGAGGGCGCGCGCGGGCGGGGTCGCCGCGCCCGCGAGGACGGGGGCCACGGCACCCGCAGCGAGGACGCGGCGACGGGTGGGGGCCGGTCTGGGGTGGGTTTCCTGCTGCCGGTCGTCAACCATGGTGCACCTCCTGGCGCGATGGAATCACGGGTCCCGGGCGGGTCCCGTGATTCCCTCGCGCCAGTGGGGCCAGGTGGACTAACACAAATCACCGGGCACGGAGGCGGACCACTCCGCGTGACGGCCGCGGATCACCTTCCGCGACGGCCGCGGATCACTTCGCGTACAGGCCCTCGATCTCCGTCGCGAAGTCCTTCATGACCGCCTCGCGGCGCAGCTTCATCGAGGGGGTCAGATGCCCGGCCTCCTCGGTGAAGTCGACGGGGAGCATGGCGAAGCGCCGGATGGACTCGGGACGGGAGACGAGCTTGTTGGCCTCGTCGACGGCGCGCTGCAGGACGGCCAGCAGCTCGGCGTCGTCCATGAGGAGTTCCGGCGGCACCGGGTGCTTGCCGTTCATCTGGCGCCAGTGCGTGAGGCCGTCCCGGTCGAGGGTGATGAGGGCGCTGACGTACGGCAGCCCGTCGCCGACCAGCATCACCTGGGAGATGAGGGGGTGCGAGCGCAGCCAGTTCTCCAGCGGGGCGGGGGCGATGGACTTGCCGCCGGCCGTGATCAGCATCTCCTTCTTGCGGCCGGTGATGGTGAGGTAGCCCTCGTCGTCGAGTTCGCCGAGGTCGCCGGTGGCCAGCCAGCCGTCCCGGGTCGTGGGGACGACACCGCCGGCCGCCGGGTCCCAGTAGCCGCGCAGGACGTGGTCGCCGGCGACCAGGATCTCGCCGTCGGCGGCGATCCGGACCTTGGTGCCGGGCATCGGCCAGCCCACCGTGCCGAGGCGGGGCTTGAGGGGCGGGGTGCAGGTGGTGGCCGCCGTGGTCTCGGTCAGGCCGTAGCCCTCGTAGATCTCGATGCCGGCCCCGGCGTAGAACGCGGCGAGGCGGCGGCCCAGCGGGGAGCCGCCGCAGATGATGTGCCGGACGCGGCCGCCCATGGCGGTGCGGATACGGCGGTAGACGAGCGGGTCGTAGAAGGTGCGGGCGGTCTTCAGGGCGCGGCCGGGCCCGCTGCCGGTGCCGGTCTGTTTCGCCTCCAGCGCCTCGCCGTAGCGCTGCGCGACCCCCGTGGCCCGGTCGAAGACGGAGACGCGGCCGCCCGCCTCCGCCTTCGCCCGCGCGGTGTTGAAGACCTTCTCCAGCATGTACGGGATGGTGAGCAGGCAGGTCGGCTTGAACCCGGCGAGGTCCGGGAGCAGGTCCTCGGCCTTGAGGCTGGGGGCGTGGCCGAGGCGGACCCCGGCGCGGACGCAGGCGATCGCCACCATGCGGCCGAAGACGTGGGACATGGGGAGGAAGAGGAGGATGGAGACCTCCTCGGCGTTGCGCGCCTTGAAGATCGGGTAGAGGAGTTCGATCGCGTTGTCGACCTCGGCGAAGAAGTTGCCGTGCGAGAGGGCGCAGCCCTTGGGGCGGCCGGTGGTGCCCGAGGTGTAGATCAGGGTGGCGAGGGTGTCGGGGCCCAGCATGCCCCGCCGTACGCTCACCTCGGCGTCCGGCACCTGCGCACCGGCCTCCGCCAGCCGGTCCACGTGCCCCTTCTCCATCACCCACAGGTGCCTGAGGTCGGGCAGCCGGTCGAGCTCGGGGCCGAGCGCGGCGGCCTGCGCGCTGGTCTCGGTGACCAGGGCGACGGCGCCCGAGTCGTGCATGATCCAGCGGGTCTGGAAGACCGAGGAGGTCGGGTAGACCGGCACAGTCACCAGGCCGGCCGCCCAGGCTCCGAAGTCGAGGAGCGTCCACTCGTACGTCGTCCGGGACATGATCGCGATCCGGTCGCCCGGCATCAGCCCCTCCGCGATCAGCCCTTTGGCCACCGCCAGCACTTGCGCGGCAAACTGAGCGGCCGTCACGTGCTCCCAACGGCCTTCGCCCTCGGCCGACTTGCGGCTGAGCACCACGGCACCCGGCTCCGCCTCCGCGTTCTCGAACGGCAGGTCGGCGAGCGAGCCGTGCCGTACCGGCGGCGCGAACGGCGGTACGTACGCCTCCCGCACCACCCCGTCCAGCCGCTGCACGAGGGGCTCGACCAGGATCGGGTTCCCGTCGTAGTCCGTGGCCTGGATCGCCGCACCCGGGGAGACGGGGGCAGCGTTCGGATAAGAGGACGTGGACACGGGGCGGCTCCTCGGGCGTGCAGCGGTGAACTGCTTGCTGCATGACGTACGTGCCTCGCGCACCGAGGCGTTCACCGGCACCGGGCCTCAGAAAGGGGTTACCGGCGGTTCAGGCTGGAGATCGTACGGGGCCGCTGTGGCGGGCTTGTGGGTTTTCGGGGGTTGTCCGGGGCCGGGCCTGTGCAATCCCGGAGGTTACGTGAGGCTCCTTCACGTTCGGCCCGTTTCCCGGCACTTGACAGCTGTGACATAGACTTACCTACGGTAACCTTACTCCAGAGTCAGGAATCTGGCGACATGGGGGGCGTGGCGGTTGTGGAGCGGGTGCGGGTGCGTGGGGGCTGGTCGCGCAGTTCCCCGCGCCCCTGGCGGGGCGCTTTTGCCGGCGGAGTGGAAAGGCAATCTCTGTGATCGTCCTTGACCGGGCTCCTTCCCTCGGCCCCCTGCTGGCCCTCGGTGCGCTGCGGTCGCCTTTCAAGAAGCCGGGCGCCGATGCCGCGTTCCCCCGCACTCACCTCGTACTACCGGGTGTCCGGCCCGACCTCGAAAAACTCGCCGCCTACGAACGCGTCTGCGGATTCGCCACCGGTGCCGACGGGCTGCCGATCACCTACCCGCACGTGCTCGGGTTTCCGTTGGCCATGCGGCTCATGAGCGCGCGGGAGTTTCCGTTGCCGCTGCTGGGGCTGGTGCACACCTCCATCGAGATCGAGCGGTATACCGAACTCCCGGGAGACGGGACGTACGACATAGCCGTCCACGTCGAGGAGTTGCGTCCGCACCGGCGGGGCACCGAGGCCACCGTCGTGACCGGGGTGCGGGTCGGCGAGGACGTCGTGTGGGAGTCGCGCAGTACGTATCTGGCGCGGCACCGTACGCGGCGCTCCGGCGAGGCGGCCCGGGACGAGCACGGCCGCCCGCTGCCCGTCGTCGAGGAGTGGCGGATCGCCGGGGACGTCGGCCGGCGGTACGGGGCCGCCTCCGGGGACCGCAACCCCATTCACCTGTACCCGCTCACCGCCCGCCTCTTCGGCTTCCCCCGGGCCATCGCGCACGGCATGTGGACCGTGGCCCGGTGTCTGGCCGCGCACGGGGTGCCGACGGCGGCGGACGTGCGGGCGGAGTTCCGGGCGCCGGTGCTGCTGCCGGGCACGGTCGAATACGCCGCCGAGGACGGCCGTTTTCAATTGCGCGGCGGAGACCGGGTGCACGTGGAGGGCAGCGTGCGTCCGCACGTTGCCCTCTGATCTGCCAACGCTGCACAAAGACTGTGTTTCGGCTTTCTGTGCGCCCCCTGTCACCGCTTTGCGAATCCGCAGGTCACAGCCTCACCCGAAGCCTTTCTCACACGGGACACCCAGCCCGCCCAAGGCTCCCTGAAGGAATCCCCCATGCTGCGCTCAGAATGCGTCCTTAATCTCTGCTCACTTTTATGATCCATTGCACGAAGGGCACTGAGCATGCCTCCCAGACGCGTCGCAGTAATCGCCGACTCTGACACCCGTTGGAAATGGGGGGCGTCGGTGGCCCGGCAACTCGCCCCCGACTGCGCGCTGGACGCGTACTTCCTGCGGGGCCGGTCCACGCCCACCGAACGACAGCTCGCCGAGATCGGCATCGAACCCGACAGCCGGCGCGAGGTGCCCGCCGCCGCACTGGTCGACGACGAGGAGCTGGCGAAGGCCGACATCGTGGTGCTGGCGGTCGTCGGCGGCACGGTCCTGGCGCTCGTGCACAGCCTGGGGCGCGCCTGGGAGGGCCGGCTGCACCGGCCGGTCACGGTCAGCGGGTACGTCGGCGTGGTCTACGAGAAGATGGTCGACGGCCTCATGACCCGGGCCGGAACGGACCTCGTGCTCGCCAACTCCGACCACGACAGCCGCCGTTTCCGCTCCGTCTTCGCGAGCGTCGGCGTCGACCCCGGCTCGGTGGTCGAGTGCGCGCTGCCCTTCCTGGGCGGCGCCCCCTACCGGCCGTCCGCCGACCGGCCGTTCACCGTCACCTTCGCGGCCCAGCCCTCCGTGCCCAAGGACCGCGCGTCCCGGCTCCGGCTCCTGGAGCGTGCCGCCGCCCACGCGCGCCTGTATCCGGAGCGGCTCGTGCTGGTCAAGCTGCGCAGCCTGCCCGGCGAACAGACCACCCACGTGGAGTCCGACCCGTACCAGGAACTGGTCGAGACCCTCGCCGAACCCGCGCCCGCGAACCTCCAGCTCGTCTACGGCCACATGGCCGACGTGCTGGACCGCACCGACCTGCTGGTCACGGTGAGTTCGACGGCCGCCCTGGAGTCGATGCACCGGCGGATACCCACCGCGATCCTCACCGACTTCGGCGTCCGCGAGGCCCACGGCAACCACTACTTCGTGCACTCCGGCTGCCTCGCCTCCTGGGACGACATCGACGCGGGCGCGCTCCCGCAGCCCGACCCGGCGTGGGTGGCGGCACAGGGCATCGGCAAGAGCGACCCGTACGCCGCGGCCCGGGCCCGCGTCGCCGCGCTGCGCGCCGCCGGCCCGTTGCAGCCGCTGCGCCCCTATTACACGCCGCAGACCGCCGCCACCTACCTCGCCGGCATCCTCCGCAACAACGGCTTCGACGAGCAGGGCCGCCCCCTGCCCGCGCCGCCGGGCGCCGGCGGCCGGGGGCGGGTGAAGAAGGCCGTACGGAGGGTGGCCGGGCGGGGTGCCAAGAAGTTGTACCGCGTGGGCCACCAGCGGCTGGCGCCCGCCCTGCGCCGCTGGGGTGCCGTGTGACGGACCGGGCCGGTCACGGCGGGGACCACGACCGGCCCTCCATCAGGTTGCCCAGGCCCGCCCAGGCGAAGTTCATCAGGGTCGCGGCCGCCTGACGTGCCGTCACTCCCGGGGTGGCGTTGGCCCAGGCGGCCAGGGACTCGGCGGCGCCCACCAGTGCCTCGGCGAGGCCGGCGACCTCGCCCTCCGGCAGGTCGGGGTCACGGTGGGCCGCGCGGGCGGCGGCGACGATGAGCTGGGTCACGAACGCGACGATCTCCTCGCGCATCGCCGCGACCTCGGAGGCGAACCGCTCGCCGTGCGTACGGGCCTGGAGGTGCAGCACCGACCAGCCGTCGGGGTGTTCGGCGGTGTACGTGAAGAACGCCCTCAGTCCGTCCCAGAGCTGCCGGTCGGCGGGCAGTTCGCGGTCGACACCGGTGCGGACCGCCTCGGTCAGGGCTCTCGCCTCACGGCGGATGCAGGCCGTGAACAGGTCGTCCTTGGAGTTGAGGTACAGGTACACCAACGGCTTGGAGACGCCGGCGAGTTCGGCGATCTCGTCCATCGACGCGGCCATGTAGCCGCGCTGGCCGAAGGTCCGCACGGCGGCGTCCAGCATCTGCTGCTCACGTACCGCGCGCGGCATCCGCTTGGTCTTGACGGTCCCCATGGGACAGAGCCTAGTTGGAGCCGGGGACGCGGGAGTCGCTCAGGAAGAGGTCTGGGCCTGGTCCGCCGCGTCGACCGCCGCGTCCTCCTGGCTGCGGTTGGCCTCGATGTTGGCCTTCATCCGGTCGACCCGCTGCGAGACCTTGACGGAGGCGCGGTCCCGCTCCCTGCGCAGCACGACGAAGCTGATCGGCGCCGACAGGACGAGGGAGAGCAGCAGGACCCACAGAAGGTTGGAGTCGCCGAAGCCACGCGGGAACGCGCCGGCGTAGACGAGGCCCCAGACGACGAGGAGGCAGCCCGCGAAGATACCGAGGCGCATCAGCGTGTAGCGGAGCATCTCAATCCAGTCTTCCGATGACGAAAAGGGGCACCGTCCAGTGAAGCACGCCGTGGGGCCGATCTTGCACCGGGGTCGGGTCAGGTCAGCGGGAGCAGCATGGTGATGTCGTCGCGGTCGTCGCCGGGGGCGACGCGGACCGCGGCGGGGACCCGGCCGACCTCCTTGTAGCCGCAGGAGCCGTAGAAGTTCTCCAGGCCGAGGCCGCCGCGGCAGCTGAGCCGTATGGCGTCGATGCCGTCGAAGCCGCGGGCGGCGTCGGCGGCGGCCGCGAGGAGGTCGCGGCCGTAGCCCTGTCCCTGGTGCCTCGGGTGCACCATCACCGTGTACAGCCACACCCAGTGCGTCATCAGCCGGTGCGTGTTGAAGGAGAAGAAGGCGGTGGCGGCGACCTCGCCGGCCTCGTCGTGCCCGACGAGGAGGCGGTGCCGGCCCTCGGCCATCGCGACGAGATGCCGGACCAGTTCCGGCCGGATCTCCTCGGAGGTCACGGGGGCGACGAAGCCGACGGCTCCGCCGGCGTTGGACACGTCCGTCCACAGGTCGAGGATGCCGTCACGGAGGGCGGGGGTGATGGCGGGGTCGAGGGCGAAGGTAAGGGGCATGGGGGGATCGTATCTATTACGGCGGAGGGTGGGTAGGAGCGATTTCGCCGTGGGGGCCAGGGCCGTTGTCGGGTGCGGGCCGGTGGGGGTTGATCGCGCAGTTCCCCGCGCCCCTGACGGGGCGCACTGCAGCGCCCGTTCTTTTAGGGGCGCGGGGAACTGCGCGACAAGCCCCCACCCACCCGCACCCGACAACGCAACCGGGCCGCCCTCACACCCGCATCGGCTGGGGGGACTCGCGGCGGGCCGGGTCCGGGCCGTCGTACTCGCGGATGATCTCGTAGCGCGTGTTCCGTTCCACCGGGCGGAAGCCCGCGTCGCGGATGAGGTCCAGCAGGTCCTCGCGGGTCAGCTTGTTCGGCGTGCCGTAGTTGTCGGCGTCGTGCGTGATCTTGTACTCGACGACCGAGCCGTCCATGTCGTCCGCGCCGTGCTGGAGGGCCAGTTGCGCCGTCTGCACGCCGTGCATCACCCAGAAGACCTTGACGTGCGGGACGTTGTCGAAGAGGAGACGGGAGACCGCGAAGGTCTTCAGGGCCTCCGCGCCGGTCGCCATCTGGGTCCGGGCCTGGAGCCGGTTGCGTACCTTGCCGTCCTTCACGTCCACGAAGTCGTGCTGGTAGCGGAGCGGGATGAAGACCTGGAAGCCGTTCGTCTCGTCCTGCAGTTCACGGAGGCGCAGGACGTGGTCGACGCGGTGGCGGGGCTCTTCGATGTGGCCGTAGAGCATCGTGCAGGGCGTCTTGAGACCCTTCTCGTGCGCCAGGCGGTGGATCCGGGACCAGTCCTCCCAGTGGGTGCGGTGGTCCACGATGTGCTGGCGGACCTCCCAGTCGAAGATCTCCGCGCCGCCGCCGGTCAACGACTCCAGACCCGCGTCGATCAGCTCGTCGAGGATCTCGGAGGCCGACAGCCCGCTGATCGTCTCGAAGTGGTGGATCTCCGTCGCCGTGAAGGCCTTCAGCGAGACGTTCGGGAGGGCCGCCTTCAGTTCGCGCAGCGACCGCGGGTAGTAGCGCCACGGCAGGTTCGGGTGCAGGCCGTTGACGATGTGGAGTTCCGTGAGGTTCTCGCCCTCCATCGCCTTGGCGAGCTTCACCGCCTCCTCGATGCGCATCGTGTACGCGTCCTTCTCGCCCGGCTTGCGCTGGAACGAGCAGTACGCGCAGGACGCGGTGCACACGTTCGTCATGTTGAGGTGGCGGTTGACGTTGAAGTGGACGACGTCACCGTTCTTCCGCGTCCGCACCTCGTGGGCGAGGCCGCCCAGCCAGGCGAGGTCGTCCGACTCGTACAGCGCGATGCCGTCCTCGCGGGTCAGCCGCTCACCGGCCCTGACCTTCTCCTCCAGCTCACGCTTGAGCCCGACGTCCATGCCCACACCTCTCTACGACGACTCCGACAACCGTACGTCTACGCTTCCTCGGGCAGTTCCCCGACCCGGTTCTCCCACTTCGTGGACAGCACGATCGTGGTACGGGTCCGGGAGACGCCCTTCGTCCCGGAGAGCCGCCGGATGGTCTTCTCCAGGCCGTCCACGTCGGTGGAGCGCACCTTGAGCATGAAGGAGTCGTCGCCGGCGATGAACCAGCAGTCCTCGATCTCCGGCAGGTCCCGCAGCCGCTGTGCCACGTCCTCGTGGTCGGCCGCGTCGGAGAGGGAGATGCCGATGAGGGCGATGACGCCGAGGCCGAGCGAGGCCGCGTTGACGGTGGCGCGGTAGCCGGTGATGACCCCGGCCGCCTCCAGCCGGTTGATGCGGTCGGTGACGCTGGGTCCCGACAGTCCGACGAGGCGGCCCAGCTCAGCGTACGAGGCCCGGCCGTTCTCCCTCAGGGCCTGGATGAGCTGCCTGTCCACGGCGTCCATGCGATCGAAGCCTTCCGCTGAAGATTCCCGAAGTAGATGAGAGGTGGTGCAGAGGTGGTGCAGAGGTGGTGCCGGGGGTGGTGCCGAGGGGTGGTGCTACTTGCTTCCGCCGCCGAGGTCCCCTTCCCAGCGGCGGTAGAGCCGGTGCCCGACGCCCGCCGCGTCCAGCACCCGCCCGGCGACGAAGTCGACCAGGTCCTGGATGTGGGTCGCGCCCGCGTAGAAGGCGGGGGAGGTGGGGACGACGACCGCCCCGAGGTCGTCCAGGGTGACCAGGTGCCGCAGGATCTGGCCGTTCAGCGGGGTCTCGCGGACGGCGACGACGAGCGGCCGGCGCTCTTTCAGGGTGACACTGGCCGCCCGCTGGAGCAGGTCCTTGGAGAGACCGAGCGCGACCCCGGCGACGGCGGCGGTGGACGCCGGCACGATCAGCATGCCCTTCGCCGGGTACGACCCGGAGGACGGCCCCGCGGCGAGGTCCCCGGCGCTCCAGTACCGCACCCGCGCGAGGTCCACCCGGAAGGTCCCCGGCTTGCCGTCGGCCCCCCGCGCCAGCCATTCCCCCAGGTCGTCCTTCCAGTGCGCGTCCCGGAAGGAGATCCCGGTCTCGTCCAGCAGCGTGAGCCGCGAGGCCCGGCTGACCACCAGGTCGACGCTCTCCCCGCCGTCCAGCAGGGCACGCAGCACAGCAGCGGCATACGGCGTTCCGGACGCCCCGGACACCCCCACGATCCAAGGCACGCGCTGCGTTTCTCCTGCGTTCACATCTTGAGCGTACCGGCGCGACCCGGCGAGTTCAGGACGGGTCCGCGGTGACCGACGGTACTCAGACGCTCAGGCCCCGGACCAGCAGGTCCAGCAGCGCGCACACGAAGAGGGCAATCCCGATGAACCCGTTGACGCTGAAGAAGGCGCGGTTCAGGCGGGAGAGGTCGTGCGGGCGGACGATGGAGTGCTCGTAGGCGAAGGCGCCGGCGACGATCACCAGGCCCAGCCAGAAGAACGCGCCGGCGTCGGTGACGACCGCGTACCAGACGAACAGGCCCGTCGTCACCGCGTGGCAGACCCGGGCGCCCCAGATCGCCGCCGGGATGCCGAAGCGGGCCGGGACCGACATCACGCCGATCTCGCGGTCGGTCTCGACGTCCTGGCAGGCGTAGATCAGGTCGAAGCCGCCGATCCAGATGCCGACGGCGAGGCCGAGGATCACCGCGTCCCACGACCACTCGCCGGTGATCGCCAGCCAGCCGCCGATCGGGCCCATGGCCTGGGCGAGGCCGAGGATGGCCTGGGGGAAGTTCGTGAACCGCTTGCCGTAGGGGTAGACCACCATCGGGATCACGGCGACGGGGGCCAGGGCCAGGCAGAGGGGGTTCAGCAGGGCCGCCGAGCCCAGGAACACCGCGACCGCGATCAGCGCGCCGGTCCAGGCGTGCTTGACGCTCATCGCGCCGGTGACCAGTTCGCGGTGGGCGGTGCGCGGGTTCCGGGCGTCGATCTCGCGGTCGATGATCCGGTTGACGGCCATGGCGAAGGTGCGCAGGCCGACCATGCAGATCGTGACCAGGAGCAGCCGGCCCCAGTGGATGTTCCTGTCCAGCTCGAACATCGAGGTCAGCGCGGCGATGTACGCGAAGGGCAGGGCGAAGACCGAGTGCTCGATCATCACCAGACGCAGGAAGGCTTTCGTCCGTCCCGGCTGCGGGAGGGCTGCGGAGGCGGAGCTCACAGGCCGTACTCCTTCCATCGGCGGTCCACGAGAGCCGCCGTATCCGGGTCCGACAGGACCATGTCCGGCCAGCCCCCGTCCCTGGTGTAGCCCTCCTCGGGCCACTTCTTCGTCGCGTCGATGCCCGCCTTGCCGCCCCAGAACTGCTGGTAGGAAGCGTGGTCGAGGTGGTCGACGGGGCCTTCCACGACCGTGAGGTCACGGGCGTAGTCGGTGTTGCCGAGGGCCCGCCAGGCGACCTCGTGCAGGTCGTGGACGTCGCAGTCGGAGTCGACGACCACGATCAGCTTGGTGAGCGACATCATGTGCGCCCCCCAGACCGCGTGCATGACCTTCTGCGCGTGCTTCGGGTACTTCTTGTCGATCGAGACGATCGCACAGTTGTGGAAGCCGCCGGCCTCGGGGAGGTGGTAGTCCACGATGTCCGGGACGATGATCTTCAGGAGGGGCAGGAAGAACCGTTCCGTGGCGCGGCCCAGCGGGCCGTCCTCCGTCGGCGGGCGGCCGACGACGATCGACTGGAGCAGCGGGCGCTTGCGCATCGTCACGCAGTCGATCGTCAGGGCCGGGAACGGCTCCTGCGGGGTGTAGAAGCCGGTGTGGTCGCCGAACGGGCCCTCGGGCAGCATCTCGCCGGGCTCCAGCCAGCCCTCCAGGACGACCTCGGCGTTGGCCGGGACCTGGAGCGGGACCGTCTTGCAGTCGACCATCTCGATCCGCCGGCCCGCGATGAACCCGGCGAACAGGTACTCGTCGATGTCGCCGGGGAGCGGGGCGGTGGAGGCGTAGGTGACGGCGGGCGGGCAGCCGAAAGCGATGGCGACCGGGAGCCGCTCTCCCTTCCGCGCCGCCACCTGGTAGTGGTTGCGGCTGTCCTTGTGGATCTGCCAGTGCATGCCGATGGTGCGCCGGTCGTGGCGCTGGAGCCGGTACAGGCCGAGGTTGCGGATGCCGGTCTCGGGGTCCTTGGTGTGGGTGAGCCCCAGGTTGAAGAAGGAGCCGCCGTCCTGCGGCCAGGTGAAGAGCGCCGGGAGCTGGTCCAGGTCGACGTCGTCGCCCTGGAGGACGACCTCCTGCACCGGAGCCTCTTTGACCTTCTTCGGCGGTACGTGCGTCATCGCGCCGAGCTTCCCGAACGCCTCGCGCACGCCGACGAAGCCGTGCGGCAGTTCGGGGCGCAGCAGCCCGCCGATCTTCTCGGAGATCTCGCCGTACGACTTCAGGTCCAGGGCCTTCAGCAGCCGCCGGTCGGTGCCGAACACGTTCATCGCGAGGGGCATGCCCGACCCCTTCACATTCTCGAAGAGCAGCGCCGGTCCGCCGGACTTCTGCACCCGGTCGACGATCTCCCCGACCTCCAGATACGGGTCGACCTCGGCCTTGACACGCTTGAGGTCTCCCTCGCGCTCCAGTGCCCGGAGCAGGGAGCGAAGATCGTCGTAAGCCATGTGTCCCAGTATCGGCCACCCGGGGTCCGGGCCCGGTCACCGCCCCCTGCATACTCGTCGGCCGTGAGACGTCATCGCCGGTTGCCGCTGCTCGCCCCGCTCCTCGCCCCGCTGCTCGTGCTCGCCGCCGCCTGTGCGCCGGCCAGGGAGGCCGCCGGCTCGCCCGTCTCCCCGCTGACCCGGATACCGGCCGCCGACCGGAAGACGGCCCCCGACCTCACCGGCAGCAGCCTCGACGGCAAGCCGGTCAGCCTCGCCGGCTACCGCGGCAAGGTCGTCGTCCTGAACGTGTGGGCGTCCTGGTGCGGGCCCTGCCGCGCCGAGGCACCCGAACTGTCCAGGGCACAGCGGGCGCTGGCGGCGAAGGGCGTCCAGGTGCTGGGGGTGGACACGGACGCCCGGCAGGACAAGGGGCGGGCGTTCCAGGACGAGCACGACCTGGTGTACCCGAGCCTGCACGACCCCGGCAGCCGCAAGCTCGTCCGGCTGCCGAAGGGGTACCTGCCGCAGGCGCTGCCGTACACCCTCTTCATCGACCGGCAGGGGAAGATCGCCGCGAAGTACCTGAGCCCTCTGACGGCGGCCGACGTCCGCACCATCACGCGGCCGCTGCTGGCGGAGTAGCAGGCCCGGTCAACTCCCGCTGCCGGCGAGGCACTTGTCGCCCTCCCGGATCGGCGCCACGAGGTGGCTCACCTCCACCAGCACCGCGTCGAGACCCGCCACGGAGCCGGCGACCGAGACCTCCACGGCGGGGCTGCGGCCGTAGGTGACCAGCTTCTTGCGGCCGTCCCCCGCCGTCTCCCGCCACACCCAGTCGACGCCGTCCACGCTGACGCACGCGTCCGTCGTCGGTCCCGGCGGGTTCACACCGCACCGCAGCTCCACCGTCCCGTGCCCCCACACGGCGAGCCCCTCGAAGGTCACCCGGTCCCGGGCGGCACCCCCGAGCCGGTCCGGGTACCGGTCGGCGAGCCGCGCACACGCCGGGTCCTGCGCGAACGGCCCCTGCGCCAGCCCGAACACCGGCGAGTCCAGCTCACCGGCGACCAGCCCGCCCCCGACGCCCAGCCCCGCCACGGCCATTCCGACCGCCACCCGGCTCCTGCGAGACCAGCCACGCACCCCCACCGCTTCCCCTCCCGTCGGAAGAGAACCATGATGCCCGGGTGCCGATCCGCGGCCTCGGGCACCCGCTGCCGAACGCGGGAGTATTCGATGGCAGGCCACGGCTCCTGGCTGACAGGCTGCGGCCATGAGTCCCGAGTCCGACGGCGAGTCCGGCGTATCCGGGGTGTCCGGCGGTTCCTGGCTGGGGCACCCGATCGACGCGCGGGCGCTGTTCGGTCCGGAGCTCAGGTCGCTGCTCGACACCCTGCGTGGTCTGACGCCCTCCGACTGGAACAGGACGGCGGCCGGGCACTGGACGGTGCACGACGTCGCCGCCCACCTCCTCGGCGACTACCAAGGCCGCCTCGGGGACGACCACCGCAACGGCTTCGCCGACGGCGAGACGCTGGAGGCGTTCATCCACCGCACGAATCAGGAGTGGGTCGAGCTGCACGCCGGTGACAGCCCCGCCTCGCTCCTCGACGCCCTGGCAGCGGCAGGCACCCGGCTCGCCGAGCGGTTCGCCGCGGCCGACCTCGGCGCGGTCGCCGACCTGAGTGTGTCGTGGGCCGGCGCCGACCCCGCGCCGGCGTGGCTGGACATCGCCCGGGAGTTCACCGAGCACTGGACCCACCGGCAGCAGATCCGCCACGCGGTCGGCCACGGCACCGACCCGGAGCCGCGCGCCCTGGCCCTGGTCCTCGACACCTTCATGCGGGCCCTGCCCCACACGCTCCGCCGCACGTCGGCACCGATCGGGGCACAGATCCAGGTGATCGCCGAGGGCCCCGGCGGCGGCAGTTGGACGGCGACCGCCACGGCGGACCGGTGGACGTTGGCCGAAGCGCCGGCCGGCCGGCCCACCGCGGCCGTCCTGCTGGACACGGAGACCGTCTGGCGACTGTCCACGCGCACCATCGATCCGGCGGACGCCCTGTCCCGCGCCCAGGTGCACGGACACCGGCGGCTCGCCGAAGCCGCGTGCCGGATCGTGTCCATCGTCTACTGACGTCCGCCGACGTCTCCCGATGACACCGGCCCGGCCGGCTTTCCGCACCGACATCACGCTGTCGACTTCAGTAGTCTGGCCGCCATGCTCAGGTATCTGCCCTACTTGCTGGTCCTCGCACTGTGGATCTACGCCTTCGTGGACTGCCTGAACACCCCCGAGGACGAGGTCCGCGCCCTGCCGAAGCTGGCGTGGGTGTTCGTCATCCTGCTCTTCGGCGAGGTCCTGGTCGGCCCGGTGGCCTGGCTGGTGGCGGGCAGGTCCCGGCAGCCGCGCGAGCGCTGGGTCGCCCCGGACGACAACCCGGAGTTCCTGAAGTCCCTGAAGCCGGACGATCCGCGCACCGACTGACCGTGCCGGTCAGGTGAGCGTGGCCGCGCCTTCGAGGAGTTCGGCGGTGGCGGCCCACAGCCGATGCTCCCGCTCGCGGTCCTTGGCGACGGGCTGGACCTCACGCACCTTGTCGATCACCACGAACGCGCCGTCGCGCAGATGCGCCCACTCCGCGTCGAGGGCGACCGAGGCCAGCCGGGGTCCGGAGCGCTGCGGGGTGGACACCCCGGGCAGCCGGGCGAGGCCCCGCCCGAACGCCTGGAGGACCGCGGGGGTCTCCCGGGCCAGCGCGGTGCCGGGCATCCAGCCGGGCTCGTACACCGAGACGTTGATGCCGGGCCCGGCCTGGCGCTGGAGTTCGTGGGCGTAGTACAGGATCGCCAGTTTGGCGTTGGAGTAGGCGATGCCGGAGGCCTTGAAGCCCGGCTTGCTGTCCGCGCTCGCGGGCCGGGCGATCTCCAGCGGGTCGCGCCACTCCGCGCCGGGCACGCCCATGATCCGCCGCGGGATGTTGGCGTAGTAGGTGTTCGAGCCGACCAGCACGATCCGGGCGGGCGCGGCGAAGGAGCCGAGCAGGTCGCCGATGAGCTGGGCGTGGGCGAGGTGGTTCACGGCGAAGGTCAGCTCGTAGCCGTCGGCGGAGGCGGTGCGGGTGTCGGCGTTCATGGTGCCCGCGTTCGCGATCAGCGCGCGCAGCGGCCGTACCGCCCCGGTGTCGAGCAGCTTCCGGGCGACCGCCGCCGCGGCCCGGACGTCGGCGAGCCGGGACAGGTCGCAGCCGATCTCGTGGACGTTCGCTCCGCACGCCCGGGCTTCGTCGGCGACCTCGGCGAGTGCCGGTCCGGCCCGGCCCACCAGCAGCAGGTCGGGGCGCCGGCCGGCGGGGCGGCCGGCCATGGCGAGGGTGGTGATCCGGCCGAGGCCCCGGGTCGCTCCGGTGATCAGGACGGTTCCGTTGTCGTCTGTGGTGGTCATGCTCCGAGCGTCGGAGAACCCGGGACCGTCAGCCAGCCGCCCCCTTGTCATAGGACTGCCGGGGCCAGGACAAGGTCCGCGCCGCCCCGCACACTGAACATGTGGAGGACTGGGAGTTCGGCCGGATGGTGCGCCGCTGGCGCGACCGTGTCCCGCCCGAGGCCGTCGGCGTCCCGGCCGGCCGTCGCCGCCGGGCGAGCGGGCTCCGGCGCGAGGAGCTCGCCCAGCTCGCCGGGATCTCGGCCGACTATCTGACCCGGCTGGAGCAGGGCCGGTCGACCGCGCCCTCGACGCAGGTGGTGGAGGCCCTCGCGCAGGCCCTGCGGCTGTCCGACCCGGAGCGTGACCTGCTCTTCCGGCTGGCCGGGCACACCACCCCCGGGCCCGACGTCGTCCCGTCCCGGGTCACCCCGAGCGTGCACCGGCTGCTGGACCGGCTCTCGCACACCCCGGTCGTCGTGTACGACGCCACCTGGACGCTGCTCCTCGCCAACGCGCCGTACGACGCGCTCATGGGCGAGACGTCGTCCTGGCGCGGGATCGAGCGCAACGCCGTCTGGCGCAACCTCGCCGGCTCCGGGAACCGGGTCGTGCACACCCCGCAGGAGCAGGCCGATCACCAGGCGCGGCTCGTCGCCGACCTGCGGCTGACCGCCTCCCGGTACCCGGCCGACCGGGCGTTGCGCCGGCTCGTCGGCGAACTCACCGCCCGGAGCCCGCGGTTCGCGGAACTCTGGGACTCCGGCGCGCCGCCCCCGCTCCCCGACCCGTCGAAGCACAAGGTCGTCGACCACCCCGCGGTCGGCCGGATCACCCTGGACTGCGACACGCTCTTCGTCGTCGGCGACGATCTGCGCATCATGATGTACACCGCCGAACCGGGCACCGAGGACGCCGAGCGTCTCGCGCTCGCCGTCGTCCTGGGCACCCAGTCGCTCGTCGAATGACGGGGAGCCGCTACAGCAGCGCTTTGACCTGTGCCGCGGTCAGCGCCCGCTGGAACACCTGGACCTGTTTGATCGAGCCGGGGAACCAGTCGGCGGGGGCGCCGCCGGTGGTGGCGCGGCCGATCACCAGGGGGCCGTGCGCGGCGACGGGGTTGCTGTCGTTGATACCGGCCTCCTGAACGCCGTCGACATACAGGAGAAGCTGGTTGCGGAGGCCCTCGTAGACGCCGACCAGGTGGGTCCAGACGTCCGGCTTCGGGACGGTGAACGACAGGGCGCGCAGGTCGGGGCGGGCGAAGGCCCAGCGGTTCTCGGCGGCCGAGTACTGGAGGTAGAAGCCGCTGACGTCACCGGCGTCCTGGCTGACGGCGGTCGCGAAGAACGACGGCACCGTGCTCAGGGCCACCCACGCCGAGACGGTGAAGCTGCGGCCCTTGGCGGTCCTGAGCACCGGCCCCGCGGTCATGATCTGGCTGGTGCCGCCGTCGAACAGCGCGGCCCCGTCCTTGCCCCGCCTCCATCCGACCGCGGTGGCGGTGCCGTCGTACCGGCCGGTGTCGTCGGCGGCGACCGCGCCCGAGGCCTCGTCCAGCGGCCAGGCGTCGAGCGGCGAGGGGACGGAGACGGAGACCGGACCGCCGGAGTGCCGCGGGGACTTCTCGGCCCCGCCCCGGTTGACGAGGTGGGCGACCGGTACGGCCGCGATCGCGGCGACGGCGAGCGCTCCCCCGGAGACGAGCAGGGTACGGCGGCTGGTGCCCGGGCTCCGCCGGTCGGGCACCGGCTGCGGCTGCGGCGCCGGGGTGAGCCGGGTGACCGGGCGGGTCGCGGCAACGGGCTGCGGGGCCGGGCGCGTGGAACCGGCCCGGGGGTCGGCGGCGGGTCTCGCGAGGAAGGCGGTGGCGTCGGCCGCCGGCCCGATCCGGGCCAGGATCTCGCGCGGGGTGGGCCGCCCGGCCGGGTCCTTGGCGAGGCAGTCGGCGACGAGGGAGGCGAGGGCCGGGTCGGTGACGGCGGTGATGTCGGGGTCGTCGTGGACGACGCGGTAGAGCAGGGCGGGGGTGGGCCCGTCGCCGAAGGGGTTGCCGCCCGTGGCGGCGAACGCCAGCACCGCACCGAGCGAGAACACATCGCTCGCGCCGGTCACCTCGCTGCCCGCGACCTGCTCCGGTGACATGAAACCGGGCGAGCCGACCATGAGCCCCGCCTGCGTGATGGTCGCGGACTCCACGCTCCGGGCGATACCGAAGTCGATGACCCGCGGCCCGTCCTCGGCGAGCAGCACGTTCGACGGCTTGAGGTCCCGGTGCACCAGCTGGGCCGCGTGGATGGAGGTGAGCGCCTCGGCCAGCCCGGCTGCGAGATCGAGAACGGTGGCGGCGGGCAGCGGCCCCCGCTCGGCGACCGCGTCCTGGAGCGAGGGCCCGGCGATGTAGCTGGTGACCAGCCAGGGCAGCGGAGCGTCCGGATCGGCGTCCACGACGGGTGCGGTGAAGGCCCCGCTCACCTTGCGGGCGGCCTCCACCTCACGCCGGAACCGTGATCTGAACTCGGGCTGTCCCGCGACCAGTTCGGCATGGACCACTTTCACGGCAACGGCCCGGCCGCCCGGGGAACGGCCGAGGAACACCCGGCCCATCCCGCCCGCGCCGAGCCGCCTCAGCAGCTGGTAGTCCCCGACGGAGCGCGGATCGCCGGGCTGCAGAGCTGCCACGACCCCTCCCGCACCGCTGACTCCCGAAGACCCGGTCAGCATAGGACCGCCGGCACCGGTGGTTGGCCGATTCCGGTTCCCTCGGGGCAAGTTGCCCCCGGGTCTGCCCTTGCGGACAAGTGGGAGGCCGTCGTCCGCGGCACCGCGGACGACGGAACAGAGCACTCAGCAGGGCGAGTCGGGAAGGTGCTCCCGCGCCCACTCCCCCAGCGCCTTGAGCGACGGCTCCAGTGCGGCGCCCGCCGCGGTGAGCCGGTACGAGACCCGCAGCGGCGGCCCCTCGTCGACCTCGCGGACCACCAGTCCCGCCATGGCGAGTTCGCCGAGCCGGTCGGAGAGCATGCGTTCGCTGATGCCGGGGATGGCGCGGCGCAGGTTGGCGAAGTGCGTCGGCTGGTCGATCAGGACGGACAGGATCGGGCCGTTCCAGCGCTTGCCGAGCACTTGGAAGACGCGCGTGATGCCGGCATCGACACCTTTGCACGCTTCCGGGTCATGGACCTGCTCCACCGCCATGGCATCAGGGTACAGCCCCACCGAAAGGAAGGGGGTGAAAAAAAGTAAGCACCTGTGTTATCTATAGCTGAGTACGAATACTCAGCCCCTGCGGCCCTGCCCTGGGCCCGTGCATCCGGAGACCTCTCATGGCCACGCTTCTCCACCTCGACTCGTCCCTCCTCCCGGGCGGGGCCTCCTCCTCCCGTGCCGTCACCGACGCCTTCCGTACGGCCTGGCTGGCGCAGCACCCCGACGGCAAGGTGATCTACCGCGACCTGGCGGCGGACCCCGTACCGCACCTGACCGCGGCCGGACACACCGCCGGTTTCGCCGACCCCGCCACCCACACCCCCGAGCAGGCGGACGCCTTCGCGGTCCGGGTGAAGCTGATCGAGGAGCTGGAGCAGGCGGACGCGCTGCTCATAGGCGCCCCGATGTACAACTTCACGATCCCGTCGACGCTCAAGGCGTGGCTGGACAACGTGGTCCTGTTCAACCGCACGATGGGCGAGAACCCCTCCGCCAAGGGCACGCCGGTCACCGTGGTCGCCAGCCGCGGCGGCTCGTACGCGCCGGGCACCCCGCGGGAGCCGTTCGAGTACGTCCAGAACTACCTGACCGCGCTGCTCTCCGACGGCCTCGGCCTGGACGTCGACTTCATCGTGCCGGAGCTGACCATGGCCCCGCAGAACCCGGCGATGGCCGAGCTCGTGCCGCTCTACGAGGCCTCCCGCGACCGCGCCCTGCAGGACGCGGCCAGCAAGGCGAAGGAACTGGCGGACCGCCTCGCCGCGTGACGTACGCACCGGCCCCGGGCCCCCGGTCCGGGGCCGGTTGCGCCGATCGGCCCAGCAGCGCATGCGGGTCCGGTGGCAGGCGGTTGTGATGGACGCGTTCTGACATCCCGACACCTTGGAGACTGGCATGCGCATCCGTTCCCTCGCCGTCACCGGCGCCCTCGCCGCCACCCTCGCCCTCGCCGGCAGCACCGCCGCGTTCGCCGACAACGGCGCCGACGCCACCGGTACCGCGTCCAACAGCCCGGGTGCGGTGTCGGGCAATGTCATCGAGGTCCCGGTCAGCATCCCGGTGAACGTGTGCGGCGACAGCATCAGCGTCATCGGCCTGCTGAACCCGGCGGCGGCCAGCGCCTGCACCAGCAGCTGACCCGGGCCTGCCCGGAGGTATCGTCCGAGGACTTCCGGAGGCACCGAGCCTCCGGAAGTCCTCGCATGCGTGCAGGTTGTACGCCGGTGAGCCGCCCGAAGCGGACAGTGCGCCCCTGGGCCGCACCGGGAGCGATCCCGACACTTACCTCGTATGACGACTGCTCCCGCCGGTTCCACCACCAGCATCGCGCCCGAGTACGGCGACCGGGTCATCGCCGTGGAGGCGGCGGGCTCGGAACCGATCCCCGACGCCGAACGCCACGGCAGCCCGCTCCAGTTGCTCTGGACCTGGGCGTCCCCCAACATCGAGTTCGCGACCGTCTACATCGGCGTGATCGCGGTCCTCTTCTTCGGCCTGGACTTCTGGACGGCGACCGCCGCGATCCTGCTGGGCACCGCGATCGGCGCGGTCACCCAGGGCCTGCTGTCGCTGGACGGGCCGCGGTTCGGCGTCCCGCAGATGGTGATCGGCCGCTTCTCCTTCGGCTTCCTCGGCAACATCCTGCCCTCCGCCGCCAACGGCCTGCTCGCGGGCGTCGGCTGGTTCGCCGTGAACAGCGTGAGCGCGGCCTTCGCCCTGAACACACTGACCGGGCTGCGCCCCCTCCCCTCCCTGCTCCTCGTCGTGGTCGCCGAGATCCTCATCGGCTTCATCGGCCACAACTTCGTGCACACCTTCGAGAAGTACGCGTTCCCGGCGCTCGCGGTGGTCTTCCTGCTGGCCGGGGTGTGGACCTTCAAGGACGCGGACCTCGGCGGGGGCGGCTCGGGCGGCGGCGTCGGCGGCTTCCTGCTCGCGTTCAGCGCGGCCTGGGGCTACGCGGCCGGCTGGAACCCGTACGCCACCGACTACTCCCGCTACCTGCCGCGCACCGCGAACAAGGCGAAGACCGTCCTGTGGCCGGCCGTCGGCCTGTTCGTGTCGGTCTCGATCGTCGCCGTCATCGGCGCGGCCTCCGCCACCATCATCGCCCCGAAGGACGCCACCCCGACCGCCGCCTTCACCGGCCACCTCCCCGGCTGGCTCGGTGACCTCGTCCTGCTCGCCATCATGCTCGGCGGGGTCTCGGCGAACGCCCTCAACGTGTACTCCGGCGCGATCTCCATCGCCTCCTTCGGCCTGAAGCTCCCCACCTGGCTGAGCCGCAGCGCCCTGGTCGTGGTGTCGGGCATCGTCGGCACGGCGGCCGCCTGGGCCTCGCTGGACGACGCGGGCGCGGCCTACGAGGCGTTCCTGCTGGTCATCGCGTACTGGGTGGCGCCCTGGCTGGGGGTCGTGCTGGTGGAGCGGTGGCTCCAGCGCCGTACGGCGACGGACGAGGAACTCTCGGCCCGCCTGGCCGACCGCTCCTTCACCAACTGGCCCGGCCTCGCCTCGCTGCTGATCGGCGTCGCGGTCTCCGTCCCCCTCTTCTCCAACCAGGAGGACTACGTCGGCTGGGTACCGAAGCACCACCCCGCCTTCGGCGACATCACGCCGGTGGTCGGCTTCGCGGTGAGCGCGGTGCTGTACGCGACGCTGCGGAAAAGCTCCCGGACCGCCTAGAAAACGAGGCGACGGGAGGGGTGGTCGACCACTGTTGCGGGGGTCCGCCAGCGGGTGTTGCATGGCAGAGGAGAGGCGCCGGCGCGCCTCTGCGCAGCGCCATCCGTGTTCTGCCGGTGCCACCTCGAAACAGGGAGATTCACCGATGGAAACGCACGGGCCCATGCACAGTCGTCGTCATTTCCTGGGTGCCGCCGCCACCGCTGCCGTGGCGGGCCGGTTCGGTATGAGGGGACACACCCAGGCGGGGGCTCACCGCACGGTCGGTTCCGCGGCCCCGCCATCGTTCGGTCCGGTCAAGCAGATCAACGCCGGGGATCTGAACGTGGGGTACGTCGAAGCCGGACCTGCGAACGGCCAGCCGGTCATACTCATGCACGGCTGGCCCTACGACATCCACAGCTACGAAGCGGTCACACCATTGCTCGCGGCGCAGGGATACCGGGTGGTCGTCCCCTATCTGCGCGGCCATGGCACCACGCGTTTCCTCTCGGACAAAACACCCAGGAACGCCCAGCAGTCGGCGTTCGCCGTCGACATCATCGCCCTGATGGACGCCCTCAAGACAGAGAGGCCCGTCCTCGCCGGATACGACTGGGGATCGCGGACGGGCGACATCATAGCCGCGCTCTGGCCGGACCGCTGTAAAGCTCTGGTCTCCGTGACCGGATATCTGATAGCGAACGTCGAAGCCAACAAAATTCCGTCGCCCCCCAAGAATGAATGGGCCTGGTGGTATCAGTACTACTTCGCCACCGAAAGAGGTGTCCGCGGACTCGACAGGTACCGGCGCGATCTGGCCGAACTGGTCTGGAAGTTCAACTCTCCGACATGGCGGTTCGACAGCGCGACATTCGATCGCACAGCAGCGGCTTTCGACAACGTGGATTACGTCGGTATCGTCATCGACAATTATCGGTGGCGGCTCGGTCTCGCAGAAGGCGAGCGCCAGTATGACGACCTCGAAAAGCGCCTCGCCGCAGCACCGGTAATAAAAGTGCCGACGATCACCATCGACGGAAAGCACGATCCGTTCACACCCCCGGGAAACGGATCGGCCTACCGCGAGAGGTTCGGAGGCACATACGAGCACCGGACCCTGGACGCGGGACACAACGTTCCGCAGGAGGACCCGACGGGCTTCGCGGCGGCCGTCGTGGCGGTCAACGGGTTCTGACCGTGCCGGGACCTACGAGGTCTGCTCGGAAGCGCGGACGAGGATCTCTTGACGGAGACCCCTCCTAGTCGTCGTCCCGCAGCCGCCGCCAGATCCGGCTGCGGTGCAGCAGGAACAGCGAACCGACCACGGCGACCAGCTGAAGCCCCACGGCGAGCAGCCAGAACTCGTCGCGGGTCTCCAGCCGGTTCGTCAGGAACTCGAAGTTCATGCCGAAGAAGCCGGTCAGGAACGACAGCGGCAGGAAGATCACCGACACGATCGCCAGCCGGTTGATCACGCCGTTCTGCTCGCCCGCGACCAGCGAGCCGTAGCTGCCGAAGGCCCGGCGGGCGGCGTCCTGGAGGGACTCGATGTCCGCGAGGACCAGGCGCGCCGCCCGCTGGAACTCCCGGGCCAGCCGCTGCCGTTCCACCGGGAAGTCGGGGCTCATCATCCTGCGGGTGACCACCTCCTCGACCGCCTGGAGGTAGGGCAGCAGCGAGTGGTGCAGCAGGGCGGACCAGCGGCGCTGCTGGGAGAGGAGATAGACCTGCTCGGGCCGCCGGCCTTCGAACATGTCGTCCTCCAGCTCCTCCACCCGCAGCAGCGCCCGCACCGCGGCCCGGCGGAACGTCGTCAGCGCCTCCTGGAGCAGCAGGAACAGCGTGGCCACGGCGTCGTGCGGCCGTTCCCGCCGCAGCTGGGCGGTGATGTCCGCCGCCAGGATGGGCCGGCCCCAGTGGACGACCACCAGGAAACGCTCGCCCGCCAGGACGTGCACATGGTCGACCTCGCGGTCACGGACCACCGGCACGACGAACGCGGCGGTCTCCCCGAGAAAGTCGGCCCGCGCGGACTCCCCCCGGCGGCCGAACCACTCCAGCTCCGCATCGTCAAGACCGAGCCGCCGGACGACCGGCTCTTCCCCCGGCTCCTCCTGCTCCGGCTCCGCCCGCTCCGGCTCCTCCTCCGACAGCTCGATACGGAGGAACAGAAAGGGGTCGGTGGCGAGCCGCCGGCGCGCCTCGGGCACGGAGACCGTCGTCGTGCCCCCGTCCGGCACCGACACCACCGTCACGATCATCGCCACCCTGCCAGCGTGCGTGCGGCCCGCGGGGCGCGCACTCGGATGCACGCGTGTGCCACGCGGCACGGCCCCGGACGGGTGAGGCCAGGCAGGTGCGGCGGGACCCCGGGCCGCTCAGGCCGCCGCCGTTCGCGCCCCGCCCGCCACCGCCGTCCCGGTCCCCGCGCCCGTCCCCCGCACCACCCGGTGCGCGCAGGCCGCCGTCAGGAGTTCGCCCAGCAGGTCCGGGTCGTCGACCTCCAGGCCGAGGAGGGACTCGATGCGTTCCAGGCGCTGGTAGAGGGACTGGCGGCCGATGTGCAGGAGGGCGGCGGTGCGGGTCGGGGAGCAGCCGTGCCGCAGGTGCACCTCCAGGGTGCGGACCAGGTCGCTGGGGTGGGCCGCCTCCCAGGCCAGCAGCGGGCCGAGGGTGTGCTGGACGAGCGCGGCGAGACGGTCGCGGTTGGCGGCGACCCCGCCCCGGGTCAGCTCCCGCTCCAGGGCGAGGGCGCGGGCCGAGGTCACCGACGGGCCCTCGGGCACGGCCGGTTCGGCGGGCGGCACGGTCAGCGCGAGTTCGAGGGTGGTGCGGGCCGCGCGCAGCGTCTCGCTCCAGTGCAGCCAGCCGCCGGGGCCGACCGCGTGGCCGACCGCGACCGTGGCTCCCGCCTCGGCGGCGCCCCGGAACGCCTCCTGCACGGCCCGCACGGGATCGCCGGGGACCGCGGCCGGTACCGCGAGCAGCGCCAGGACGTCCCCCGGGAACGCGGCCCGCAGCACCCCGGCCCCGCCCAGCGCCCGGACCGCCCGGTCCACCGCGCCCACGCCCCGGCTGCCGTGCAGCGAGACGCCGAGCAGCCGGGCGCCGGGGCCGGGGTGGAACCCTGCAAGGGCGGCCCGCGCCTCCACCTCGGGCTGGTTGAGGGCCTGCCCGTCGGCCAGGTCGGCGAGGAGCGCCGCCGCGTGGTCGTCGCCCCAGGGCCGGACGACCGTACGGCGGCCGGACAGGCCCCGGGCCACGATCGCCCGGTTGGCGGCCTCGGTGATCCGCACGAAGGGCACCACCCGGTGCAGGGCGAGCAGCGGCAGGCCGAGGCGGCAGGCCTCGTCGGTCACCTCGGGCGGCATGCCGGGCAGCGCGCGCCCGACCTCCACCGCGAGCCCGGCCGCACCGCGCGCCGCCAGCTCCCGCACGTACCGGCGGCGGACCTCGTCGCCGGCGTCGGTGAGCCCGAAGCCGTTGGTGAGGAGGAGTTCGCCGCCGTCGAGGAAGTTGGCGCCCTCGTAGACCTCGCTGGAGTGCACCCAGCGCACGGGGCGGTCCAGGGAGCCCTCCCCGGCGAGCAGTTCGGGGCGGGCCGCCCGCACCGGGTCGAGGGCCAGGACTTCGCGGAGGGTGAGTGCGGGCACGGCGACCTCCAGGGGACGGTCCCGGCCGCTGACATTTCGTCCGGCCGGGGGTTGCCCGGAGGGTACTTTCCGCACGTTGCCCTCGTGTTTCGGCCACGGGAGAGTGACGTCATGGATCATCTGGAAGCCCGTACCGCCCGTACCTGGCTCGCCACCGCCGTCGCCGAGGCCCGTGCGGGGCTCGCCGAGGGGGGCATCCCGATCGGTGCCGCGCTCTACGGCGCCGACGGCGCACTGCTCGGCCGCGGGCACAACCGGCGGGTGCAGGACGACGACCCCTCCATGCACGCGGAGACGGCCGCCTTCCGCGCGGCGGGCCGGCAGCGGTCGTACCGGGGCACCACCATGGTGACGACCCTGTCGCCCTGCTGGTACTGCTCCGGTCTGGTCCGCCAGTTCGGCATCTCCCGGGTCGTGATCGGCGAGGCGGCCACCTTCCACGGCGGCCACGAGTGGCTCGCCGAACACGGTGTGGAGATCGTCCTGCTGGAGAACGCCGAATGCGTCGCCCTGATGCACGACTTCATCGAGAACAACCCGGCTCTGTGGAATGAGGACATCGGTGAGTGAGCCCAGGCCCCGTATCCCCACCATCGATCTGCGTCCCTGGCTGGACGGTGACCCCACGGCCCGCGAGGACCTCGCCCGGACCGTCGACTCCGCTCTGCAGACCGCCGGCTTCCTGCTCGTCACCGGGCACGGGGTCGACGCGGAACTGCGCACCGCCGTACGGGAGGCCGCGCGCCGGTTCTTCGCCCTTCCCGCCGAGGTCAAGCAGGCGTACGAGGTACAGGTCGGCGGACGCGGCTGGCTCGGGCCCGGCGCGGAAGCCAACGGCTACTCGGAGGGCACCGAGACGCCGCCCGACCTGAAGGAGTCGCTGACCTTCGCGACCCACGAGCCGTTCGAGGACCCGGTGGTCAACGCGGAGTGGTACGCGCCCAACGTGTGGCCGGCCGAGGTGCCGGAGCTGCGGACGCTCTGCGAGGAGTACCTGGACCGGATGGCCGAGCTGGAGAAGGAGCTGCTGTCCCTCCTCGGGTACGCGCTCGGGCTCGAACGGGACTTCTTCTCCCGGCACATGGACCATCCGACGTACGGCTTCAACATCAACTGGTATCCGGGGACCGAGGTGCTCGGCGAGCCCGAGCCGGGGCAGTTCCGGATCGGGCCGCACACCGACTTCGGGACGGTGACCATCCTGGACCGGCAGGCCGGCAAGGGCGGGCTCCAGGTGTACACGGACGAGGGCGGCTGGGAGGACGCGCCCTTCGACCCGGCCGCCTTCACCATCAACATCGGTGACCTGATGGCCCGCTGGACCGGCGACCGGTGGCGGTCGGGACGGCACCGGGTGCTGCCGCCGCCCACCGAAGCGCCCGCCGAGGAGCTGATGTCCCTCGTCTACTTCGGCGAGTGCACCCCGGGTACGACCGTCGAGTCCGTCCCGGCGCCGGTCGGCAGGGTCGCCCACCCGCCGGTCGACTCGCACGTCTATCTGCGGGAGAAGCTGGACTCCATCACCGTCGGCTGATCTCACAGCGTCAGGATTCGTAACCCAACAGTCATCACTCGATCTGGCCCGAAGCAACTCCCCCTTCCTACACTTGCGTTGAGGGGGGACTGCCTTGCACAGACGGCTGCACGGGCGCGGGGCGCTGTTCGACGTCGAGCCGGCCGGGCTCGTGCCGAGAATCGTCGGGTTACGGCCGTACCAGCATCGTGCCCTTCCTCTCGAACACCCCGGTGAGCTGCCGTTCGTCGTGCTGACCGGGGCCCGGGGGCTCGGCAAGAGCGCGGTGCTCGGCGAGTTGCGGGACGCGTACAAGGGGCACACCCCGGTCGCGCTCGTCGACTGTGCGGAGGCGCAGTTCGCGGGCCCGCCGCCGGAGCGGCCCGCCGAGTCCTGGTCGCCGGTCGCGCAGGCGCTGCTGGTCGTCGCCGAGCAGCTCGCCGAACCGGTGACCGGCGCCGGGCGGATCGCCTTCCCGCGGCTGATGTCGGGTCTGGTCGCGGTGGCCGCCGGTGGCTGGGGCGACGCGGACTCGGAGCGGATCCGGCGCGAGGTGGAGCGGATCCTGCTGCTGAACGAGAGCGGTTCGTGGATCAGCGGCTTCGCCGGGCGGTGGGCCGGGAAGGTGACGGCGAAGGTCGTCGCCGCCGCGACCGGGACCGGGCCGCTGGTCTCCGGCGCCATCGAGGCCACCCTGGAATCGATCGCCGAGGGCTTCGCCAGCCGCCGCCACCAGAAGGCGTCGGTCTGGTACCGGACGTACCCCAACGCGGGCGGACACGCCCAGCGCGGGCTGATCCTGCTCTCCGGGCACTTCCGCGCGGGCGGCACCTCCCGCGAGCACGCCGAGCGGTACCTGGTGCGGGCCCTGCTCGCCGACCTGACCGAGGCGTACGCGGGCGTGCTGCCCCGGATGCAGCGGCTCGGCCGGCCGCTGGTGCTCGTCGACAACGTGCAGGCCGGGCCGGGTCCTGGCCTGCTGGACGCGGTGCTCAGGGACCGCGCCGAGGGCATCGCCGACCAGGTGGCCTTCGTCGCCGGACTGCGCGGCGACGGCCGCGAGCTGCTGCGCGGCGGGGTGCGGCGGGAGCTGGCCGGGGTCGCCCGGCGCAGCGAGTGGACGCCGGACCCGGCCGTGCCCTCCTCGCGGGCCCTGCTGGTCGGGCTCCCGCCGCTGACCCCCGACGACACCCTGCACCTGGTCGGCGCCCCCGCCGCACCCCAACTCCCGCACGCCGTCCACCGGCTGACCCGCGGCAACCCGCTGGGCATCGCCCTGCTCGCCGAGGCCGCGGCGCAGCATCCCGAGCGGGCGGGATCCCTGGGCGACCTGCTGACCGCCGACGTACGGCCCGTCGAGGACGGCCCCGCCGCCCCCGCCTACCTCCGGCTCCTCGACCGGCTGGTCCCCGCCGACCGCCTCGACGAGCTGACCGTCCTCGCCGCCGCCCACGACCACGACTCGGCGTGCGCGCTGGCCGGCGCGCTGCTCCCGGACGACTTCGGCCCGGCCGACGTACGCGCCCTGCAGAACCGGCTCGCCCAGGAAGGGCTGCCCGCCGTGCCCGGCCAGTTCGTCGGGGACCCCTTCGTACGGACCCTGCTGCTGCTCCGGCTGCACCTGCGGGACGCCGACCACAGCGGCTGGCGCACCGCCCACGAGACGCTGATCGCGTACTACACCGAGGACCGGCCGGACGGGCACGCCCGCTTCCGGCTGCACCACCAACTGGCGCTGGGACAGACCGGACCGGCCGTCGCCCACCTGCGCGAGAGCTTCCCGGTGCTGGACACCCGCAGCTGGCTGCAGACCCTGCGGTTCATCGCCGCCGCGCCCTACTTCCACGCCCATGACGCCGAGGGCCGCGACTTCACCGGCCACGGCGACCGGCGGGCGGCGGTGGCGCTCGGCCGCACGGACGCCCAGCAGCGCGTTCCGGACGGCGTGGACGCCGTACTGCATCTGCGGATACGGCGGTTGCTGCACGCGGTGTGGCTGCTGACCGACCCGCTGGTGCTGCCCGACCCGAAGGTCGGCGACCGGCTGCGCTTCGAGCTGGAGCAGCTGTCCAACCTGCGGCCGGCCGGCAACGCGCTGCTGTGGCGGGCCTCCCGGGACTGGCCGGCGGCCGCGCTGGCCGGGCGCCCGCCGGCGGCGGACGGGGAGGACGGGGACGACGACGAGGGTGACGCGGGTGACGACGAGCGGAGCGGGGTGGCGTGATGGCGGGGCGGGGCGTGGGCACGTGGTTGCGTGAGGGCGTCTGGGAGATTCCGCTCCGTCGCTATCTGGCCCTGCTGGTCACGGCCGCGGTGCTCGCCGGGCTGGTCGTCGGGGTACGGGCGGTGGTCCACGACGACCGGTCCTGCGCGCCGGGGGTGGCCCGCCCCGAGGGCAGCGACGAGTGCGTGGGCGTGGCGACGGCCGCGTACGACTTCGGGCAGCCGCGGCTGCGGAACACCGTGCAGGCGATCGCCCGGGAGAACTCCCGCCTGAAGCCCGGGAGGTACGTCACGGTCGCGGTGATGCTGCCGTACACCGCGACGGCCGCGGCCAGCCTCGCCGACATCCAGCACGAGCTCCAGGGCGCCTACCTCGCCCAGTACCAGGCCAACCACGACTCCAACGGCCAGTCCCCGGCGATCCGGCTGGTGCTGGCCAACCCCGGTTCGACCAGCCAGTACTGGCAGCGGATGGTCACGCAGCTGGCGGGCATGACCGGCGGCACGGACCGGCTGCGGGCGGTCGCCGGGGTCGGGCAGAGCACCGACAACAACAAGATGGCCATCAAGGAGCTGACCCGGCTGGGCATCCCGGTGGTCGGCTCGTCGATCACCGCCGACGACCTCGCCAACGGGCAGGGCGGCAAGGACCCCTACCCCGGGCTGGCCCGGGTCTCCCCCACCAACACCGACGAGGCCCGCGCCCTCGCCTCCTTCGCGAAGGTCGGCGCGGGCCGGGCGCTGCTCGTCTACGACAAGCCGGGCGACCCGTACACGCGGACGCTCCAGACGTCGTTCGCGGCGCTGATCAAGGGCTCGCCGTACGAGCCGCAGCCGTTCACGCCGCCGGCCGACCGCAGCCAGGAGGGGACCACCGCGAACACCTTCCGGCAGATCACCAACCTGGTCTGCGACACCTCGCGGTCGACGGACACGATCCTCTTCGCCGGCCGCCACACCCAGCTGCGGCAGTTCATCAACGCGCTGGGCGGACGGGGCTGCCAGGACCGGAAGTTCACGGTGCTGACCGGGGACGAGGGGTCGTACCTGACCGGTGAGGCGAAGCTGGACCGCAGTGCCCTGCGGCACAACCTCGCCGTCCGCTACACCGCCCTCGCCCATCCGGACGCGTGGGACGAGGGGAGCCCGAAGACGGGCGGTTCGGCGGCGGACATGGCGGCGCTGACCGGGCTGCTGAAGAGCGCGGAGAAGGCGCCGGTGGGGCCGATCGGGCCGGTCGCCCTGGAGGACGGGCAGCTGATCATCGCCTACGACGCGATGCGGCTCGCGGTGCACGGCATTCGCGAGGCGGTGCCGGCGGGGAGGTCCGTGCCGGCGCTGGCCGACGTGGGGTTGCAGTGGCCGCAGGTGAAGGGGTCGCTGCGGGTGGACGGGGCGAGCGGGTGGATCTGCCTGGACGCACACGGGAATCCGTATGACAAGGCGGTGCCGATCGTAGAGCTGCGGGCGGAGGGTGGGTCACGGTTCGTGACCATTGCGTGGCCGGAGGGGAAGCCGCCCAGTGGGGAGTGTCTGCCGCCGTCGTGATCTGCGGGTGCGTGGGGGCTGGTCGCGCAGTTCCCCGCGCCCCTTTCGGGGCGCTTCAGCCGAGGCGCCTCAAGAGTTCAGGGTGTCGATCAGACGCTCGAATCTGGCCCGCCACGCCGGCTCCGTCTCGCCCTCGCCCTTGAACTCGTGCGTGAAGCGCAGGGCGCTGCCGGTGGCCCCGTCGCGCTCCAGGTGGAAGCGGATTCTGCCGCCGCCCTCCACCGTGTACTCCGCGATCCGGTCGACGTCCCAGGCGGTCACCGTGCCCGTGCCCAGATCACCGAGGGTGACCGTGCCGCCCAGTCTCGGTTGCAGGACGTCGACCGGGATGAACCAGGCGGCCAAGCCCTCCGGGGTGGAGAGGCTCGGCCAGACCTGGTCCGTCGATCTCGGCAGTCGTACCAGGAAGTGGAGGATGTGCGTTCTCCCGTGGGTCTGACTGGTGCCCTGTTCTATGGAACCGGCCATGACACCAGCCTGACCCCGGCCCCCGGGATCCGCACCCCTAGGGACGTTCCCCGGCCTTGTCGACCACGGCCCGCCGGATGATCGACGTGCCGCCCAGCGACCTGCCGTGCAGGTCGTACACCCGCTCACTTCCTCGGCGGTGGTCCAGTCTCCGGTCAGGCGGTAGGCGTGGTTGTAGACCGAGCGCGCGTACGTGTCGAACAGGGCGGCGAAGGCGTCGTGGTCTCCGGCACGGATGCGTCTTCGCAGATGTGTGTCCACGTCCTCTTGCCTGTCGTACGACGAAGGCCGGTTCCCGTGACCTGGGTCACGGGAACCGGCCTCGGCCGCAACGGGGTCAGACGCCCGCGTACGAGTGCTTGCCGGTCACGAAGATGTTGACGCCGTAGTAGTTGAAGAGCCAGCAGCCGAAGGCGATCATCGCCAGGTAGGCGGCCTTGCGGCCCTTCCAGCCGGCGGTGGCGCGGGCGTGCAGGTAGCAGGCGTAGGCGACCCAGGTGATGAAGGACCAGGTCTCCTTGGGGTCCCAGTTCCAGTAGCGGCCCCAGGCGCTGCCCGCCCAGATCGCGCCCGCGATGATCGTGAAGGTCCACAGCGGGAAGACGGCCGCGTTGACGCGGTAGGCGAACTTGTCGAGCGAGGCCGAGGCGGGGAGGCGCTCCAGGACCGAGGTGGCGAAGCTGCCGGGCCTGCCGCCGTTCTCCAGCTTGCTCTCGTAGGCGTCCTTGAAGAGGTAGAGGATCGTGGCCACCGCGCCGACGTAGAAGACCGCGCCGCAGAAGATCGCCGTCGAGACGTGGATGTACAGCCAGTACGAGTGCAGGGCCGGGACCAGCGGCTCGCTCGCCGTGTAGAGGACGGTGACCGCGAGGCCGAGGTCGAGCAGGACCGTGGTGATCAGGAAGAGGCCGAGCCAGCGGACGTTCTTCTTCAGGGCGAGGAGCGTCAGGTAGACGGCGACCGCGACCGTGGAGAACGTGATGTTGAACTCGTACATGTTGCCCCACGGCGCCCGCTGCACGGAGGCCGCGCGGGTGACCACTCCCGCCAGCTCCACGAGGAAGGCGAGGACCGTGAGGGAGATCGCGATCCGGCCGTAGAGGTCGCCCTGTTCGTCGCCGCCGTGCGCGCCGGGCCCGTCCGGCACGTCCCGCGAGCCCGCCGCGGACCGGACGACCACCTGCGGACGCTCCAGTACGGCGGTGCCGCCGGCCTTCTTGACCGTGACGGCGGGCGCCTTCTTCGCCTCCGCCTGGGTGGTGAGCGCGTTGGCGGTGCGCGCCACCCGGCTGCGGCTGCCGAGCAGCCACTCGAAGATGTAGGCGAAGAACGCCAGCGTGTAGACGGCCATCGAGGAGTAGACGAGCGTGTTGCTCATGCTCGCCAGATGCTCGTTGGTCGCGGCGAGGGTGGTTGCGTCGAGCGCGGTTGCGGCGGCGGAAGTCATCGCTTCTCAGCCCCTTCGGCAGGTACGACTTCGGGGTCGGGGGATTCTGCGGGGTCGTCGTCAGTGGTGTCGTCGGGCTCGGGGGCGCCCGGCGCCTGGTCGTAGAGGATTCCGGCGAGGTCGCCGAGTTCCTCGGGCACCTTCGCGGACTCGCTGCGGCCCAGCCCGCCCATCTCGACCACCGTCACGCCGTCGGGGCCCTGCACCGCGCGCACCCACACGCGGCGGCGCTGGATGAACAGCGAGGCGGCCAGACCGAAGATCGCGGAGAGGGCACCGCCCAGCGCCCAGCCGCTGCCGGGCTCCTGGACGATCTCGAAGCCGGCCCATTCCTTGACGTCCTTCTCGAACGTCACGGACCCGGCGCCGTTCGGCAGCTGCATGGTCTGGCCGGGCTTCAGGTTGTCCCGGTACTGCGCTCCCTTGGAGTCCTTGAACTCCTTCATGTGGGTCTTGTCGAGCTGGTACACGCTCTGCGGGATGCCCGAGTTGACGCCCAGGTCGCCGTGGTACGGCGTCAGGTTCAGCACCGGGTTGTCCAGTGCCGGGAAGCTGGAGAGCACCGAGGAACCGCCGGCGTAGGTCGGCAGGAAGAACAGCGAGATGCCGAGCTGTTCGCCGACGCCCTTGGCGTTCTGGTAGCCGTCCATCACCTTCACCACGCCCTGGGAGGTGACGTTGCTGTCGAGCGGGAGCAGCGGGACGGCGTCGTGGTAGACGACCTCGCCCTTGCTGTCGCGGACGGTGATGACGGGCGCGTAGCCGTGGCTGACGAGGTAGACCTTGGCGTCGTCGATGTGCAGCGGCTCGTTCACCTTGATGGTGGTCCGCTTCGACTTGCCGTAGGCCCCTTCGCTGTAGTCGACGTCCGCGGCGAAGGAGACCGCCGTGCCCTTGCTGGGGCCGCTGGTCTGGTAGGTGGCGTGGAAGTTCTTCAGGTCGAAGCTGAACGGCACCAGGTCGTCGGTGCTGAACATGGAGCCGGACTTGAAGTCGTCGTACTGGAGGATCGAGTTGGCGAACCCGTCGCCCTCGACGACCAGCTTGGTGCCGTCCGACTTGTACATCTGGCCGGAGGCGAAGGCGATCAGCAGCACGATCAGCGCGATGTGGAAGACCAGGTTGCCGAACTCTCGGACGTAGCCCTTCTCGGCGGCGACCGCGTCCCCGGCGAGGTGTGAGCGGAAGCGCCGCTTCTTCAGCAGCTTGAGGGCCGCCTCGCGGACCTCCTCCGGCTGGGCCGTGGTCCGCCAGGTCGTGTACGCGGGGAGCCGGTCCAGCCGCTTCGGGGCGCCCGGCGGGCGGCCGCGCAGCTGGCCCACGAACTGCCAGGCGCGGGGGATGATGCAGCCGACGAGCGAGACGAACAGCAGGATGTAGATCGCCGAGAACCACACCGAGCTGTAGACGTGGAACAGGCCGAGCTTGTCGTAGACCGGCGACAGCGTCTTGTGGGCCTTCTGGAATTCGGCGACCTTGTTGATGTCGGCGCCGCTCTGCGGGATCAGCGAGCCGGGGATCGCGCCCAGCGACAGCAGCAGGAGCAGCAGCAGCGCGACCCGCATCGAGGTGAGCTGCCGCCAGAACCAGCGGGCCCAGCCGACGACCCCGAGCCCGGGGGCGGCCGGCGGCTCGGCGGGGGCGGTGGAGAGCTGGGAGCCCGCCGCGCCGAGGTCCGGCTCGCTGTTGTCGGTTTCGGTCTTGCTCATCGATCAGATCCCCACAGTGAAGCCGGCGGACCAGGACTGCATGTCCTGCACGAGACGGTCCCAGGCGCCCGTCAGCAGCAGCAGACCGGTCACGATCATCATCGTGCCGCCGATCCGCATCACCCACACGTAATGACGCTTGACCCACCCGAAGGCGCCGAGTGCCTTGCGGAAGGCGATCGCCGTGAGCACGAAGGGCACACCGAGGCCCAGGCAGTAGGCGACGGTCAGTATGGCACCGCGGCCCGCGCTGCCCTGCTGGGAGGAGAGGCTCAGCACGGCGGCGAGCGTCGGGCCGATGCACGGGGTCCAGCCGATCCCGAAGAGCGCGCCGAGCAGGGGCGCCCCGACCAGACCTGCCACCGGCCGCCTGTGGAAGCGGAACTCGCGCTGGGTGAACCAGGGCATGAGGCCCATGAAGAACAGGCCCATGGCGATCATCAGGACGCCGAGGACCTTGTTGAGAGTCCCGGACTGTTCCTGGAGGTCCTGGCCGAAGTAGCCGAACAGGGCCCCGCTCGACACGAAGACGACGGTGAAGCCGAGCACGAAGAGCGCGGCACCGGTGGCCATCCGGCCGCGCCGGGCCTCGGCCAGGTCGGTGCCGGCGACGCCCGTGACGTACGAGAGATAGCCGGGGACCAGGGGCAACACGCACGGGGAGAAGAAGGAGACGAGCCCGCCGAGCAGGGCGATCGGCAGGGCGAGCAGCAGCGCGCCGTTCATGACGGTCGCGTTCGGTCCGTCTGTCGCGGCCGCGACCGTGAGGAGTGCGCTCACGTCACTTCTCCGCGACGACCGGCTTGACCATCTTCAGCAGGCTCTCCTCGCTGAGCGCCGCCAGCGAGCGCGCCGCGATCTTCCCCTGCCGGTCGAGTACCAGGGTGGAGGGGATGGCCTGCGGATTGAGCGTGCCCTTCTTGAAGCGGAGCATCAGCTTGCCCGTCGGGTCGTACAGGCTCGGGTAGTCGATGCCGTTCTGCTTCTCGAAGGCGACCGCGGAACCGGTGCTGGTGTCGCGGGTGTTGATGCCGACGAACTGGACGCCCTTGCTCGCGTACTCCTTGGCGACGGCGGCGAAGTTGGGCGCCTCGGCCCGGCAGGGGCTGCACCAGGAGCCCCAGACGTTGATGACGACGACCTTGCCCTTGTAGTCGGCGACGTCCAGGGTGCTGCCGTCGATGGTCTTGCCGGACAGGTCGGGGGCCGCCGCGCGGTGGCCCTCCGCAACCGTGTCGATGCCGTCCTTGCCGGTGACGAAGTTGGTGTTGCCGCCTCCGCCGGAAGTGCCGCCGTTGCCGCACGCGGACAGGGTCAGGGCCGCCGCGGCGGCCGTGGCGCCGAGCAGGAGGGCGCGGCTACGGGTACTCATGTGAAAAGTTTCGCATGCCCGTTCTGAGGATCTTGCGCACCCCCCTGGGTCCGGGATTCGCCCCGTTTCAGGCCGCCGCACCCTGCTTGAGGAAGGTCTTCCAGCCACCGGCCGGCTGCTGCCCCACGTCCAGCGTGCGCAGCTTCGCCAGCACCTCCGGCTTCTGTACGTCCATCCAGTCCACGAACTGCCGGAAGGAGACCAGGCGCACGTCGGCGCCCTTCTCCTTCTCCCGGGCGATGTGCTTGAAGGCCTGCTCGACGGCGTCCATGTAGATGCCGCCGTTCCACTGCTCGAAGTGGTTGCCTATGAAGAACGGTGCACGGTTTGTCGTGTATGCCCGCTGGAATCCCGCTATGTACGCCTGGGCCGACTGGGTCCGCCAGCCCGGGTAGTTGTAGGCGGGGGCCTTGGTCGAGTTGACCGACTGGTTGGCGAGCATGTTGTAGTCCATGGAGAGGACCTCGAAGGAGCGGCCCGGGAACGGTATCTGCTGCAGCGGCAGGTCCCAGATGCCCAGCTTCTTCTCCGGCCAGACCTGGCGGCCGCCGGGCGAGGAGGCGTCGTAGCGCCAGCCGAGCTCGCGGGCGGTGGGCAGCAGGTTGTTCTGGCCGAGCAGGCAGGGGGTACGGCCGCCGACCAGCTCCTTGTCGTAGTCGAAGGGGAGCGGGGGCAGGTCGGTCCAGCCGGAGTTGGTCCGCCACTCCTTCACGAACGCCTTGGCCTGGTCTATCTCGCTGCGCCACTGCTTGGGCGTCCAGTTGCCGACGGTGCCGTAGCCGCCGCAGAAGTGGCCGTTGAAGTGAGTGCCTATCTCGTGCCCCTCAAGCCAGGCCCGGCGGACGTTGGTGAGCGTCGCCTTGATGTGCTCGTCGGTGAGGTAGCCGATGTCGGAGGCGCCGCGGGGGTTGTTCGGGGGGTCGTAGAGCCGCTTCTTCGACTCGGGGAGCAGGTACAGCCCCGAGAGGAAGAAGGTCATGGACGCGCCGTGCTCCTTGGCCAGGTCGAGGTAGCGCGGGAAGAGGCCGGTGCCGACCTCGCCGGCGCCGTCCCAGGAGAAGATCACGAACTGCGGCGGGGTCTGGCCGGGCTCCAGCGGCTCGGGGGCGCCGGGCTGGTGGGGCTGCTTGCCGGTGTTGGCGGTGGAGCCGTCGCCGAGGGGGCGGGCGTTGGGCTTGGGCTTTCCGGAGGGCGTCCCGCTGGAACCGCCGGCATGGGTCGTCCCGTCCGACGATGTGTGAGTGGTCCCGCAGCCGGCGAGGCCCAGTCCGGCCGCGGCACCTGCGCTGACGCCGAGCATTCCCCTTCGGGTGAAGGTCCGCATGGTTCCCCGATTCGTCACGTCCTCTGGTGGTCACCCACTCAGAGGGCGGGACGAACAGGGAGGTTCCACAAGGAACCACATATTTTCAGACTAATCTCATGAAGCCGGTTTGAGCGGCGCGGAGTTCAGGCCCCGAAGGCCTTGTCCTTCCCCTTCACCGGCTTGGCGCCGGCGCGGAGGTGGGCCGGGACGAGGTCGATGGCGGGCTCGGAGTAGCCGACGGAAACGATCCTGTCGCCCTCGTATGTGAAAGTCGTCAGGGAGGCGAGGGTGCACTGCCGCTTGCGCGGGTCGTGCCAGAGCCGGCGGTTCTCGACGAACGACCGCAGGATCCAGATCGGCAGCTGATGGCTGACCAGCACGGCCTCGTGACCGCGCGCGCGGTCCTTGGCCGTGTCCAGCGCGGTCTTCATCCGCACGACCTGGTCGACGTACGGCTCGCCCCAGGACGGCCGGAACGGGTTGACGAGGTACTTCCAGTTGGCGGGCTTCTTCAGCGCCCCGTCGCCGACGCCGAAGGTCTTGCCCTGGAAGATGTTCTCGGCCTCGATGAGCCGCTCGTCGGTGGCGAGGTCGAGCCCGTGCGCCTTGGCGATCGGGGTGGCGGTCTCCTGCGCCCGCTCCAGCGGCGAGGCGACGACGTACGTCACGTCCCGCGGGGCGAGGTGCTCGGCGACCCGGTCGGCCATCTGCCGGCCGAGCTCGGAGAGGTGGTAGCCGGGAAGTCTCCCGTACAGCACCCCCTCCGGATTGGCCACCTCCCCGTGCCGCATCACATGCACGACGGTGATGTCCTGCTGCTCGCTCTGCTCGCTCATGCTGCCGTGGCCTCCGCGGCCGCTCGGGCCGCCGCCGGAAGGGCGTCGGCGATCTTCTGGATGGCCCGCTCGTCATGGGCCGTGGAGACGAACCAGGACTCGAAGGACGACGGCGGCAGGTAGACGCCGTCGGAGAGGAGGGAGTGGAAGAAGGCGGTGAACCGGAAGGACTCCTGGCCCCGCGCGTCCTCGTAGTCGCGCACCGGACGGTTGGTGAAGAAGACCGAGAACATGTTGGAGGCGGCCTGCACCTGGTGCGCGACGCCCTCCTTGTTCAGCGCCTCGCCGACGAGCCCCCGGATCTGCTCCGACACGGCGTTGACCTTGTCGTACGCCGCGTCGTCGAGCAGCCGCAGCTGGGCGAGCCCGGCGGCGGTGGCGACGGGGTTCCCGGAGAGGGTGCCGGCCTGGTAGACGGGCCCGGCCGGGGCGAGGTGCGCCATGACGTCCGCCCGCCCGCCGAAGGCGGCGGCCGGGAAGCCACCCCCCATGACCTTCCCGAAAGTCATCAGGTCGGGCACGACTCCGTCGATCCCGAACCACCCGGCCCGGCTCGTCCGGAACCCGGTCATGACCTCGTCGGAGATGTACAGGGCGCCGTTCTCGCGGCAGGCGTTCTTCAGCCCCTGGTTGAACCCGGGCCCGGGCGGCACGACGCCCATGTTCCCCGGCGAGGCCTCGGTGATCACGCAGGCGATCTCCCCCGGGTGCCGGTGGAAGGCCTCCTGCACCGCCTCCAGGTCGTTGTACGGCAGCACGATCGTGTCGCCGGCCTGCGCACCGGTGACACCGGGGGTGTCGGGCAGCGCGAAGGTGGCGACACCGGACCCGGCGGCGGCCAGGAGGCTGTCGACGTGTCCGTGATAACACCCGGCGAACTTGATCACCTTGGTGCGCCGGGTGAACCCGCGGGCGAGCCGGATGGCGGACATGGTCGCCTCCGTCCCGCTGCTGACCAGCCGCACCTGCTCCAGGGGCTCGATCCGGGCGACCATCTCCTCCGCGAGAGCGACCTCGCCCTCACCGGGGGTACCGAAGGAGGTACCGCGGGAGACGGCTTCCTGGACGGCGGCGATGACCTCGGGGTGCGCGTGCCCGAGGATCATCGGCCCCCAGGAGCACACAAGATCGACATACTCGCGCCCGTCGGCGTCCGTGAGGTAGGCCCCCTTGCCGGAGACCATGAACCGGGGGGTGCCGCCGACGGCGCGGAAGGCGCGCACCGGGGAGTTCACGCCGCCCGGCGTGACGGCGGAGGCGCGGTCGAAGAGCGCCTGTGAGACGGGCGCGTCGTAGGGATAGGGCGTTTCGCTCTGGGCACTCATGACGTGCGGCTTCTCCGACTTCTCGGACTCCGGATGCTGGGTGACCTCCTCAGGGTAGGCGGAGGAGGGCGGTCCTCTCACAGCGGAGGACGGCGGTCCCCGCACAGCGCCCGGGGCATCTGCGAGACTGTGACCCGATACACCCAGCTCATCCGGTACGCAGGCGGCCGGAGGCTGTAAAGATCCTGCGGACTGATGTTTCGACGCACGTTTCGGCGGGCGGCCGTGGGGGAGGTCACTGACACGATGATCGGGTTGCGCGGCGGGGGCCACGCGTCCTAGAAAAGCAGTCGGGTGGAGATATGCATCGCGGTGGCGGACTGGGCGAGGGGACCGATGACCTGGGTCCTCGACGTGCCCAACGGGGAAAGCACCGGCGCGACGCGGAGGAATCGACCGAATCAGCACGTCATGAACAAGGCGTCCAGAGTGAGTCGGAGCGGCGCGACCGACGTATCGATCAGCGGGACCGCGATCAGAGGGATCGGGACCAGCGGAGCGATCGGCGGATCGACCGTCTGCAGACCGGGAGCAGGAATGGTGGTCGGGTGGGGGTGACGTACAAATACTTCGGCGCACCGGACGGCGCGACCGCGGCCCGGGTCCCGATCTCGATGCGCCCCGAGGAACTCGGCGGCGACGAGCTCGGCATGAACGGCATGTTCACGAAGATCAAGCCGGAGACGATGGCCGCGATGGTGCTGACGGGCATCGAAGGCGTGCCTCTGCACAAGGTGCCGCCGCTGGAGCTGGTCGTCCTGCACCCGGACTACGCCGTGGTCAAGCTCCCCATGACGGTGGTCGACCCCCTGCGCGGCATAGGCGAGGAAGCGGTCGGCGCGGCCGCCTTCATCTGGTCGACGGTCCCGGACCGGGGCGGCCCGAGGGACGCGTTCAACGTGTACCAGCTGCTGCACGAGTGGCAGGACTTCTCGCATCGGCTGCATGAGGCGGGGCATCAGCCTTATTGCCTGGTGTGGCCCTGATCTGGGGTTTCTTGCGGGGTGGGCGGGGTCTTCGGGCCTCGCCCTTTTTGGTGGCGGGGGTCTTCCGCCTCGGCTTCCGTGAAGGCGTGTGCGAGCCGTTCGCGTGGGCGGGCCAGCGCCGGTGGGGCGGGGTGTATCGGAGACACGGCGGCTTTTCCAGCACATCACCCGGTCCCCAAAAGGGACGGCGCCGGCCTGAGCCTCTACCAGGCCACCCGCGAACTTGCAGTCAGTCCTCGCGGCCTGGGACCAACGCCTGCCCCATCTGTCTTCGGCAATCCGCACCGTCAGGGTGCTGCGGAGTTTCCTCTGTCGGATCAGACGGCGATCGACTTGCGGTAGCGGACGTACTCGTTCTGGCGCCGGAAGCCCACGCTCTCGTAGAGGTCGTAGGATCGGTGCGGATTCGCGGTCCCGGTGTACAACCGGGCGGTCTTCGCACCGTGCTCGCGAAGACATCGCACCCCGTCCAGCAGCAGGGCCCGCCCAAGGCCCAGACGCCTTGACTCTGCCCGGACGCTCAGTTCTTCGACTTCGCCCACAGTTGGGTCGTGCCGACGGATGGAACACAGGGCGACCCCGGCCGTACTTTCCCCATCCCGAGCAGCCCGCCAGCAGGTTGGGTCGGCAGTGGCGAGGAAGCTCTCGAACGTCCACCGCTGGGTGAAAGCGGCATCTGCGTACGAATCGACGACCGTCTTCCAGGCCGCGCGGTAGTGGCCCGGATCGACCGCACCGATTCGGATGCCGGCCGGCAACGTCCTTTCGTCGGGGAGTTGTCGAAGATCGGACAGCTCCAGCTCCACCAGACTGAAGACACGCCGGTATCCAGTTTCGAGCAGCAGCGCCGTTGCCTCCTGTTCGGAGGTCATGGCATTCGCACCGATCACAGCCGTTTGTGCGGTTCCGTGCTGATGCACGAGCCGGCGGATACGGCTTTCTGCCCAGTTGAGCATGGCCGAGCCGATGCCCTGGCCGCGGTGCTCGGGCAGCAGGTAGCCGCGGTGCAGGTACAACCACGTCCCGTCCCGCTCCTGCCACCACCTGATCGTCGAGTAGCCGACGACGCCACCGTCGTGCTCCACCAGGACCTGGTTCTCGGACGGGTCGTCCAGCTTGGCGCAGGATTCGGCGATCTCGGCTGCCGTCGGGAGCCCCTCCACAACCGAGCGGGCGTCGGTCCGATCCCGCTGTGCACAGCCCAGCCGCACAGCGGCCATCGCGCCATGGTCGTTGTGGCCGCGATACGGCCGGAAGACGTAGCCAGGCAACCGTTCCCACGATGCAAGGCCGCTGCCGCTGTTCACGCCCACACCAAGGCCCCCATTCCGTTGGATATGCGGTGTCATCGATCACGGAAGCGTAGGCCGTGCCGATCAGACGGCAGAACTCGATTTCCGCAGCATGACCGTTCGCGGCATCGGCGCGGACGCTGCCGTCCACATACCGGCCGAGCCCTGCGCTCGACACGTGTGCGGCCGCCGCCATGTGGCCGCACACGGTCGGCAGGCACGTGCGAATGTGCTGCTCGTCCGGGGTCCGGGCCGTTCCGGACCCCGGCGGCACGGGTCGGCGGCGATTACCCATGAGGCCGTTGCCTTCGGCAGGATGAGCGCCATGACCGAGATCCGTACACCCCGCCTGCTCCTCCGTCGCTGGCATGACGACGACCTCGCGCCCATGGCGGACATCAACGCGGACCCTCAGGTCATGCGCTGGATCGATGACGGCTCTGTGCGCGACCTGGACCACACCGCAGAAGCCATCGAGCGGTGGGAGGAGGAGTGGGACGAGGAGGGCTTCGGACTCTTCGCCGTCGAGCTCCTGGCTTCGGGGGAGCTCGCCGGCTTCACGGGTCTGTCCGTGCCCGAGTTCCTGCCGGAGGTACTGCCCGCCGTGGCGATCAGCTGGCGGCACGGTTCACAGTTCTGGGGTCAGGGATACGCGTCCGAAGCCGCCCATGCCACGCTGGAATTCGCGCTCCAGGACCGCGGCCTCGACCGCGTCATCAGCATCAACCGGCTGGGCGACGACGCCTCCGAGAACGTCATCCGCAAGCTCGGCATGGCGCCGGAGCGTGAGACGGTGCACCCGGTGCACGGCTATCCGCTGCGCGTTCACGCCATCGATCTCACCGAGTTCCAGGCGTGAGCCGGCCGAGCCGTCGATCATCCCAAGACGGCCGGCCACCGTCCCTGCGTCCCCCACCGCATTGACCACTGCGGAGTTTTCAGGAATCCGAGCGCCCAGTCAGGCTCAATGCCAGGTGGCCCGACGTGTTCCAGGGGCACAGAGCTGTGCCGCCTGATCGAGGACAGCCCGATCCGTGAGCGCCGGTCGCCCGATCCAACAGCACGACGTGCCCGGGCCGTGATCGAGTACATGACCGCGGACCGGCGCGGGTTCTGGGAGGAACGCGGGTACCACAACCTCGCCGACCCCTGGAAGGCACAGCGCTACTCCTACCAGGAGGAGGAGTCGGACGGGCCGCACGAGCCGGGTTCCTGATACCCCGCCCGGTCCGTCACTCGTACCGGTACTTCAGCGAATCCGCCTCCGCCTGCTCGATGTCGGCGATCGTCAGCTCCGGCATCCGCAGCTGGGCCAGCGTCACCTCGGCCGAGGTCGGCTGGGCATCCGCGGCCGGCCACTGCTCCGGCTTCCAGGCCCCGCTGCGCAGCAGCGACTTGGGGCAGTGCGGGTAGACCTCCTCGATCCCCACCACCAGCGCGCTGGCCGGCGGCTTGCCCACGGCGGTCAGCTGGGACAGCAGCTCCGGGCGGGTGGAGACGCAGGCCCGGCCGTTCACCCTGAGCGTCGTGGTGCGCCCCGGGATGACGAACAGCAGCCCGGCCCGTCCGGTGGCGACGACGTTCTGCAGGGTGTCCAGACGCTTGTTGCCGGTCGCGTCCGGTATCGCCACCGTCCGTGCGTCCAGGACGGCGACGAACCCGGCGGGACCGCCGCGCGGGGAGACGTCGCAGTTGCCCTCCGCGTCCGCGCTGGCGACCAGGACCAGCGGCGAGCAGCCGATCAACCGCCGGGTCTGCTCGGTGAGTTCGGTCATCTGCTTGCGCACGGCCGCGTCGCTGGGCAGTGCGTAAGCCCGGCGCAACGTCTCCTGGTCGGGCACGGCGTCGAGGCGGAGCGAGTCGAAGGCACTGCCGGCAAGGGGTGTCGTCATGCCGCCGACCCTAAAGGGCCGGCCTGCGATTGATCTCGGTCGGTGAGTGTGGGGGGCACAGAGGCAGGGCTCTCCCGGAAGCAACGGCATTCCGGAGATCCGTCCACCCGCCCGATGACGTCCTGCGGCGGCTCACCGGGCAGCCCGCTTCCAGGCGGCCTCGCGCAGCAGGCGGAGTCCGTTGAGGCCGACGACGACGGTGGAGCCCTCGTGGCCCGCCACGCCGAGTGGCAGGGGGAGGGTCCCGGCCAGGTCCCAGACGACCAGGGCGGCGATGAACACTCCCGCGATCACCAGGTTCTGGACGACGAGCCTGCGAGCCCGCCGGGACAGCGAGATCACGGCCGGGACGGTGGCGAGTTCGTCGCGGACGACGACCGCGTCGGCGGTCTCCAGCGCCAGGTCCGAGCCCGCCCGGCCCATCGCGACACCGGTGTGGGCCGCGGCCAGCGCGGGCGCGTCGTTGACGCCGTCGCCGACGACCATCACCTTGCGTCCGGACTCCTCCAGTTCCCGGACCGCTCGCACCTTGTGCTCGGGGAGCAGCCCGGCGCGCACGTCCCCGATGCCGACCTCGGCGGCCAACAGGGCC
Source organism: Streptomyces sp. NPDC001980 (assembly GCF_040296885.1). Lineage (NCBI taxonomy): Bacteria > Bacillati > Actinomycetota > Actinomycetes > Kitasatosporales > Streptomycetaceae > Streptomyces > Streptomyces sp. NPDC001980. The sequence goes on along the minus strand of NZ_JBEOYD010000009.1, from coordinate 69,438 downwards.
GCGGCGCGCGGATTGTCGCCGGTCAGCAGGAGAGGTGCCGTTCCGGTCAGCGCCGTGAGGGAGGCGACCGTGGGCGTGGCGTCCGGGCGAAGACGGTCGGCGATCCCGAGGACACCGAGAGGCTTGCCGTCCGCCATGACCAGGACGGCGGTCCGGCCGCCGTCCTCCAGCTCGGCGCCGAGGACCGACGCACGTGCCGAGTCGGCGTCCCCGGCACCGGCGAGCAGCCGCGCGGGAGACCCGACCACGACCGCGCGGGAGCCCACGGTGGCCCGGACTCCCACGCCGGGCGTCGAGCCGAAGCCCTCGGCCGCCGGCAGGGCCAGGCCCCTCTCCCGTGCCGCGTCCACGACGGCACGGGCCAGCGGGTGTTCACTGGGGTGCTCGGCCGCGGCGGCCAGGGTGAGCAGCTCGGCCTCGTCCGGACCGGAGCCCGGCAGCGGCCGGACGTCGGTGACGCGCGGGGTGCCCTCGGTCAGCGTGCCGGTCTTGTCGAGGGCGACCGCGTCGACCTCGCCGAGCCGCTCCATGACCACCGCGGACTTGACCAGCACACCGTGCCGTCCCGCGTTGGCGATCGCCGACAGCAGCGGCGGCATGGTGGCGAGGACGACCGCGCACGGCGAGGCGACGATCATGAAGGTCATGGCCCGCAGCAGCGCGCCGGCCGGCGCGGCGCCGAAGGCGAGCGGCACGAGGAAGACGGCGAGGGTCGCGGCCACCATGCCGAGCGAGTAGCGCTGTTCGACCTTCTCGACGAACAACTGGGTGGGTGCCTTGGTCTCCGACGCCTCCTCGACCATCCGCACGATCCGGGCGATCACCGAGTCGGCGGCGACGCGCTCGACCCGGACCCGCAGCGCACCGGTGCCGTTGAGGGTTCCGGCGAAGACCTCGTCGCCCGGCTCCTTGGCCACCGGCAGGGGTTCGCCGGTGATGGTCGCCTGATCGACGTCACCGGCCCCGTCCACCACCCGGCCGTCGGCCCCGATGCGCTCGCCGGGCCGTACCAGGACCGTGTCGCCGACGCGCAACTCCGCCACGGCCACGGCGGCCTCGGTGCCGTCGCCCCCGATCCGGGTGGCGGTGGCCGGAGCCAGGTCCAGCAGACCGCGCACCGAGTCGGCGGTGCGGGCGGTGGCCAGCGACTCCAGGGCGCCGGAAGTGGCGAAGATGACGATGAGCAGCGCGCCGTCCGTCACCTGCCCGATCGCCGCGGCACCGAGCGCCGCGACGACCATCAGCAGGTCGACGTCGAGGGTCTTCTCCTTCAGGGCCTGGAGCCCGGCCCAGCCCGGTTCCCAGCCGCCGGCCGCGTAGGTCAGCGCGTACAGCGGGCCCCAGGTCCAGGCCGGGGCGCCGGTCAGCCGGAGGGGCAGCGCCGCCAGGAACAGCACCAGGGCCACCGCCGCCCACCGCGCCTCGGGCAGCGCGAGGACCCGGGTACGGCGCCGGGGCACCGCGGCTCCGTGCGCGTCGGCGGTTCGGCCGGCCGGGACCGGCGGTGTGACGAGGGTGGAGGTCATCGGGGTCCTTCACGACGGCATGGCGGATCGGGCCCTTCACGAGGGCATGACGGATCTGCGGGCAACCGGAAACCCGGCACCGCTCCCTCCACCGTACAGGATCACATGAAGACCCATTCATACGTTCATGGATGGTTCTCCGTAGGATGAAGCCCATGGGTCATGGAGCTGACGGACGGACCACCGACACCGCCACCGCACGCGAGCGCCTGGAAGCCGTCGGCGCCGGCGATGTGGCGGCCACGCTCCAGGCGCTGGCCACCCCGTCCCGGCTGCGCATCCTGGCCCGCCTCCAGGAGGGACCGTGCGCGGCGACCGAACTCGCCGACGCCGTCGGCATGGAGCAGTCCGCCTGCTCCCACCAGCTGCGGCTGCTGCGCAACCTCGGCCTGGTCACCACCGAGCGCCGGGGCCGCTCGGTCATCTACGCCCTCTACGACAACCACGTCGCCGAACTCCTGGAGCAGGCCCTCTACCACGTCGAGCACCTGCGCCTCGGCCTGCACGACACCCCGGCCACGACGCACACCGCGGCCACGACGCACACTCCGGCCACGGAACACACCGCGGCCGGGGTGAACTGAAGGACTGTTCCCCGCAGGCAGGTTCAGCGGATGCGGGCCACCCCCGAGTAGATGCCGCTGCCCTCCGGCTCCGGGGCCGGGGTGCCGGCGAACCACTCCGTCGCCGTGACCAGGCCGGGGCGGACCAGGTCCAGGCCGTCGAAGAAGCGCTCCACCTCGGGGCGGGTGCGGAAGGCGAGCTTGATGCCGCCCCTGGCGTACTCGGCGACGACCTGTTCGACGAGTTCCGGGTACAGGTCGGACGCGGCGTGCGAGAGGATCAGGTAGCTGCCCGACGGCAGGGTGTCGACCAGGGCACGGACGATGCCGTGGGCGCCCTGCTCGTCGCTGATGAAGTGCATGAGAGCGATGAGGGAGAGGGCGACCGGGCGGTCGAAGTCCAGGACGTGCCGGGCGTGCCGGACTATCGCCTCCGGGTCGCGGACATCGGCCTGGATGTAGTCGGTCGCTCCCTCGGGGCGGCTGATCAGCAGCGCCTCGGCGTGCCGGAGGACGATCGGGTCGTTGTCGGTGTAGACGACCTTGGCCGACGGCACGACGTTCTGCACGATCTGGTGGAGGTTCGGCTCGGTGGGGATTCCGGTGCCGATGTCCAGGAACTGGTCGATGCCCTGCCGGGCGAGCCACGCGGCCGCCCGGTGCATGAACTGACGGTTCTGCCGGGCGGCGTCCCTCGCCTCGGGCGGCAGCTTCTCACCGACCGCCTCGTCGACCGGGTAGTTGTCCTTGCCGCCGAGCAGCCAGTCGTAGACCCGCGCGGGGTGTGCCTTGCTGGTGTCTATCGGCAGAGACGGCTGTGGGTTGGTGGTCATGGCAACTCCATCGCGCCGGGGGGAGACGGTGAGAGACCGAGGTCGTGGTGATCGTACTCGGGCGTCTCATCTGCCTTGCCCACGGGGCGACTTGGGTCCATGACGGCGGGTGGGCCGGTCAGAGGGTGAGCAGTTCCTCGTGGAAGCCGCCGAACTGCCGTTCCGGGATGAGGAGATGGATCTCCAGGATCCAGTGGCAGGTGCGGCCGGCCTTGTCGGTGCGGCGCAGCGGGGTGTCGTTGCCGGGCGTGATGTACGACTCGACGTCGGCGCCGTCGATCGTCTCGTGCGGGAACTCGCCGACCAGGTGCCCGGCGTGCCAGCCGCCCAGCTGCCACCCCGCGTCCTCGGCGAGCCGCTCGACCTCGGCGTACAGCCCCGCGCCGGTGATCTCCGGGTCGGCCTCGAAGAACCGCCGGCCGGCGGCGAACACCCGGGGGAGGTCGGCGCGGAGCCGGTGCTTGACCGGGTCGTCGCCGAGGACGAAGGTACGGCCGAAGTCGGCCTCGTACTCCTCGAAGATCGGCCCGAAGTCGGCGAAGACGATGTCGTCCGTGCCGATCACCCGGTCCGGCGGGTTCTCCCGGTAGGGCAGCACGGTGTTCGGGCCCGAGCGCACGATCCGCTTGTGCCAGTGCCGGACCGTGCCGAACAGCTCGTTCGCCAGGTCCCGGATCCGGTCGCTGACCGCCCGCTCCCCCTCGCCGGGCGCGACGAGCCCGCGCTTCTCGATCTCCGCGAACAGCCGTACGGCCTTGTCCTGGGCCTCGAGCAGGCGCGCCGCGCGCGTGGGTTCGTCATCCGCCATGGGCCGAACCTAGCCAGCCCCGGTCGTCCCCGGCAACGGGGTTCCGCAGGACCGCGGCCAGCCGGAGGCTCTCCTCGACGGCGTGCGGGATGTCGGTGACCGGGAAGAGCGTGTGGCGTACGGTCCGTTCGGCGTCGACGACCAGGATCAGCCGCTTGTGCCGCAGCCGGCCGGCGCCGCGGAAGACCGGCAGGCGCAGGGCCGCGGCCAGGCGGTGGGCCGCGTCGGAGAGGAGCGGGTACGGGAGCCGCTCGGTGCGGGCGAACTCCTGCTGCTCGTAGGGGAGTTGGGTGCTGACGCCGCGCACGTCGACACCCGCGCGGCGGAAGTCGGGCCAGGCGTCCCGGAAGAGCCGGTTCTCCAGGGTGCACCCGGCGGCCCCGGGGATCGGACCCCATTCGATTCCGGTGCCGGGGTAGGCGAACAGCACGGTGGCGGCGGCGTCGGGTGAGACGACGGGGAGGTCGGCGCCTTCCGTTCCGGGTTCGGTCCCCACGGTCGCGGGCAGTGCGAGGCCGTCCGGCAGACGGGTGCCCGGCAGGGCGTGGACACGGGCGTGTTCGGCGCCGTCGGCGTCGGCGGTCGCGGTGAGCGTGCCGTCGCCGAGGGCCCACCGGTCACCCCAGTCCTGCATGGCGACGAGCACCGGGAGCAGTGCCGTACCGGCGTCGGTGAACAGATACTCGTAGCGCACCGGACGCCGCTGGTACAGGGCGCGCCGCAGGACGCCCTGGGCGACCAGCCCGCCGAGCCGCTCGGTGAGCACCTTCCGGGACAGGCCGATCTCGGCGGCCAGGGCGTCGAACCGGACGTGTCCGCGGGCGACCTCCCGCAGCACCAGCACGTTCCACCAGTCGCCCAGGACCAGGGCGGCCCGGGCGACGCCACACGTCTCGTCGGCGTTGTGCATCCTCATGCACCCATAGTAAGTTCCCTTTCGGGACTCACTTTGTTTCCGATTGGAACTTAAAGCCCGCCGGTGAGAAGAACCGCGGGCCCAGCGTGAGGAGTTGCACCGTGACCGCCATCAGCCGCGTCGTCGCACGGGAGATCATCGACAGCCGGGGCAACCCCACCGTCGAGGTGGACGTGGAACTCAGGGACGGCTCCCTCGGCCGCGCGGCCGTCCCGTCCGGGGCCTCCACCGGCGCCCGGGAGGCCGTCGAACTCCGCGACGGCGACCCCGGCCGCTTCCACGGCAAGGGGGTGCTGCGGGCGGTCGACGCCGTCAACGAGAGCGTCGCGGACGCCGTCGTCGGCCTCGACGCCGAGGACCAGGCCACCGTCGACCGTACGATGATCGAACTGGACGGCACCGACACCAAGTCCCGCCTCGGCGCCAACGCCCTGCTCGGCGTCTCCCTGGCCACCGCCAAGGCCGCGGCCGCCGCCCACCGCCTCCCGCTGTACCGCTACGTCGGCGGGGTCGACGCCCGGCTCCTCCCGGTCCCGATGATGAACATCGTCAACGGCGGCGCCCACGCCGACAATCCGCTCGACTTCCAGGAGTTCATGATCGCGCCCATCGGTGCGGCGACCTTCGCCGAGGCCGTCCGGATGGGCTCGGAGGTCTTCCACACCCTGCGCGGCAACCTGCTCGCCGCCGGCCACAGCGTCAACGTCGGCGACGAGGGCGGCTTCGCCCCCGACCTGCGCACCGCCGAGGAGGCCCTGGACTTCGTGGTCCGGGCCGTCGAGCAGACCGGCTACAAGCCGGGCACCGACATCACCCTCGTCATGGACCCGGCCAGCTCGGAGTTCTTCCGGGACGGGGTGTACGACTACACGGGCGAGGGCGTCCGCCGCTCCCCCGCCGAGCACGCCGAGTACCTGGCCGCGCTGGTCGACCGCTACCCGGTCGCGTCGGTCGAGGACCCGATGGCCGAGGACGACCACGACGGCTGGCGCGACCTGACCGCCCGGCTCGGCGGCCGCTGCCAGCTCACCGGCGACGACGTCTTCTGCACCAACGAGACCCTGCTGCGGGCCGGCATCCGCGACGGCATCGCCAACTCGGTCCTGGTGAAGGTCAACCAGATCGGCACCCTCACCGAGACCCTGGCCACCGTCGCCACCGCCCACCGCGCCGGCTACACGGTCGTCATGTCCCACCGCTCCGGCGAGACCGAGGACACCACCATCGCCGACCTCGCCGTCGCCACCGGCTGCGGCCAGATCAAGACCGGCTCGCTGTCGCGCGCCGACCGCACCGCCAAGTACAACCAACTCGTCCGCATCGAGCAGGAACTGGGCCCCCAGGCCCGCTACGCGGGCGCCGAGGCGCTGGGGCTGCGCCGCTGAAGAGGGGGCCCTCCGGGCAGGGCCACGTGGGCGGGGTCAGGTAGGCGAGGTCAGGCGGTCGGGGTCGGCGGGGTGCTCCGGAGCGGCAGCGGGCTGACGGCGTTCGCGGCCGACCCGTCGCGGTCCCCGTCGCGATCCCGGCTGGCCCGGTCCCCGTCGCGATCCCCGCTGGCCCGGTCCCCGTCCCGGTTCGCGCCGTGCGCCGCCTCCGTGTCGGCCCACCAGTCGGCGCCGTCCTCCAGATAGCGCAGCAGGATGCCCTCGCGCAGGGCCCAGGGGCAGATCGCGAGGCTCTTCACGCCGCTCAGTTTCATCGCGGTGTGGCCGACGACCGCTCCCGCGAGGCTCTGCCGGGCCCGGGGCGCGGAGATGCCGGGCAGGCCGGAGCGCTCGGTCACCGGCAGGGCGGCCAGCCGGTCGACCGCGCGGCGCAGGTCGCCCCGGAACAGGATCCGCTCGGCGAACGGGCCGTTCCGCCCCGGGGCCGCGCCGCACAGCCGGGCCAGCTGCTGGAAGGTGCGGGAGGTGGCGACGACGGTGTGCGGGTGCTCCCAGCGGATGCGGGCGGTGGCGTCGCGCAGCTGATGACGGGCCCGGCGGCGCAGGGCGCGCAGTTCGTCCGCCGTCGGCGGGCCGTCGTGGCCGACGAACTCGTTGGTCAGCCGGCCCGCCCCGAGCGGCAGGGAGACCGCGAACTCCGGCATCCGGCCCCGCCCGAAGGCCACTTCGAAGGAGCCGCCCCCGATGTCGAAGACGGCCAGGGGCCCGGCCCGCCAGCCCATCCAGCGCCGGACGCCGAGAAAGGTGAGCTCGGCCTCCACCTCGCCGGGCAGCACGCACAGCCGTACCCCGGCGTCCTGGGCCACCGCCCGCAGGACGGCCGCGCGGTCGGGTGCGTTGCGGACCACGGCGGTGGCGAACGCCAGGGGTTGCGGGGCGCCCCACCGGCGGGCGACCTCGACGGCCTTGCGGAGCGCCTTGACCAGTTGCTCGGTGGCCTCTTCCCCGAAGCGCCCGTCGGCTCCGACCTGTTCGGACAGGCGGAGCTTCCACTTGGCGGTGTGCACCGGCAGCGGCACCCCGCCCGTCGCGTCGGTCACCACCAGCCGGACCGTGTTCGACCCCGCGTCCACCAGGCCCACTCTCATGGGCTTCACGTACCCGGTGCGGCCGGGGTGATGCGGTACGTGCGTGGAGGTGTGCGCGCGGGGGTGCGGAGGCATGTGCGCAGCACGGTGGCCTCCTGCCCGCCTACGGATGCTCCGGTGGGCCGGGGGCGGTTCCTGCCGGGCACGCCGCGCACGACCGGCTAACTTGTGGAGTCGACGGCAGGATGAATCCGAACATTCCACCCCTTTTCTCTCCCGTGAGGCGGCCCGCCATGAGCCTGAGCATCCGCAACCAGATCCCCGGCACCGTCACCGCCGTCACCCCGGGCGAGGTGATGGCGACCGTGAAGGTCCGTCTCGACGGCGGCCAGGAGCTGACCGCCGCGATCACCCTGGAGGCGGTCCGGGAGCTGGGGCTCGCCGAGGGTTCGGCCGTACGCGCGATGGTGAAGTCCACCGAGGTCGCGCTCGCCACCGGCCGGGTGCCCGGCGTGTCCATCCGCAACCAACTGCCCGGCACGGTCAGCGACGTGGCCACCGGCGGGGCGATGGCCACGGTCAAGGTCGCCGTGGAGGGAGGCCAGGACCTCACCGCGGCGATCACCAGGGACGCGGTCGGCGATCTCGGCCTGACGGCCGGTGCGCCGGTCGTGGCGCTGATCAAGGCGACCGAGGTGTCCCTCGCGACCGCGTGACCGCACGCGGTTCCCGACGGCCCGGCGGAACAGCTCGTCAGAACAGCCCGTTGGAGTGCGGGAGTTCGGCCGGGACCGGGGCGATGACGTCCCAGTGCTCGACGATCCTGCCGTCCGCCACCCGGAACAGGTCCCAGTAGGCGACCGGAACGCCGAACTCGCCCTCGGACTGGAGCAGGACCAGGTCGCCCTCCGCGACGATCTGGTGGACCGTCCGGTAGACGAGGTTCTTGCCCTGCTCCGCCCACTTGGCGGCCGCCGCGCCGAAACCGTCCAGGCCGTCGGCGGCCTCCGGGTTGTGCTGGCGGTAGGTGTCGGTGGAGATGTAGTCGGTCAGGACCGAGTAGTCGGCGCCGACGAGCACCTTCTGCGCGAACTCGGCCACCAGCGTGCGGTTGGCCTCCGTCCGGTCCAGGTCCGACGGCGCGGTCGGACCGTCCGTCTGGGAGCGGCCCGAGGCGGTGTCCGTGACCACCGGCGTCAGCGCGTCCCAGTGCTCGGCCAGCCGGCCGTCCGCATCGACCCGGAACAGGTCGAACGCGACCAGGGGTGCGGGACCGAAGCCGTGGTACGTGCCGTGCAGCGCCACCAGGTCACCGTCGGCGATCACCCGCGCGCCCTCGTAACGGAAGTCCTCCGGCAGGCCGGCGACCAGAGCGCGCAGCGCCTCCGGGCCGTCCGCCGCCAGACTGCTGTGCTGACGGTAGTCAGCGGCCACCCAGCGGTCCACCGCGCCCGGGTCACGGTCCCCGAACAACTCGCCGGCCGCCTTGAGAACGATGTCCTTGCTGCTCATAACCATGTCTCCGATCTGGGAATTCTCACCGGTGCCTGTCCGTCGGCACGCCCCCACTCTTCCGGCGGGCCCGGTCCCGCGCACGGTAGAGTCAGGCATGGTCATGGTCGAAACGGGACAACCTTCGGCGCCGTTGGTGCTGGAACGCGGGTATCGCAACCCCACCCGGCCCGGACTCGGCCTGGAGCTGCTGCCCTTCGCCGACCTGCGCCGCCGGCTGCCCGGCGACGAGTACCGGCGGGTCCACCGGCCCGACTTCCACCACCTCACCCTGGTCCGCCGCGGCCACGGCACCGCCATGGTCGACTTCGTCGACCGTCCCTGCCGGCCGGGCACCCTGCTGCACATCCGCCCCGGCCAGGTGCAGCGGCTGCCCACGGCGGCCGACGGCACCCCCGCCGGCCTCGACGCCACCCTCGTCCTGTTCACCCCGGACTTCCCGCCCCGGCTCCCGGCGACCGCCCGCGTCACCGACGACCCGTTCGGCCCGGCCGCCTGGCAGCTCGGCCCCGCCGACCACGACCGCCTCGGCCGCGCGTTCGCCGAACTGGCGGCGGAATACGGCGCGTACACCGCGGACGACGAGGACTCCGAGATCACCAGAGAGCTGCTCCGCCAGCTCCTCGCCGGCGTGCTGCTCCGCATGGCCCGCCTGCCCGGCGGGCCCTACGGCACCGGCAGCTCCGACGGCGGTTCCGGCGACGGTTCCGACGGCTCCGACGGGTCCTCCCAGACCCCGGCGGCCGCGCAGGAGACGTACCGGCTCTTCCAGCACGAGCTGGAGCGGTCCTTCACCACCCTGCGCCAGGCCCACGACTACGCCGCCCGGCTCGGCTACTCGCTCAAGACCCTCAACCGCGCGTGCCGACGCGCCACCGGTCACACCGCCAAGCAGCTCATCGACGCCCGGGTCACCCTGGAGGCCAAGCGGCTGCTGGCCCACACCGACCTGCCGGTCGCCGCCGTCAGCCACCGGCTCGGCTTCAGCGAACCCACCAACTTCGGCAAGTTCTTCACCCGCGAGACCGGCCGCACTCCGGGCGCCTTCCGCACCGACCAGCGGTAGAACCGGCGAGCGGAAGAACCGGCGAGCGGGAGAACCGGCGAGCGGTGGACGGTGCCGGTCGTCACTTCTCGCCGTGCTGCCGTCGGACCCTCGCGGCCACCTCGTTCTCCTCCGTCTCCCACCAGGGGCGGACCCGTTCGGCGGCGGGGGCGGTCGGGGCGGCGGGGCCGGGAGCCGTAACAGCCGCAGGCGCCGCGGGAACCACGGCGAGCCGCTCGTCCAGGTGGCGGTCGAGGGCCGCCGCCTGGACGCGCTCCGCCCGCGCCCACTGGAAGAGGAGCGCCAGCAGGAACGGCAGGGCGACCAGCTCGGCGATGCTCAGCATCGCGCCGCCGCCGATCTGCTGGTCGTGCCGGACGTCGGGAGCCCAGGACGGGTGGTGATGCAGGTACCACGCGCCGGCGATCAGCGTGCCGTGCGTCATCACGACGACCCCGGGGATCGCGTCGATCACACCGTCCAGGAAGACCAGGGCCGCCCGCACCGGATGGGTGCACCAGGCCGGCAGGGTCTCCTCGCGGGTCAGGACCGGTACGACGAAGAGGCAGCCCGCCACCAGCAGGTGCAGGTACATCAGCTCGTGCAGCCAGCCCACGCGCAGCGCGGTGGCGAAGTACGGGGTGAAGTAGACCGTCAGCTCGGTGGCGAGGACGAGGGCCGTGCTGACCAGCGGGAAGGTCAGGAGGCGGACCACGCGCCCGGTCATCGCGCGGCGGAGCCGCGCCGCCGCACCCTCCGGCAGCGCCTCCACCGCCAGCCGCAGCGGGTCGCCGAGGGCCAGGCCGAGCGGGGCCAGGAGGTCGAGCAGGATGTTCTGCACGGCCGCGGGCCAGAACAGCACATGGTCGTAGACGGCCAGGCCCGACATCGTCGCGACGACCAGCGCCCCCAGGCCCAGCACCACGAAGGCCGCGGAACGCGCCGGAGACCAGGACCCGCCCCCGGCGCGCACGCGCCGCACGCCCCAGCCGTACAGCCCGCCCAGGGCCACGACCAGCAGCAGCGCCGGCACGTCCGGCTGCCACGACGTCAGCAGCCGGCCCACGGTCAGCTCGGCCATCCGGCTCACCCTCCTTCGGTCGGGGACGAAACGGGTCACTTCAGGTCCACTGCGCGACGCTATACCTGTCCTGCTCCGCCGCCGCATCGGGGCTCGTGCAGAATCGGCGCGATCACCGAGCGGTGATCGGCGCGGTTGTCGAGGGTGGGGGATTCATGTTCGGAAAGCGGCTCATAGTGAGCGGAGCCATCGCGATGCTGATCGGCGTGCTCGGTGCGTGCTCCGGGGGCGGGGACGGGGACGGAGTCGACAACGGCATCACCTACGGACAGGACGACACGGGCTCCGGGACCGGGACGGGCTCCGGCTCCGGCTCCGGCGGCACCGCGTCCGCCCAGGACAACTCCGTCCACGGCCTGAAGGACACCGTCCGGCACATCACCGCGAAGACCACCCGGGCCACCCGCCCCCGCCTGGTCAAGGAGTGCTCCACCGCCACGCGCCGGGTCCGGCACACCTCCAGCAGCGGGACCGGCAGCAGACGCAAGACCCGTACCTGGTACACGACCGAGCGGTCCCGGTCCTGCACCAAGGTCCACAGCGGCACCGAGACCTACCGGAAGACCGTCCGCACCGAGAAGTGGTGCGTGGAACTGGACGACGTGAACGGCGACAAGCGGCGCGACGACGTCTGGTACCGGGTCGGCAGGTCGGTCTACGGCGATGCCCTTGCCGCGGACGACCACGCCCGGCTGGAGTTCTCCCCGCTCGCGGACGGCTGCTGAGCCGTCCGCGGCCGCGTCACAGTTCTGTGCCGGGCCAAGGTGATCCTTGTTCACTTTCGTTCGACCGTGCCTAAAGTGATCACCGCGGCTCGCGGATCCTGACCAGCTCCGCCGCCGCACAGGGGACGCAGAGATCATGGGGGCCTTGTCATCATGGGGGAACGATCCGTCATGCCCCGGCGCCTGCCGACGCGGCCGGTCGCCGCGGTGCTGGCCGCCGCCGGGGTCGTCGCCGGGATACTCGTCGGCAGGCCGGGGCTGGAGTCGGTGGCGGGGTGCGGGACGTCGGGGGACCTGTATCCGTCGCAGACCGCGAAGGACTGGGTGACGTACGCCGACCACGTCGTCGTCGCCAGTCCGACCGGGGAGCGGGAGACGAACCGGCGGACGTACGCCAAGGGGGCCGTGGCCTACGCGACGGACCGGCTGGTGAGCTTCCGGACCGACAGCACGCTGTGGTCGCGCCCCTCGCCCCGGCACGCTCTGGGCTCCACCTTCGACCTGGTCGCCCCCGGCTGGGAGGTCTACCGGTCCTCCGGCACCCGCGTCGCCGAGATGGCCACCGACGCGCCCCGCCTCCAGGTCGGCCACACCTACCTGCTCGCCCTGCGCCGGCACGAGGGCGGTTGGGCGGTCCTCGGCGAGGGCGGGGCCGTGCCCTTCGACGACCACACCGGCGACCAGGGCGAGTGGTGCGGACGCGTGCTGAGCAAGGAGGACGTCGCCGAGGGCGAGCGCTTCTCCCGGCACGACGACCACAGTCTGGAGAAGGCGCTGCTGGGGCAGGACGAGCAGGCCGCCAGGAGCGCCCTCGACCGCGTGGCCCGCGGCTGAACCTCGCCCCCCGTTTCCTCGCATCCGGCCACATCCGGCCACGTCCCGCCACGTCCGGCCACCGGGTGGTGCAACCGCCCTGGCCTCGTCCCGCCGAGGGCGTCCTGGCCGAACTCACCCTGCCCACCCGCCTCCTGAGCGGACCGGGCGCCTCACGCAACTCGTCCCGCCTGACCCTCCAGTACACAGGCACCCACATGTCCCCCACCGAAATGGCATGAACAGTTCACCTGCTCTCCATGTTCGACGCGTTGGTGCGCAAGGAACCGGCCATTGACTCTCGGGCGCGGCACCCCGATTCGGAGCCGCGTGGGGAGAATCGCTTCGTATAGGGGGGCACAGTGGTGTCCGCGCTCAAGGGTTCCGCCGGGGCGGAATCCGAAAGACCCGTGCCCAGGCAGCTGTCGGCCGCCCGGGGGCTCGGGGACCGGATCTTCCGGGTCCAGTTGACGGCCTCCGGCGTCATCGTCCTCGCCATCATGGCTGCCGTAGGGCTGTTCCTGCTCCTCCGGGCCGGACAGGCGCTGCGCACCAGAGGGGTCTGGGACTTCCTCACCACCGCCGAATGGCAGCCGGACGTACACCGCTTCGGCATCGCGGCCGTGCTCACCGGCACCCTGCTCATCGCCGCCGTGGCCGTCACGATCAGCGTGCCGCTGGCCCTCGGAACGGCCCTGTTCATCTCGGACATCGCGCCCCGCTCGCTGCGCCGCACGCTGGTCTCCATGGTCGACCTGATGGCCGCCGTGCCGTCCGTGGTCTACGGCCTGTGGGGCCTCTTCTTCCTCCAGCAGCATGTGATCGGGCTGTCCCGGTGGCTGTCGGACTGGCTCGGGTGGATCCCGTTCCTGCACGTCGACGGCACCCAGCCGGGCGAGCCGCTCGCCTCCCAGAGCGTCTACACCGCCTCCACCTTCGTGGCCGGCATCGTGGTGGCGCTGATGGTCGCGCCGATCCAGTGCTCGGTGATGCGCGAGGTGTTCGCGCAGGCGCCGGCCGGTGAACGGGAGGGCGCCTACGCGCTCGGCGCCACCCGCTGGGGCATGATCCGCGCGGTCGTGCTGCCGTACGGCATGGGCGGGATCATCGGCGGCACGATGCTGGGCCTGGGCCGCGCGCTCGGCGAGACCATCGCGGTCTACCTGATCATCTCCCCGGTCTTCACCATCCAGCCGCACATCCTGCAGACCGGCTCGAACTCCGTCTCCTCCCTCATCGCCCTGCACTACGGCGATGCCTCGACCTTCGGCATGTCGGCGCTGATGGCGGCGGGCCTGGCGCTGTTCCTGCTCACCCTGGCGGTTAACTTCACCGCCTCCTCGATCGTGGCGCGGTCACGGTCCGGCGCACAGAGCGAGGCGTGACGATGACCGTCGTAGACCTTGAGAAGGGCGCTCCCCAGGACGCCCCGCAGGACGCCTCGCAGGACGCCCCCGTGAACGCTGCCGCGAGGACCTCCCTCGCCGCGGACCCCGTCGCGCTCCCCGACGTGCCGCGCCGGATCGGCGGGGTCACCCGCTCCGGTGTGCTGTCGGTGTTCGGCGCCGCCGCCTCCGGGCTGTGCGTCACCGTCCTCCTCTTCGGCGAACTCGCGCCGTTCTCCGGCGCATTGGGGTTCTTCGTCACCGCCTACCTGTCTTTCCTAGGTATCTACGCGGTGTTGACAGGGCTTGAGGAGGACGGGCAGGCGGTACGGGACCGGGTGATGACCGTCGTCCTGTGGTCCGCGGGCGGCCTGATGTTCGCCGCGCTCACGATGGTCGTGGGCTTCACCGCGTGGCGCGGCCGGGAGGCCCTGCCGCACGCCAACTTCTTCACCCAGGACATGCAGGCGGCGGGCCCGCTCGACCCGCTGACCAACGGCGGCATCGCGCACGCCATGCTCGGCACGCTCATCATGATCGCCATCGCGCTGGCGATCACGGTCCCGCTGGGCCTGGCCTGCGCGGTGTACCTCAACCAGATACCGGGCCGCTTCTCCCGGTTCGTCCGCACGATCGTCGAGGCGATGACCGCGCTGCCGTCCATCGTGGCCGGCCTGATGGTCTACGCCGTCTGGATCCTCAACCTCGGCATGCAGAAGTCGGGCCTGGCGGCCGGCTTCGCGATCAGCGTGATGATGCTGCCGATCGTGATCCGCGCGGCGGACGTCGTGCTGCGTCTGGTCCCCGGCACCCTCACGGAGGCGTCCGAGGCGCTCGGCGCCCCGCGCTGGCGGACGGTCTGGCACGTGGTCCTGCCGACGGCCCGCTCGGGCCTCGCCACCGCCGTCATCCTCGGCACGGCCCGCGGCATCGGCGAGACCTCCCCGGTCCTGCTCACGGCGGGCTTCACGGCAGCGCTCAACGCCGACCCGACGAGCGGCCCGATGGTCTCCCTCCCGCTGGCCGTCTTCAACTTCGTCAAGTCCCCCGAGCCCACGATGATCGCGCGCGGCTTCGGCGCGGCGGCGGTCCTGATGGCGCTCGTCCTGGTCCTCTTCGTGATCGCCCGGGTGATCGGCGGCCGCGGCCCCGGCCACCAGAACAAGCGCCAGGCCCGCAGGGCGGCCCGAGCCTCCCGCCGGGACACGACGAGGTTCGCCGAACTCCACACGCCGGGGCTGCAGTTGTTCGAGACCGGTGAGCGTGACGACTCCGATGAGAGCAACGAACCCGGGGGCGCGGGGAACGGCGCGCCCGGCCCCGACGCACCCGCAGCCGAAAACGGCGAGCAGGCCCCCGAAGACAACGCACCCGCACCCGCCGACGGCGATTCCCGTGCGGGTGGGAACACAGACCCCGCTACAGGAGACAGTCACTGATGTCCAGCCAAGTCATCAACGCCCTCCGACGGCTGGGCATCCTGGCCGCACTCATAGGCATCCTCGGGACCATCGCCGGTACCCCGGCCGTCGCCGACAGCTACACGCCCATCGCCGGCGCCGGCTCCACCTGGGCCGAGAACGCCGTCGACGAATGGCGTCGCGCCGTCAACCAGTACGGCATGCGCATCAGCTACGCCGGCACCGGCTCCTCCGACGGCCGCCGCCAGTTCCTCTCCGGCACCGTCGACTTCGCCGTCTCCGACATCCCGTTCCAGACGAACCCCACCGACGGCAGCGCGGCCGAGCGGCCGGCCTCCGGGTCGTACGCCTACATGCCGATCGTGGCCGGCGGCACGGTGTTCATGTACCACCTCACCGTCAACGGCAAGCGGGTCAACAACCTCCGCCTCTCCGGCGACGTGGTCACCAAGATCTTCACCGGGGTCATCAAGACCTGGGACGACAAGGCGATCAAGGCCGACAACCCGGGCATCCAGCTGCCGCACCGCACCGTCGTCCCGGTGGTCCGCTCGGACGGCTCCGGCTCCACCGCCCAGTTCACGATGTGGATGGCGAACCAGCACAAGTCGCTGTGGAACGCGTACTGCGCGAAGGTCGGCCGGTCCGGTTCCTGTGGTCAGACCTCGTACTACCCCACCGTCTCCGGCATGATCGCCCAGTCCGGTGACCTCGGCGTCGCCGGTTACGTCGCCCAGAACTACGGCGAGGGCGCGATCGGCTACGTCAACTACTCATACGCCATCAACGCGCGGTATCCCGTCGCGAAGGTGCTGAACCACGCGGGTTACTACACCGAGCCGACCCCGTCGAACGTGGCGGTCTCGCTCCTCAAGGCGAAGATCAACACCAACAAGAACTCGGCGGACTACCTCACCCAGCAGCTCGACGGCGTCTACAACGACACCGACAAGCGCAACTACCCGCTGTCCAGCTACTCGTACATGATCCTGCCGCTGAAGGTGCAGGGCACCTTCACCAAGGAGAAGGGCAAGACGCTCGGCGCCTTCTCCTACTACTTCATGTGCCAGGGCCAGCAACAGGCGCCAAAACTCGGCTACTCGCCGCTGCCCATCAACCTCGTCCAGGCGGGCTTCGACCAGATCCGCCGGATCCCGGGCGTGCAGGCGCAGAACATCAACATCAAGAACTGCAACAACCCGACCTTCACCACCACCGGCCAGAACCGGCTCGCCCAGACCGCGCCCTACCCCGCGGCCTGCGACAAGAAGGGCGCCGCGCCCTGCACCACGGGCACCGGCGGCACCAAGACCAGCTCCGGCAACAACGGCAGTGGCACCTCCGGCGGCAGCGGCAGCACCGGTAGCGGCGGCGCGACCGGCACCGGCACCGACAGCGGCGGCTCCTCCGGCGGATCCAGCGCCCAGCCGTCGGTCGACCCCGACACCGGGCAGACCATCTCCCCGGACGGCACCGCTGCGGGCGGCTCCGGCGCCGGCGGGACCGCCGCCGGTGGCACCGTCGCCCTCGCTCAGCCGGTCGCAGTGGCCACCGCGCATGGCTGGACCGGAACCCAGACGCTGATGCTGCTGGCCGCGGTCCTGGTCTTCGGCCTGCTCCTGCTGCCCTCGTTGGTCTCCCGGCTGGTGGGCGACAAGGGCGACGGCAAGGGCAACGGCCCCTCGGACGACGGGAGTACCCGATGAGACGACGGATCAGAAACGCCCTCGTCCGGCTCCTCGCCGGCGCCACCGTCGGCGCCCTCGCCGGTCTCGCCGTGGCGCAGGCGGCCCCGTCCGCCACCGCGGCGAGCAGCGCCGGATCCGCCGTGACGGTGTCCGGGCGCGGTGAGTTCAAGGACATGAAGTTCACGGTCAGCCAGACCACACACCTCACCAGCCAGGCCATCTCGGTGAGCTGGACCGGCGGCACGCCGACCACCTTCGCGGGCTCGCAGTTCAACACCGACTTCGTGCAGATCATGCAGTGCTGGGGCGACGACGACGGCACGGTCCCGTCCAACCCCGGCCCGTCGCGTACCCAGTGCCAGTTCGGCGCCTCCCCCACCACGGACCGCGGCGGCTGGCCGGGCAACGGGACGGACGACACCCGGCAGATCTTCTACAGCGCCGACCCCACCAACTACGGCCAGGACGACCGGTACGGCGCCGCCAACCCGAACGCCCCCGGCGAGGTCCCCTTCAAGTCGGTGGACGGCACCACGATCACCAGAAACACCCAGAACAACCCGCTCTTCAACTACAACACCACCAACGAGGTCGACTTCGCCCGCACCAGCGCCGACGGCAAGGGCCAGGAGTACTTCGAGGTCCAGACCGCCAACGAGGCCCCGCACCTCGGCTGCGGCGTGCCCGTCACCACCGCCGGAGTCACCAAGCCCCGCTCCTGCTGGCTGGTGATCGTCCCGCAGGGCCGTCTCGACCTGGACGGCAAACCGTACGCGGACCAGAGCCACGTCAACGCGGGCTCCCCGGTCTCCTCGACCAACTGGAAGAACCGCGTCGCCGTCAAGCTGGACTTCAACAGCGTGGGCACCAACTGCGCCCTCGGCTCCGACGAGCGCCCGACCACGGGCAGCGAGCTGGCGGCCGACGCGATGACCAGCTGGCAGGCCACGCTGTGCTCGGAGGGCAAGGTCTACAGCTACACCGAGTACGGCGAGCCCAACACCCGGGCCCGGCTCATCTCGGACGGCTCCACCGGCCTCGCCTTCACCACCCGCAAACTCGGCGTCGACCAGGGCACCACCGCGCCATCGGGTACGACGACCTACGCACCCGTCGCGCTGAGCGGGGCCGTCATCGGGTTCACGATCGAACGCAGACCCAAATCCACGGCGCCGGACAGCGTCCAGAAACTCGCGGGCACCAAGGTCGAGTCGATCAAGCTCAATCCCCGTCTGCTCGCCAAGCTGCTGACCGAGTCGTACCGCAACTCGACCTGGGGTTCGGTGCTCAACAGCGGCGTGGCCAAGGGCTACGGCTGGGCGAAGAACAACCCGGCGGGCCTCGCGTCCGACCCCGAGTTCATCGCCCTGAACCCCGAGTTCGCCAATCTCTCGGTCGCCGAGACGCCGGCCACCGACACCGACCTGATGACCTCGCTGGGCCACACCGACACCGCCCGCGCGCTCTGGCAGTGGATCGTCGCCGACAAGGACGCCCGGCAGTTCCTCGCCGGTGTCCCCGACGACGACGGGATGCGGGTCAACCCGTACTACAGCACCAACGCGGACCTGAACCCCTCCGGCGCCGCCTTCGACCCGTCGAACACCGACGAGTACCCGAAGAACGATCCCTGGTGCACGGTCCCGCCCAACTCGGGCGCGCCCGACGACAAGAAGCAGTGCATGACCGACTTCCACCCCTACGTGGACGACATGCACGCCGGCGCCCTGCACACTCGGCGCGCGGACACGCTCTGGAAGTCCAGCTGGGACCCGCTGGCCAGCCCGCCGGCGTACAAGAGCGTAGGTCCGCAGACGGTCGGCTCGCGCTTCGTGATCACGGTTACGGACGCGGCCTCCGCCGCCCGCTACGGGCTGCAGACCGCCGAACTGGAGAACAGCTCGGGCAAGTTCGTCGCCCCGACCGCGGCGAGCCTGGCCGCGGCCGCCGCGACCGCCTCCGGCTCCGGAGTCGCCGAGATCACCCCGGCGAACGCCACGGCGAAGGACGCCTACCCGCTGGCCCAGCTGGTCTACGCGGCGGTACGCCCCGGCAAGGTGACCAAGGCGGCCCGCCAGGACTACGCGGCCCTGCTGCGCTACGCGGCGGCCGCCGGCCAGACCTCCGGCTCCGACCCGGGCAAGCTGCCCGTCGGCTACGCCCCGCTCTCCCAGAAGCTGCGCGCACAGGCCGTCAAGGCTGCCGACGCGCTGCTCCACTACACGGGCCCGAGCCCCGCCGACGACGGTTCGGCCGACGGCGGCGGCACGGACACCTCCGGTGGCGGCGCGCCCGGCACCGGAGGTGACACCGGAGGTACGGGCGCCGTCGGCGGCACGGGGACCGGGAGCGGTGACGCCAGCGCCTCGCCGAGTGCGTCGGCGTCGTTCGGCGGCGGCAAGGCGCTGGAGACGACCGCGGCCGGCAACACGCCTGCCGACCCGACGAATCCGCTGCGGTACGCCGTTCCGGCGGGGGCCGCGCTCGGGGCGATCGCCGGAGTGGGCGCACCCTTTGCCGGTGGCCGGCAGCTGTCGGTTGCTTCCGTGACGGCGGCCGTACGTCGTCTGCGGGTGCGTCGTGGCTGGTCGCGCCCACGCGGCGGAGCCGCAAATGAATAAGGTCCCGCGCCCCTGACGGGGCGCTCCACACGGGGCGTTGAAAGCCCCACGGAGCCCAGTGCTCCCCCACAGACGGCCGCCCGCCCCGAAAGGCAGTCGGGGCGGACGGCCCGTACCACCCTGCCAGATCCCTCTGGCAACACCCCAGCTAGCACTTGTCAGGAGACTCTCGATGCGCAGAATGCGCTCCTCGGCGGCGTTCGTCGCCGCGGCCGTGGTGGCCGGCGGTCTGGCCCTCGCCACCCCGGCGCTCGCCGACCCCACCCCCGCGGGCACCTTCCGCCAGCTGGTCGGCGTGGGCTCGGACACCACCCAGGACGTGGTCAACGCCCTGGCCGGCGACACCGTCAACGGCACCAGCTACTCCGCCACCGCCGTGAAGTCGGCGGACGGCGCCGGTATCGCCTCGTACGACGCGATCGAGCCCGGCACCGGCTCCACCACGTCCACCATCGTCACCCGCTCCGGCGGTACGGCGTTCACCCGCCCGAACGGCTCCGGCAACGGCCAGAAGGCGCTGTCCGCGTCGCTGACCGGCGACAAGTTCCCGGCCGGCACCGGCACCGTCATCAAGGGCCAGGTCGACTTCGCCCGCTCCTCCGGCGGCCCGTCCACCACCGGTACCGCGCTCACCTACGTCCCGATGGCCCGGGACGCGGTCGGTGTCGCGGTCAAGGGCTCGGCCCTGGACTCGCTGACCAAGCAGCAGCTGTTCGAGATCTACTCCGGCTCGCTCACCGAGCTGAACGGCCAGACCCTGCACCCGAAGATCCCGCAGGACGGCTCGGGCACCCGCAAGTTCTTCCTCGCGGCGATCGGCATGTCCACCACGCCGCTCGGGGCGAACGTCCAGGTCGTCCAGGAGAACCAGGCCAACGCGGCCCTCACCGAGGACGGCGCGCTCGTCCCGTTCTCCGTCGGCTCCTGGATCGCCCAGAACAACGGCGTCTCCCCCGACTACAGCAAGGCCGCGGCCGCCGCCGGCGGTCACCTGGCCTCCATCACGCTGCCCGGCGACACCGGTGCCACCAGCCCGGTCACCACGGTGAACGGCAAGCTGGCCCCGGTCCAGGCGTACTACGAGAACTCGACGTTCGGCCGCGACGTCTACAACGTCGTCCCGAGCCGGGCGATCGACCCGACCAGCGTCTTCTTCGACAAGGACCTGTACGACATCTTCGTCACCAGCGGCAGCCACACCGCCCAGCTGGCGTCGGACAGCGCCGAGAAGGTCATCTCGGCGTTCGGCTTCGTCAACGAGTCGTACAACGGCTCCATCAACCTGCAGGCCAAGCACGCCCAGCAGGGTGGCCTGGAGGGCCTCTCCTCCGCCAACACGGTGCCGGCGGCGGCCACCCTGAAGACCACCGTGGGCGACGCCAGCCTGAAGCTGTCCTGGACCGCCCCGGCCGCCACCCCGCTGCCGCTGACCGACTACCGGGTGACGCTGACCGACGCGGACGGCGCGGTCGTCGCCACCAAGGACGTCCCGGCCACCACCACGACGTACTCGTTCCCCGGTCTCGCCACCGGCACCTACACCGCCACGGTCACCGGCTACAACATCGTCGGCGCCGGAGCGGACGCCACCTGGAAGGGTGCGGTCAAGTACGCCAGCACCACCAAGGCCACCACCGCCACCACCGCCTACGGCAAGACCCCGAAGGTCTCCGTCACGGTCACCGACACGCACAGCGTGAAGCCGACCGGCAAGGTCACCGTCAAGGACGGCACCACCGTCCTCGGCACCGGCACCCTGGACTCGTCCGGCAAGGTCACCATCGGCCTGTCGAACCACCTCAAGGTCGCCACGCACTCCCTGTCGGTCTCCTACGCGGGCAGCTCCAGCCTGAACGCGTCCTCGACGACCGTCTCCCTGAAGATCACCAAGGCGACGGCGTCGGTCTCCACCTCCGCCCCGACCTCGGTGAGCCACACCGCCAAGGCCAAGGTCACCGTCAAGGTCACCGCGACCGGCACCACCCCGGGCGGCACCGTCCGCATCTACCAGGGCTCCAAGGTCATCGCGACCGGCACCCTGAGCAGCGGCAAGGTCACCATCACCCTGCCGAAGCTGGCCAAGGGCAAGCACACCCTGCACGCCTTCTACGTCGGCTCCTCGACCGTGAACTCGAAGACCGGCGCCAACTTCACCATCACCTCCAAGTGACCGTCTGACGGGCCCGCCGGGAGCCTCGTACGGCTCCCGGCGGCCCCTCACTCATTCTTCGAAGGAGGCGGGCCGCCATGACCGTCGCCGTACCGACACCGAAAACCCTGGCTCCGGCCGTGCCCCGCAGGCCCGTCCGCAGCCTCACCTTCGTCCGCCACCTCTCCCGCGGCGGACTGCTCAGCCTCGCCGCCTTGCTGCTCGGCATCACCGCCCAGCTGCTGGTGTTCAGCGGCGCCCAGGAAAACTCGGCCCAGCACGCCGACTTCGACCAGCTGCGCGAGCAACTCGCCCTCGGCACCGCCCCGGTGGCGCAGACCGGGCAGGACGGCAAGCTGCTGGCGCCCGGCACGCCGGTCGCGATCGTCGACATACCGAAGCTGGGCCTGAGCCAGGTCGTCCTGGAGGGCACCGACTCCTCCGTGATGACCGACGGCCCCGGTCACCGCCGGGACACCCCGATGCCCGGCCAGGCCGGCACCAGCGTGCTGATGGGCCGGGCGGCGGCGTACGGCGGCCCGTTCGGCAAGCTCTCCCAGCTCGCCACCGGTGACACGTTCTCCGTCACCACCGGCCAGGGCAAGGCGAAGTTCCAGGTCATCGACGTACGGCGGGCCGGCGACCCGGCGCCGACGGCGCTGGCCTCGGGCAAGAGCCGAATCGTCCTCATCACCGCGACGGGCCCGAAGTTCATGCCCTCGGGCGTGCTGCGCGTCGACGCCGACCTGGTCTCCACGTCGTTCCAGACCCCGTCGGCCGTGATCCGGGCCGGCACCCTGCCGAGCTCCGAGGAACCGCTGGCCCGCCCCTCCGGGGTGCCGTGGCCGCTGGTGATGTGGCTGCAGGCGCTGCTCCTGACCGCCGTGGCCGCCGTCTGGACCTGGCACCGCTGGGGCCGCCACCAGACGTGGATCGTCTTCGCCCCGGTCGTCGCGGTGCTCGGCCTCCAGGTCGCGACGCGGACCACCGAACTGCTGCCGAACCTGCTGTGACCGAGGTGAGTGAAGTGTCTGAAGCTACCCAAGCAACCGAAGTGACCGAAGTCCCTGAGCCATCTGAAACGACCGAGACTGCCGTGACTGCCGTGACTGCCGAGACCGTCGAGATGACCGACACCGCCGTACTCCCCACCGCGACCGCCGTGGTGGAAGGACCCGCCCCCGCCACGCTCGAAGCCCGTGCCGTCTCCGCCTGGTTCGGCTCCCACCAGGTGCTCAGCCAGGTGTCGCTGACCATGCCCTCGGGCGAGGTGACCGCGCTGATCGGCCCGTCCGGCTGCGGCAAGTCGACGTTCCTGCGCACCCTCAACCGGATGCACGAGCTGATCCCGTCGGCGCAGTTCGGCGGCGAGGTGCTCTTCGAGGGCGAGGACATCTACGACCCGTCCTGGCGGCTGACCGACGCGCGCCGCAGGATCGGCATGGTCTTCCAGAAGCCGAACCCGTTCCCGGCGATGTCGATCTACGACAACGTGGTGGCGGGCCTGAAGCTGACCGGCACGAAGGTGAACCGCCGGGAGAGGGACGTGCTGGTCGAGGAGTCCCTGACCCGCGCCGGCCTGTGGAAGGAGGTCCGCGACCGGCTCCGCCAGCCCGGCGGCGCCCTGTCCGGCGGGCAGCAGCAGCGCCTGTGCATCGCGCGGGCCCTGGCGGTCCGCCCCCGGGTCCTCCTCATGGACGAGCCGTGCTCGGCCCTGGACCCCACCTCCACCCGCCGCGTCGAGGAGACCATCCAGGACCTGGCCGGGCAGGTGACGATCGTCATCGTCACCCACAACATGCAGCAGGCGGCGCGTGTCTCCCAGCAGTGCGCGTTCTTCCTGGCGGAGCAGGGCACCCCGGGCGGCATCGTCGAGCACGGCGACACCGAGGCCGTCTTCAACTCCCCGCAGGACCAGCGCACCGCGGACTACGTGGCGGGCCGGTTCGGCTGAGCCCGCCGCGCGGGGTCAGCAGTACGGCGGCTGGTTGGTGAGCGAGGAGGCGACCCGCATCCAGACGCCGAACTGGCGGTAGAGGGCGGGCAGCGGACCACGGGCCTGGACGGTACGGCTGTCCACGGCCGTCACCCCTGGGATGCCGAGGAGGACGGCGGGGACGGAGGCGGACTGCCAGCGCACGGCGAGCGCCGACTCCCCCTCGGGCTCGGCGGGCCGCTTCGGCACGGGCGTCAGGGCCGTCACGACCGCCTCCTCGATCGCCCGGCGGGCCTCCTCCGCCGGGCGCAGCTCGGCGGCGAACCGGTCCCGCGCGTACTTCACGGGCACGGTGACCACCGATGCGTCCCAGGCCGTCATCTCGGCGCACGCCGCGTCGTCACCCGTGAGGGCCACGACCGGAACGCCGACGGCCGCGGCGGTGGCGTGCGCGAGCCCGACCTCTCCGACGGGCCTCCCGTCCAGCCAGATGTCCTCGATCTCGTGGCCCATGAA
Source organism: Streptomyces sp. NPDC001980 (assembly GCF_040296885.1). NCBI lineage: Bacteria > Bacillati > Actinomycetota > Actinomycetes > Kitasatosporales > Streptomycetaceae > Streptomyces > Streptomyces sp. NPDC001980. Next base: position 45,427 of record NZ_JBEOYD010000009.1, on the reverse strand, counting down.
GCTGTGACTGAGCACACCGAGGGCACCGGCCCGGGAGTGATAGCCGACACATATCGCCGCGTCGTACTCCGCCGTGAGCCCCTCCAGCATCAACATCTTCTTCGGCTTGCCGCGCACCAGGCGGGCGACGGGGTGCAGGTGCTCGGGGAGCAAATTCCGCATCGGTCCGTGGGCGTCGTTGACCAGCACCTCCGTGGCGCCGGCGGCCACCGCCCCGCGTACCGCCGCGTTCACGTCCTCGGCCATCATCGACCGGCCGCGTTCGTAGTCCCGGCCGCCGGGCTGCACATCGTCCCGGTCGACGAGCCCGGTGATGCCTTCCATGTCCACGCTGATGTAAATACGCACGTCCTGAGGCTATCCGGACCCTACGTATTGTAGGTTCCCCATCGGCCACGGCGGCTCGTCAGCTCACGGGGGTACTCATGCAGGGCACGGACACACAGGAGGCGCGGCGCGGCCTCGCCCCCACGGTGGCGGTGCTGGTGGCGAGCCTGCTGGTCGCGGCGGTGGGCGTGTACGAGCTGTCCGGCTTCGGTCTGCAGGCCCTCGACCGGCGCCCGCACCTGTTCAGCGACGGGCTGGCGACCGGCGGGGTGATCGTGGCCGCGGTGGCGGCCGGGGCGGCGATCGGCAACCTGGCGTGGATGCTGGCGGCCCGGCGGCGGGTGGAGCGGGAACGGGCGCGAGCGCAGGCTCCGGTGGGTCCGTAAGAGGCGGTACGCCCTTTCACACCGTATTCCGTACCGAGGCGGACCCCTCCCTCGTCCCCCACAGTTACCTTACAGAATGTAGGGTCAGCCCTCCGTCAACCCGCTCCCCGTCCCCAAGGTGACCGGTCCCCATGCCCGCACAGCTGTCGACCCTGATCCCGCCCCGCGTCTCCGCCGCCCTGCGCGCCCCCACCGGCGCCTCCGGCGGCGCACTGCGCAGGCGGGCCGCCGACTTCACCGTCTGGTACCTGCGCGCGATCGCCGTGCTGAACATAGTGGCGGTGATGTCGCTCCCCTTCCGCCAGGAGGTCGACGAGCACAACAACGGCCGCATCACCCTGCACCTGCACCGGCAGCACGCGCACCACAGCGGCCAGTTCTTCACCCCGTACCTGGCCACGGCGGGCCTGGTCTCGGCCGCCCTCGCCATCTTCTTCGTCCTGGTGATGCGCCGCCGCAAGCGCGCGGCCTGGGTGGTCAACCTGCTCCTGTCCGCCCCGCTCTTCGCCCTCTACGTCCTCGCCCTCACCCAGCACGAGTACCGCGCCCACGCCTTCAACTGGGTCTCGGCGGCCCTCACCGGCCTCTTCGTGGCCGCGCTGCTCATCAGCCGCCGGGAGTTCAACGCGGTGGGCGACCCGTCCAACCCGAAGACGGCGCTGGCGGTCGGGGCCGCCGGCGTCCTGGTGACCGGCGGCCTGGGCACGCTCCTCGTCCACGCCACGAACAAGATCCCGGACGCCACCCTCCCCGACGAGATCGCCTACACCCTCCTGCGGGGCGTCAGTGTCGGCCCGCTCGCCGACCACGTCACCGCGGTGCACGCCCCGCGCTGGGCCGACATCGTCATCAACATCCTCCTCGCCGCCGCCTTCTGCCTGGTCCTCTACGCCGGCTTCCGCTCCCCGCGCGGCCGCCGCCTGCTCAGCCCCGAGGACGAGTCCCGGCTGCGCGGCCTGCTGGACAGGCACGGCGCCCGCGACTCCCTCGGCTACTTCGCGCTGCGCCGCGACAAGATGGCGATCTTCTCCCCCACCGGCAAGTCGGCGGTCACCTACCGCGTCGTCGGCGGTGTGAGCCTCGCCTCGGGCGACCCGATCGGCGACCCGGAGGCCTGGCCCGGCGCGATCGACGCATGGCTGACGGAGGCGCGGCAGCACGCCTGGACGCCCGCCGTCATGGGCGCGAGCGAGGAGGCGGGCACCGTCTACGCCCGGCACGGCCTGGACGCCCTGGAACTGGGCGACGAGGCGCTCGTCGACATCGCCGACTTCACCCTGGAGGGCCGCGCGATGCGCGTGGTCCGCCAGGCCCACAACCGGGTCCGCCGCGCCGGCTACACGGTCCGCATCCGCCGTCACGAGGACATCCCCGCGGACGAGATGGCCTCGCTCATCGACCGGGCCGACCACTGGCGCGACGGCGCCACGGAACGCGGCTTCTCCATGGCCCTCGGCCGCCTGGGCGACCCGGCGGACGGCCGCTGCGTGATGCTGGAGTGCCGGGACGCGAACGACACCCCCCGCGCCCTTCTCAGCTTCGTCCCCTGGGGCGAGCAGGGCCTCTCCCTGGACCTGATGCGCCGCGACCGCGACTCCGAGAACGGCCTGATGGAGTTCATGGTCGTCGAACTCCTCCTCCGCGCCACCGAGCTGAACGTCGACCGCGTCTCCCTCAACTTCGCCATGTTCCGCTCGGTCTTCGAACGCGGCTCCCGCCTCGGCGCGGGCCCGGTCCTGCGCCTCTGGCACGCGACCCTGACCTTCTTCTCCCGCTGGTGGCAGATCGAGTCCCTGTACCGCGCGAACGCCAAGTACCGCCCGGTCTGGGAGCCCCGCTACATCCTCTTCACGAAGAGCAGCGACCTGCCGAGGATCGGTCTGGCGAGCGCACGGGCGGAGGGGTTCCTGACGGTGCCTTGGGGATCCTGACCGAACCCACACCATCAAGGATGGCCATGCACTCCGGGTACCGATCCCACAAGGCGATCAGCCCGACGCCACCACTTCCCAAACCCCCATTATGTCGATGAAGTCGGAAGTCCTGACCAGAAGGTTCGGCGATCCCGGCCCGGCGGACAGGATCCCGTCAACGATGCGACGAGCCTCGACCGAACCGAGTCCACCCGAGACGGGCCAGACATGCGCACCGTGGCCAGCATCTCCGAATTCCCCGGAAAGGACCGCGCCGTCCGCGTCAGGAAGCACCCAGAGGGCGAAGATCCTGTCGTCGAGAACAGCGGTCTCCGGCCGCTCCGCGAACAACCTGAAATACCAGCAGGTAACCTCGCCTCGGCGCCGCAGAATTCCTTCGACCGGCCCATCGCGCCAATCAATGATGATCAGGACATCGGGCTGACCGAGCCCCTCCATCAAATGCTCGCTCAATTTACCGCCGCCCAAAAACGACGTTGAATGATCTTTGTATTGCAGAATTCACTGGATTTGGCAGCACCAAGGCGTGATGCGTCAGATTGTTCCGCGCCGGAGTGAAGATCAGATAAAAGCCTGCCGCTTCTATCGGCTCCTTCGCCGCTATCGACGCGCCCTCGGACGGGCCGTCCACCGCCAGCACCGAAACTCCGCGCCCAAATGACTTGGGGTCCTCTTCGACCTTCTACGCCTGAGCTGAAAGCCGTCTGATGCTTTCCTTGCTGGCTCCAAGTCTCACAAAGCTCTGATCAGCAGACTCGATCCAAAACATCCAAGTCACCTTCGATGGAGACCACCACAATCCACGCTCGATCCTCTGCGAGGAAGTAGTGATGCTCCGGCACCCCAAGAAGTGCAGCCGTAACCGAAGCGGCCTCACCCCCAGTAAAACGCACACCGTAGGGCGAAAGCCCGTCTCCCACATGCTCGACTACAGAGCCTGGCCTGATTCGTGCACAGATTTCCCTGGATGCACTCGCTGCGAGCAGCTGCTCATCGTCGATTCTCCAATGCTTATGCCCCCCACTCACGCGACGCCAATCGATCTTCCCTCCCGCGAAAGGGAAATGGAGCTCCAGCCAATCGAATACGTCTGACGCGCTCGCTTTCCTCAGAGCAGCTAGAGGCGGCACGGAAAATACCTCTTCTTCCCAATAATCACCAGACAAACCATTCCTCCATTAACCGCATCCGTGCAGACCCTGAAGCTTCGTCACGGTCGCCTCAGTGGCATTGAACTGGAAATGCGGACCCTTCTCCTTGCCTGCCCACACGTTGATGTGAGCCCCACTTCGATCATCGAATTCGATCCGGAATCCCGCCTTGCCGTCAGCCGTCTGCATACCGATGGGCTTGCCTTTGATCGTCCCGAACTTGCCCAGCGTCACTTTTTCAGCTTTGAATCCGCGAGAACTCAGCCAATCCAGAGCCTGATTCCGCGCCTGGTTGAAGTCATCGGTGACAGGCTCGCCGCCGTCATTGTGCACCAATACTGGCGTAGCCCCAGCCAGCACATAGTACGTGTGGAGCTGTGCGACGGTGAGGTTGTAGCGGTTGCCTGCGCCGGGCGTCTTGTGGACTGTGGCGACGTAGGTCTTGTGACCGTCCGCGGTGGCGAGGGCGTCGTGGGGCTTGAGGGCGGAGGCCGGTTTCCACGTGTGGTCGGTCTCGTCCCAGAACGGGTGTTTCGATGTGGTGTGGATGGTCGCCGTGCGGCCGTCCTGGGTGTGGACGGTCACGTCGACCAGGTCGTTGTCGAGGTTGCGGTGGAGGGCGGTGACCTTGCGGGTGCCGCGGTGCTCGCCGGTGCCGGGGTCGGCGGCCTCGACCTCGTCACCCCGCTTCACCTCACCGATCGGCTTGGTCTTCCCGTCTGCCATCAGAACCGGCGTGTCGGCGCGGAAGCTGCACTGGCCAGCCGTGCCGTCAGTGCCGTCCGTGCTGTCCGTGCCGCCCTGGCACACCGACCCCAGGACCGCGTCGCCGAGACCGCAGGCCACGGCGCCGGTGACCATGTCGAGGAGGTTGCCGCTCGCCGAGCAGCTGAATCCGAGCAGACCGCCGACACAGAATCCGCCGCCGCCGTCCCCGGCACCCGGTGGCAGTCCGCCGCCGCGGACGCCCGCTATACAGCTGTTCGTACTGGAACCCTGGCTGCCGCAGGTGGCGTTGTCGTCGGCGGCGGCCGTGATGGTGGGGGCGGTCGGTTTGCTGGGGGCGGTGTCGGCGATCCGGATCGGGTGATCGAGGTCGATCATCGGCTGACGTTCGGTGGTCCAGCGGTGGCGTGTGGGGCTGCGCCACCAGCGGTAGGCGTGGGTGCCGTTGTCGTAGTACGTCCACTGCTGGGTGGTGGTGTAGCTGTAGTAGTCGGTGCGCGTGTAGAGGTAGCCGTCTTCGAGCCACTTGTTGGTGGTCTGCCAGCTGGTGGTACTGGTGTGCTGCTTGGTGCCGGTGACGACCGGCTTGGTGGGGTGCGACGGCTGCGGCGGCACCGTGGTGGTCGGGGGCGGCGGTACCGCCGGCGTACGGATGGCGGACGGGTCGAAGGTCGCGGTCCCGGTGACGGCGTCGTAGAGGATGGCGGACGCAGCGACGACCACCACGACGCCGCCGACCACGAGGAGCACCTCGCCGGCGCCCACGGTGGCGGCGGCCCCGGCCACTACCTCCACGCCCTCGGCGGCGGCCCCGGCCACCGCCTCCGCGCCCTCGGCGGCGGCACCCGCCGCCTCGGAGCCGTAGTTCCGGACCATGGACCAGAACTCGTCGTTGACCTGGGACTGGGTCCAGTTCTCCACCCCACGGGCGAGGGCCGTGAGCGACATGTGCCCGTCGGGGTCGAGGCGGCTGGTGGGGTTGGCGTTCGCGTACAGGTAGTCGTTGGTGGAGGTCGCATCGGTGACCGGGACCGAGGCGGTGTCCGCCGAGGCGAAGGTGCCGCTGCCCGGGTCGTACCAGCGGGACTCGGCGGAGACCCGGCCGGTGGTCGAGTCGGTCCAGCTGCCCTGGAAGCCGACGGTCATGGTCGCCGCGTTGGACTGGGCGATGACCTTGCCGAAGGGGTCGTAGGCGCGGGAGGCGAACACGTCGCCGAAGGTCGTGTCCAGCGAGGCCACGACGTTGCCGTGCACGTCCTGGACCAGGGGCATGGCGGTGCCGCCGGCCGGCTTGCCGGACAGTAGGGTGCCGTCCGCGGCGCGGGCGTAGGTCCAGCTGCCGTCGCTGTCCGGCTCCTTCGACAGCCCGCCGTAGCCGAGTTGACGGGTGGTCGTGCCATCGGAGACCGACAGGAGACGGTCCAGGCTGTCGTAGGAGTAGGTGTGCTGTCCGTCGCCGACCAGGCGGTCGAAGGAGTCGAAGACCGATGCCGCGCTCGACGTCGAGCCGCTCGCCGTGGCCGTGGTGGTCTTGGCCAGGGTGCCGCGCGCCGTCCAGTCGTAGCTGGTGGTGTCGCCGCCGGAGACGGCAGTGCGGGTGAGGCGGTTGCGCTCGTCGTACTGCGCCGACGTGGTCTGGCCGGTGGGGGTGTGCGCGGTGCCCGACCACGGGGTGGTCCAGGTGCGGTTGCCGACCGCGTCCCAGGTGTAGTCGGTGCCGGTCGGGGTGGCACCGTCGGTCGAGGAGCGGACGAGGCGGTTGTCCTCGTCGTAGTCGTAGCTGGTGGTGCCCGCGGCGATGTAGCGGCCGGTACGGGTGGCGGTCTTCAGGTTGCCGTTCTTGTCCCAGGTGTAGGAGAGCGTGCTCTTCTGGTCCTGGAAGGGGGCATCGGGGGTGATGGTCTCGGAGGTGAGGCGGCCGAGGTCGTCGTAGGTGAGGTCCTGGGCGGGGTAGTAGGTGCCCTCGCCCGGCACACTGCCGGTGATCTTCTTGACCTGGCCGGCCGTGTCCCGGTTGTAGGACACGCTGGCGCCGGTCAGTCCGTCGTAGACGCTGCCGACGTCCTCCAGACCGCTGTAGCCGTAGGACACCGTGGTCGCCGGGTCCTGCTGGTAGGTGAGCCGGCCGAGCGAGTCGTACCGGTAGGCCGAGGTGCCCAGCGGGCCGCTACTGCCGGTGAGCAGGTCACGGTCGTCGTAGGTGAAGGTCTGAGTGCCGCCGGGGGTGCCGATCGAGGTCGGCCGGTCGTCCAGGTCGTAGCCGAAGGACCGCGTCACCGTGCCGCCGGTGCCGCCCGTGCCGGTCTGGCCGGTGTTCCGGTAGTAGGTGTCGTAGGTGTACGACGTTGAGACGCCGCCGGGTTCGGTCACCTTGGTGAGGCGGCCGCCGACGCCAGAGCTGTGCTCGTAGCTCCAGGTGCGGTCGGCGGCGGCCGGCTGGGCACTGGTGGCGGGTTCCACCCGGGTCTGGAGCCAGCCCCCGATGTTGTACGTCTGGTACGTGGTGTGCTGGTCGGCGTCGGTGACGCGGGTGGCGTCGCCGAGCGCGTCGTAGCCGATGGTGGTGACCGGGTTGGCGGCGACCGTGCCGTCGGCGGCGGTCGGGGCCGGGTCGGTCAGCGTGGTGAGCCGATTGCCGGCGTCGTAACTCGCCTGCCAGACGTTCCTGTTGGGGTCCTTGACGGCCGTGACGTTGCCCGCCGGGTCCACGGTGTAGTCGGTGCGCGCCACCTCGTTGCCGTCGGGGCCCTTGGCGATGACCGCGGTGCGGCGGCCGGCCAGGTCGTAGTCGGTCTCGGTGGAGCGCTGCAGCGGGTCGGTGACCAGCGTGAGCCGGCCCGCGACGTCGTGCAGGTAGTTCGTGGTGCCCCGGCCGGTCTCGGACTCGGAGCTGAGCTCGCCCGCGGCGTTGTAGCCGGAGCGGGACTCGAAGACCTTGCCGTCGATCGTCTGCCAGCTGTGCGTCGGCTCGCCGAAGTCGCCGTAGCGGTACTGCGTGATGTCCTGGTCGGGCGTGGCGGTGCCATTGCGGACGACGTCGTCCACGGTCTGCCGGCGGTCCATGTCGTCGTAGGTGCTCAGCGTCTGCGCGCCGGTGAAGGAGATGGCCGACAGCAGGTTGGAGTTGTCGTCGTAGGTGTAGGTGGCGGGGGTGCCGTCGGCCTTGTTCGTGTCCCGGTTCCAGCGGGTCGCGGTGTGCACCCGGTTGCGGGCGTCGTAGGTGTAGTCGGTGCGGCCGGAGTCGGTGCTCGTGTCGGACAGCACGTTCCCGGCGTGGTCGTAGGTGCGGTGGTCCGACGAGCCGTCGATGCGGTGGATGTCGGTCAGTTCGCCGCGTCTGTCGTAGGCGAAACTTGAGTTGCCGCCCTTGGGATTGCGCATGCCTGTCGTCTCGCCGAAGGCGTCGTAGCCGTACTGCGTGACGGGCCTGGACATGGTCGCCCCCGCACCGGACCCGTCCTCGACCGGCACCGCGGGTCCGGTCACCGTCGAGGTGCGGCCCATCGCGTCGTACGTGTACGACGTGGTGTTCTGGCGCGGGTCGGTGACCGTGAGGACGCGGCCGAAGGCGTCGCGGGTGTACTTGGTGACGAGGTCGGCGGTGGCGTCGTTGTGGACCACCGACTGGGCCATGGCGCCGGTCACCGGGTCGTAGGACTGGCTGGTGGACTCGGTGCGGGTGGCGTCGGAGACCGTGGTGCCGGTCTGCAGGCCCGCCTTGTCGTAGCTGTAGGCGGTGGTGCGGTTCAGGCCGACCGGGTCGACGGTCGTCGAGGTGCGCTCGTTGGCGTCGTCGTAGCCGTACGTCGTCGTACGGGCGTCGCTGCCGCCGCCCTCGATGTCCTGGACCAGGTTGCCGGCTAGGTCGTAGGTGTAGGAGTGCAGCGGGACGTCCCGAGTGGAGTCCGGGTTGTCCGGGTCGGCGTGCGCGATGTACGTCTCGGACTTCAGCAGGTCGTCGTGGGTGTAGGTGTACGACACGACGTGGCCCTTGGCATCCCAGAAGTCCGCGAGGCGGCCCGCGTTGTCGTAGTCGTAGGCCTTCAGGCGCACGCTGCGGGTGGCGGCGCCGCTCTGGCCGGGCGTGTCCGAGTAGGCGGGGATGGCGACGGAGTTGAGCAGGCCGCGCGAGTCGTAGGTGTAGTGGTAGTGGATGTTGTTGGCGTCCCAGGAGTCCGCGACGTGGCCGACCCCGTCGTAGAGCTGGTGGGACAGGACGTACGACTCGGGCCCGCTGCCCTGGTCGTTCTCGGTGGTGGTGCTGGTGAGGCGGTCCCGGGCGTCGTAGGCGTAGCTCTCGTAGCGCGTGACGTCGGGTTCCTCGGGCAGGCCGAGGGAGTCGACGCGGGAGGTGGAGGCGAGGTTGCCGTCCGCGTCGTAGGTGTTGAGGACCTTCAGCTGGTCGTTCCAGCCGCCCCCCGCGACAATGGGGTCGGACACCGGGTCCCCGACAGCGGACAGCACCCGCCCGTGGGTGTCGTACGTGTACGAGGTCGTGTAGCCGGAGCCGCCCGGGGTGTCGGAGACGACCTGGCGGGTCATCATGCCGTGTGTGTCGAAGTAGCTGTTGACCGCGCCGCCGGTGGGCAGCTGTTGCAGGGTGCGGTCGCCGAAGCGGTCGTAGCCGTAGCGGGTGACGTGCCCGTCCGGGTCGGTTACGGTGGCCAGCAGGCCGCAGGGCTGGACGCTGCCGGCCGGCGCCGACGGGTCGTTGACCACCGGCGGCTGGGTGCCGGAGTCGCAGGTGTAGCCGTAGGTGGTCGTCGCGCCGTTGGGTGCCGCCTTGGTCGGCGGGGTGGTGCGGGTCTTCAGGCGCTCGCCGCTGTAGGTCATGGTGACGGTGTGGTGGTTGCCGTCGGCGACGGAGAGCGTGTTGGCGTACGGCGTCGAGTCGTACTCGTAGTGCGTGTTGACGATGGTGCCGGTGGTGTCCCGGTTACGGTTCTGGTCCTGGAGCCGCCCGGTGATGCTGTCCCAGTGGTACTCGGTGATGTTGTCGTTCTCGTCCGTCAGGGCGGCGACCCGTCCGATGTCGTCGTACTGCCAGCTGCGGGTGTTGCCGTGGGTGGGCGTGGTCCCGCCGGTCCACCGGGAGAGCAGGCTGCCGTGGGCGTCGAACTCGTAGTAGACGTCGACGCCGGTCGGGTCGGTGGTATGGATGACGTCCGAGGCGTTCGTGTCGCCGCTCGGCGGATTGATACGCCGGTAGAACCAGGTGTCCCAGCCGCCGCTCACCAGGTCCGAGGGGTAGGCGATGGTGTAGAGGCGGTCGCCGCTGTATGTCAGCTTGGTGACGGCGGCCGTGTTGGGGCGGGTGATCTGGGTCAGCCGGGGCACCGTGTGGGAGGAGTCGGTGGAGCCGTAGGCGTAGCCGGTGCAGCGGGGGGTCGGCTCGGCGTCGCAGACCTGGGTGAGCTGGTTGCCGGTGTAGGTGTACTTCCAGGTGTTCCAGCGCTCGCCGGAGGCCAGGCCCGCCGACACCGCGGTGACATGGCTGCCTGTCCAGGTCAGGAAGATCGACCGCTGGGAGGGGCCCTCGTCGATCTCCGTGATGTGGCCGCCGCTGACGCCGAAGTACAGCTGACTGCCGTCGGGGGCGTAGAACCGCTTCACGGGCTGGTGGCCGCCGGTCGGCGAGAACTCGGCCGACGAGCCGTCCTTGAACCGCAGCCAGGGCACGCCGGTGTCGTGCTCCACCTCGTACTTCACCGAGTCGCCCTCGCCGTACGACGGTGCCCAGCTGCCGTCCGGGTTCTTGCCGAACTGGATCTGCTTGCCGTCCTTGAAGGAGGCCCGCACCCAGCCCTCGGAGGTGGGATCGATCGCCATGTCCAGGATCGAGGACCAGCCGGTGCCGAAGGCGCCGTTGACGGTGTTGACGGAGTTGTAGACGCGCTCGACGGCCAGCGGCTGCGCCCCGTCCGGGACCGGGACGCTGAGGTCGGTCGCGTCTTGGGTGTAGTTGCCCGCGAAGAGGTTCACCCCGGCCGGGTCGAGAGTGGCCGGGTCCACCCCGTAGTGGGAACCGTTGGAGGCGGCCGGTGTGACCACAGGGGTGAAGGGACTCGTCGGCGACCAGAGCCCGGTGAGGGAGTCCCTGGCCCGTGCCCGCCAGAAATAGGTGGTGTTCCACTTGAGCCACCCCGGCGGCACCGTCCACAGGGCGGCCGCTTCGAAACCGTCACCCATGGTGACGTCCTGCCAGCCGGAGTCGTGGCAGCCCTTGGTTGCCGCCTGGTCCTCGCACACCACGAACTCGGACTGCACCGGCTGGGTCTTGTCCGCCGCGAGAACGAACTCCAACTGCGGGGTGAGCGTGGCAACGGTCTCGCCCCACCGTGGGTAGACCAGGTTGCCGCCGCTCGGCGCGGAGTGAGGGACGTTAAACGCGTAGGCCGTGCTCGCCGGGACGCCGTGGGTGGAGAACCAGTTGTCGGAGGCGTCGGTGTTCAGTCTGGCGTCCCAGGCGATGCTGAACGTGCCCGCCGGCAGCTTCTCCACATTGGCCAGGACCCGGACCGACTGGCCTCGGGCCACGGCCACGGTGATCTGGGTGCCGTAGCCGTTGCAGTCGTAGGCGCTCTGGTCCCCCCGGTACAGGTGGTAGCTCAGAGTGACGGAGTTGGCCGCCCAGTCCTTGGTCGAGGTGTTCTTGACGGTGACCCACATGGCGCCGTTGACGTCGTATGCGGGCCGCACCGCGAAGGGCTGTTCGGGGGCGTAAGTGGCGCGGTAGGGGGTGGGGTCCGGGGGCACGGGGCCTTCGTTGAGGCACGCGTTGGTCGTCGTCGTGCTCAAGGTGCTCCGGCGCGCCGACGGACTCCGGCTGCCGGTCGGCCCCTTCAGATAGGGGGGCCGCTTGGGCAGCGGGTGGGTGGCGCGCAGGGCGGCGAGCTTCCGCTGGGCCGCGCGGTCGGCCGGGGACGCCGGGATGCGGACCGGTGCGTGCCGGGTCTTCTGGGCCTTTTCGGCGGCGTCGAAGCGGGCCAGCGCCTTGTGCCAGGCGTCTCCCGGCTTGCCCCGGCTCTGAGTCGGCCGGTTCGGGTCGGGCTTGGCCGGCGCGGAGACCGCGCCGGGCGGCAGGGGCTTGGATACCACCGCCGACGCACCGGCGTGCCCCACGTTCGGGCCCAGCAGGCCGGTGAGCAGTGCGAGCGCGAGAACGAAGACGAGCCGGACCCGTACGGCGGCAGGGCGCACGATTCCCCCAGGTGGTGTGGACCTTGGGAGAGCAGATCATTCGTGTTCATGCCAATCTGGCCAGAGTTGGTGAACAGCAGGAAAACAGACTTTCAACAGACTCTGCTCAGTCCTTGCACAGGATCTCCGGATCGGGGGCATCTGTATCCGTCCAGACGTCCCTTACGGGGGGCGGCGCACCAGGGCCGTCCCGGCGAGGTGACGCGGTCGCGGGGGGCCAGGGCGAGCACGGCGGTCGTCGCCATGCCGTACCGGAAGATGCGGGCGGCCGGGGTGCCGACGCCCCTCCCGGCCAGGCGGATCAGACGCGGACCGTGCCGCCCGCGAACCCCCCGCCCACCGTGAACCCGATCACCGCGCCGCCGCCCTCCCGGCGGAAGGCGAAGGGGGCGCCGCCGTGGGCCATGGCGACCTCGCGGACGATGGAGAGGCCGAGGCCGGAGCCGGGGAGGGAGCGGGCGTCGGCGGCTCGGTAGAAGCGGTCGAAGATGCGGATCAGGTCGCCCGCGGCGATACCGGGGCCGCGGTCGAGGACCTCGACGCGGACCGTGCCCGGCCGGGCGGGGCCGGTGACGCTGATCTCGATGGGGGCCTTGCCGTCGCGGTCGAACTTGGCCGCGTTCTCGACGAGGTTGGAGACGGCCCGCTGGAGCATGCCGGGCCGGCCGTCGGTCGTCGTGTCACCGGCCGCGCGCAGGACGATCTCGCGTCCGGTACGGCGCCGGGCCAGCCCCGCCACGTCCTCCGCGATGTCGGCCAGGTCCACGTGCTGCGGGGGCTCGGTGTCGGACTGCCCGGCCGCGAGGTCGACCAGTTCGTTGACCAGGTCGGTCAGCTCGCGCGCCTCCTGGCCGAGGTCGGCGACGAGTTCGTCGCGGGTCGCGGGCGGGAGTTCGTCGATCCGGCGGAGCAGGGAGATGTTGGTGCGGAGCGAGGTCAGCGGGGTGCGGAGCTCGTGGCCCGCGTCCTGGACCAGGCGCCGCTGGTCCTCCTCCGACTGGGCGAGGCGGCCCAGCATCCGGTCGAAGGCGCGGCCCAGCCTGCCCACCTCGTCCAGTCCCGTCACCGGCACCTGAATGCCGAGCTGCCGGGTCCGGGCCACGTTCTCCGCGGCCGAGGTGAGGATCACCAGCCGGCGGGTGATCCGCCGGGCCAGCCACCAGCCGAACAGCCCGGCGGCCACCACCACGGCCGACATCAGCAGCAGGGTCCGCTGCTGGAGCGCGTTGAGCAGGTCCTCGGTGTCGCTGAACTCCTGCGCCACCTGCACCGCGCCCCGCCCGCCGCCGAGCGCGACCGTGGCGATCCGGAACAGGTCGTCACCGGCCTGTACGTCCTTGTGCTGGACCGTCTTCCCGGCCTCGGCGGCGGTGGCGGCCGCCCGGTCCGCGGCGGTGACGGGCAGCGGCGGGCTGCCGTGGTCGATGATCTCGCCCTGCGCGCCGAGCACCTGGACGTCGGTGCGTGCGGGCCGGACCAGATCGTGGTCCGACCGGGAGGAGGAGAAGTCCTCCGGCACCATCCTGTGCTGCTTGACCTCGTCCTGGACGTCGGAGACGACCTGCGTGAACACCGACTGCTCGTCGACGCGGACCAGCCGGGCCGCGGCGTTGTACGACAGGATGCCGACGACGATCGTGACGGCGGCGGTGATCGCCGCGAAGGAGACGACGAAGGTGGTCCGCAGGGAGAGGAGGCCCGGCCGGCGCCGGGCCAGCACCCGCGTGAGCCGCTCCAGCCGCCGGAGAGGGCCCACTCAGTCCTCCCGCAGCACGTAACCCACGCCCCGGACGGTGTGGATCAGCTGCGGGGCACCCGGCTCGTCGAGCTTGCGGCGCAGGTAGCCGACGTAGACGGCGAGGTTCTTGGAACCGGGGCCGAAGTCGTAGCCCCAGATGCGGTCGTAGATCGTGGAGTGGTCGAGGACGATGCCCGCGTTGCGGGCGAGCAGCTCCAGCAGTTCGAACTCGGTGCGGGTCAGCTCCAGCTCGCGCCTGCCGCGCCAGGCCCGGCGGGCCTGGAGGTCCATCCGCAGGCCGGCCGCCTCGACCTGCCGGTCGGAGACCTGCGGCTCCCGGCCGGGCTCGGCGGCGCCACCGCCACCGCCGCCGCCACTGCCACCGCCGGTGGTCACGGGCAGGGTCCGGCGCAGCAGCGCCCGCAGCCGGGCGAAGACCTCTTCCACGTCGAAGGGCTTGACGACGTAGTCGTCGGCGCCGGCGTCCAGTCCCGCGATCCGGTCGGCGGTCTCCACCAGCGCGGTCAGCATGAGGATCGGGGTGCGGTCCCCTTCCGCCCGCAGGACCCGGCAGACCTGGAGGCCGTCGATGCCGGGCATCATCACGTCGAGGAGGAGGACGTCCGGGCTGGTGCGGTGGGCGTGCGCCAGGGCCTCCACACCGTCCGCGACCGCCGTCACCTCATAACCCTCCAGGGTGAGGGCCCGCTCAAGGGCGTGGCGGATGGCGCGGTCGTCTTCGGCGAGCAGCACAGTCTGGGGCACCTCACCAGTCTGCCAAGGCCTCCGGCGGTTCTGCCGTGGTGAGCGGGCCTACGATCACCCTTTTTACCTGCCTCTCACCGTCACAGAGGCAACCGGGCGTGGCGATTCGGGTCCGGGTGGGTGGGCGCCGAAGAGTGCTGGGCGCGGGCCGGTGGGGGTTGCTCGCGCAGTTCCCCGCGCCCCTGAAGGACATAGCTGCGGGCTGGCGTGCCGCAGGGCGGCACGGGTGGGCGCTGGGGTCCCCCCTCTGGGGGAGGCACCCTGCCAGCGCCGGCAAGCGTCCCCACCCCCCGCCGCGGCCCACCTCAGCTCGCGGCCAACCTCGCCAGCTGCTCCGCGAACGGTACGACCGGCAGAGCCTCGGGCTCCTCCCGCCCGGCCCGGCTCAGCCCCTGCATCAGTCCCGCCAGCTCCCCCGCCGCCCGCTCGACCCGGCCCTCCAGGCCCTCCGCTCCCCAGTCCTCCGACGCCGCGTACACGCCCGTCGGCACGACCACCGCCCGCAGGTACGCGAACATCGGCCGCAGCGCGTGCTCCAGCACCAGCGAGTGCCGTGCCGTACCCCCGGTCGCCGCGATCAGCACCGGCTTCCCCGCCAGCGCGTCCTTGTCGAGCACGTCGAAGAACGACTTGAACAGCCCGCTGTAGGAGGCCGTGAACACCGGCGTGACCGCGATCAGGCCATCCGCCTCGGTCACCGCCTCCAGGGCGGCCGCGAGCTTGCGCCCGGGGAACCCGTTGGTGAAGTTGTGCGCGATCTCGACCGCGAGGTCGCGCAGCTCCACCACCTCCAGCTCGACCTCGGCCTCGGCCTGCCGGCCCACGGCCGCCGCCAGCCGGTCGGCCAGCAGCCGCGTGGACGACGGCACGCTCAGCCCCGCCGAGACGACGACGAGCTTCATGCCCCGACCTCCTTCTTGTCCGAAGCCTTCTCCGCGGCCTTCTCCGCGGCCTTCTCCGCGGCCTTCTCCGCGGCCTTCTCCTCAGCGGCGGCGGCCAGCAGCGACGCGTGCGTCGGCGCCTCCGGGACGTCCGCCGGGCGGCCCTTCGCGAACTCCTTGCGCAGCACCGGCACGACCTCCTCGCCGAGCATGTCGAGCTGCTCCAGGACCGTCTTCAGCGGCAGCCCCGCGTGGTCCATCAGGAACAGCTGGCGCTGGTAGTCGCCCGCGTACTCGCGGAAGCCCAGCGTCTTCTCGATCACCTGCTGCGGCGAGCCCACCGTCAGCGGCGTCTGGTCGGTGAAGTCCTCCAGCGAGGGCCCGTGCCCGTAGACCGGCGCGTTGTCGAAGTACGGCCGGAACTCGCGCACCGCGTCCTGCGAGTTCTTCCGCATGAACACCTGGCCGCCGAGCCCGACGATCGCCTGCTCGGGCGTGCCGTGCCCGTAGTGCGCGAACCGCTTCCGGTAGAACTCGACCATCCGCTTGGTGTGGTCGGCGGGCCAGAAGATGTTGTTGTGGAAGAAGCCGTCGCCGTAGTAGGCGGCCTGCTCGGCTATCTCCGGCGAGCGGATCGAGCCGTGCCAGACGAACGGCGGCACGTCGTCCATCGGCCGCGGGGTGGAGGTGAAGCCCTGCAGAGGGGTGCGGAACTTGCCCTCCCAGTCGACGACGTCCTCGCGCCACAGCCGGCGCAGCAGGGCGTAGTTCTCGATGGCGAGGTTGATGCCCTCGCGGATGTCCTGCCCGAACCAGGGGTAGACCGGCCCGGTGTTGCCGCGGCCCATCATCAGGTCCACCCGGCCGTCGGCCAGGTGCTGGAGCATCGCGAAGTCCTCGGCGATCTTCACCGGGTCGTTGGTGGTGATGAGGGTGGTGGAGGTGGAGAGGATCAGCTTCTCCGTCTGCGCGGCGACGTAACCGAGCATGGTGGTCGGCGACGACGGCACGAACGGCGGGTTGTGGTGCTCACCCGTCGCGAACACGTCCAGGCCGACCTCCTCGGCCTTCAGCGCGATCGCGACCATCGCCTTGATGCGCTCCCGCTCGCTCGGCGTCCGGCCCGTAGTGGGGTCCGGCGTGACATCGCCGACCGTGAAGATCCCGAACTGCATGCTCGCTCACCCTCCAGGTTGTTTACGATTCAACTATACCTGCAGAACGAGACCCCACCGCCACCTATTCCCCGGCCCCCGCCGCCACCTGTTCCCCCGCCCCCGCCGCCCCTGTTTCCGTTATCCGCGGCATCCGTCCCGGTCTCCGCTACGAAAGCCCACGCCCGTGGGAACGGACAGGAGTCTTGTGACATGCACCGCCGACGCCGACGCCGCCGGTACTCCGGCCTGGCCGCCACCGCCGCCGTAGTCCTCACGTGCCTCGCCCTGGTGACCGGCGTGGTGCTGGCCCGTATGCAGTCGGGCCCCGCATCGGCACCCCGCGCCGTCGCCGCCGACCCCCCGGCCACGCCCCGTGCGACGGCCACCGCCTCCCCCCTCGGCAGCCCCTCCCCCAAGACCTCGCCGTCCCGCTCGGCGAGCCCGCACACCACGCCCCGCGCCTCCCCCGCCGCCAAGGCCTCCTCGTCGCGCCCGGCGAAGCAGCCGGCCGCCGCCGGGACCCCCGGCAAACGCACCATCACCCTCGTCAACCGGCTCGACCAGACCATCTGGCCGGCCATCGCCGCCGACCCCAAACACCCGGTCGAGGCCACCGGCTGGGTCCTGCGCCCCGGCGCCAGCCTCAGCTTCACCATCCCCGACCACTGGGACGTCCGCCTCTGGGCCCGCACCGGCTGCTCCTTCGACGCCGCCGGCGACGGCGACTGCCTGACCGGCGGCTGCGGCCACTTCCAGTGCGGCTCGACCTGGGGCGAATTCCCCTCCACCCTCGCCGAGTTCAACCTGAACGCCTGGAACGGCATGGACTTCTACGACGTCAGCCTGGTCGAGGGCAACAACCTGCCCATGTGGATCAACAGTTACGGCGGCACGTCGAAGGACAAGATCGACGCCAACGGGTGCTCCGCCGCCGGCTGCACCCGGGACGCCAACGCCACCTGCCCCGCCAAGCTCCAGCGCGTCCGCGACGGCCGTGTCGTCGCCTGTCTCAGCGCCTGCCTGGTCTTCAACACCGACCAGACCTGCTGCACCGGCGACTACGCCGCCCGCCCCCAGTGCGTCCCGTCCTCCTGGCCGGTCGACTCGGCCAAGGTCTTCAAGGCGGCCGAGCCCTTCGCCTACTCCTACGTCAACGACGACGCGACCAGCGTGCTCACCTGCTCCGGAGAGTGCGGCTACCGCGTCACCTGGGGCGTGAGCCCGTAAGCGGGTGGACTGCCCCGGAGGGGCCGGTGCCACGACGACGGCACCGGCCCCTCCGCTCCGCGCGGCCGCTCAGCGCGCCGTCTGGAAGGCCCGGCCGGCCGCCGTGGCCGCCGAACCGCTCGTGAAGAGCCCACTGCTCGGCTTCGCCGGGTCCGCGCCGAGCCCGAACCACGCGTACCGCTGCACGTACGGCAGCGCGTCGAGCGCCTTCGTGGACGCGGTGACGAAGTCCGCCTGCTGCTGCGCGGACGGGAACCGGGTCCCCTGCGAGAAGTCGATCAACGCGTACTCGGTGAGCCAGATCGGCTTGTGGTACCGCGCGTACACGGCCGCCAGGTACGAGGTCAGCTGCTGCACGGCCTGCGGGGTGCGGAAGTCACCGCCGTACCAGTGCAAGGTGATGAAGTCGACCCGGTACCCCTTCGCCTTCGCCCCGGACATGAACCGGTCCAGCCAGCCGCCGGCCGTGTCCCCGCCGTACGCAACCGCCGGGCTGCCCAGCACCTTGCCCGCCGCCATCAGCTTCGGCCACAGCCCCAGCGCCTGGTCGACCGTCATGTTCGACTGCTGCGCCATGTCGGGTTCGTTGAAGCCCAGGAGGTACGGCCCCTCGGCCCGCGCCTGTGCCAGCGCCGCGTCGGTGACGGAGGCGGCGCCCCAGATCATCGGCACGAAGGAGGCCGAGGACGGGGTCGTCACGCCCTGGTGCTGGGTGTTCCAGGTGTAGTACCAGCTCGCCCCGCTCGCGGCGAGCGCCTGGCTCACGCCGTTGAACGTCCATACGCCGACGCCCTTCTTGGCGCCGGAGGCCACCTGCACCGGAGCCGCGGTGTGCTTCGAGGGGGTCGGCTTGGCGGACGGTTTCGGGGACGCGCTGCGGGTGGCGGACGAGGAAGGAGAAGGGGAGGCGGAGTGCGTCGGGCTCGGGCTCGGGGACGCGACGGCCACCGGCGTCGGCGGCGGGGCCGTGTCCGCGGCCGGCGCGGACGGGCCCGCCGTCATCCGGGCCGCGACCAGCGCGACGGCCGCCACGACCGCGACCGCCGCCGAACCACCCACGACCGCCTGCTTGCCCACGAGCTGCCTGCCCACCCGCTTGCCCGCACGCCCGTGCCGGCCCCGCGGAAGCCGCCCCCCGCCACCGGAATCGGCGGCCCCGGTCGCATGGGGCGCGGTTGCATGGGGCGCAGTGACATGGGCCAGCACCCGTGCCGGGTCGAGGCCGGCCGGTACGGCCACCAGCGGCAGGCCGCTCAGCAGCCGGTCCATCGGCAGCAGCCCCCGGTCCAGGCCCGCGCACACCCCACAGCCCCGTATGTGACGGCCGAACCGCTTGCGCCACAGCGGACTCGGCGTGCCGTCCCACGGCACGGCGATCCCGTCCAGCTCGGCGCAGCGCGGGTCCGCCACCAGCCCCCGCACCACACACCGCGAGACCTCCATCTGCTTCTTCATCCGCTGCACCCGCACCGCGGCATGCCGGTCGGACAGCCCCAGCGCACCGGCGAGTTCGGCGCGCTCCAGGTCGCCGGTCTCCTCCAGCCACCACAGGGACAGCAGCTCCTGGTCGTCCGGGTCGAGCCAGCGCGTCGCCTCCGCGACCTCCCGGCGCTGCTCGGTCAGGCCCAGCCGCAGGATGGTCAGCCCGGCGAAGTCGAGCGCCGGGTCGGTGATCGTCTCCGCGTCGTCCAGATGGGCCCGGCGGTCCCGGTCCGTGGCCCGCGACTGCTCCCGGTTGCGCACCTGCCGGATCGTGATGGCGACGAGCCACGACCGGAACGCGGACGGGTCCCGCAGCTTCTCCAGCCCCCGCACCATGCGCAACAGCGTCTCCTGTACGACGTCGTCGACATCGGCATGACCGTTCAGGGCCCGGCCGACGATGTTGTAGACCAGCGGCAGACACGCGGTCACGAGGTGTTCCAGGGCCGCTCTGTCCCCCGCGCGGGCGGCCGTCACGACGCCGGGGTCGGGTCCGCTCCGATGGTTCTCGGTCATGTGGGTCTGTTCCTCCGCGCAGAGTCCGGCTGTCGGAACGGAGACCCCGCGCACGACGCGGGGACAACAGAAAAACCGGCGAGTCGGCTTCGCGATTTATGTTGTACGGCCCTCGTCGAGGAGGTCACCGAAAGGCAGGCACACATCAGGCACCGCCCGAGGAAGGCACCAGGATGGCACGAGTACGCAGGAGACACGGCGCGAGACCACCGCGACGCCGCTGGTGGTACGCCGGCGCGGCCGCCCTCGCGACGACCGCCACCGTAATCGTCACCTACGGCATGTGGACACCCGCCGGAACCCCCACCGCGGCCCCGGACCGGCAGACGGCCGCGGCCCTCCCCTCCGGCCGGTCGGACGCCGCGCTCGCCTCGTCACCGTCGTCGTCGCCGTCGCCGAGCCACAGCGCCTCCCCCTCCGCGTCCGCCCGCCCCAAGCCGTCGGCATCGGCCTCGGCCCCGGCGAAGACCCCGGCCAGGCCGACGACCACCGCCCAGGCCGGGCAGCCCACCACCGCCCCCGCCGGCAAACGCCTGATCACCGTCGTCAACAAGACCCAGAAGACGGTGTGGGCGGTCGTCACCAACACCTCCGTCTACCCGGCGGGCCGCAAGCTCGCCCCCGGCCAGAGCCTCTCGGTGACCGTCGCGAACAACTGGGGCGGCCGCATCTGGGGCCGCACCGGATGCACCGGCACGGCGGCGGGCCCCTGCGCCTCCGGCGACTGCACCAGCGTCTGCAACGGCGGCAACCCGCCCACCACCCTCGGCGAGTTCACCTTCGACGCCTACGCGGGCATGGACTTCTACGACGTGAGCATGGTCGACGGCTCCAACCTGCCCATGTACATCAACGTCTCGCACACCACGACCACCGACCCGGTCAGCGCCTCCGGCTGCTACCAGGGCACCTGCACCACGGACGTCAACTGTCCCAAGGCCATGCAGGCCCTCTCCGGCGGTCAGGAGATCGGCTGCAAACCGCCCTGCGCGGCGTTCGGCGGCGACACCTACTGCTGCCGCGGCGCCTGGGCGGGCCGCGACAACTGCGTCCCCTCCAAGTGGCCGGTCGACTACACCCAGGTCTTCAAGCGCGCCGAACCCTACGCCTACTCCTACGCCTTCGACGACGGGGCGACCATGCCCTGCAAGGGCGCCTGCTACTACCGGGTGACCTTCGGGACGACGGCCGGCTCCACCTGAGCACGGCGGGCGGCGGCGGAGCGCCAGGCTCCGAGGCGCGTGCCCCCGAGGCGCGGTCACCCGGGGCGCGGTCACCCGTTCACCCGGACGGCCCGCGCTCGGGGGACACGCCGACAGGTCTCCTCGACGCTTGAATCCCGGGCGTCGCCCGACGCTCCCGCACCGAAGGACCGGTATGCACATATCCCGTGTCTCCCGCGAGTACCGCAAGCACCGCCGCACCGTGAAGGCCGCCCGCTGGGGTGCGGCGCTGCTGGCACTGTCGGGGACCACCTCCGTCCTGGTCCCCATGACGGCACAGGCCGGCGGTCCGTCCGGCGACCCCGGCCGCGAGAAGCCCACCATCGTGCTCCTCCACGGCGCCTTCGCCGACGCGTCGAGCTGGAACGGTGTCGTGCAACGGCTCCAGCAGAACGGCTACACGGTGGCCGCACCGGCCAACCCGCTCCGCGGTGTTGCCCAGGACTCGGCCTACCTCGCGAGTTTCCTGAAGTCCGTCACGGGACCGATCATCCTGGTCGGCCACTCCTACGCCGGAGAGGTGATCTCGCAGGCCGCCGTCGGAAACGACAACGTCAAGGCCCTCGTCTACATCAACGCGATCATGCCCGACAAGGGAGAGTCGCAGGCCACCCTCGCCGCGAAGTTCGCTCCCGCCCCCCTCACCAAGGCCCTGAAGCAGGTCCCCTTCCGCAACGGCGACGGCACCACCGGCACGGACGTGTACATACAGCCGGACAAACTGCGCCAGGTCTTCGCCGCGGACCTGCCCACGAGCCAGACCACCGTCATGGCGGCCACCCAGCGCCCGATCGCGATGTCGGCGTTCGGGGACAAGCTCACCGGCGCCGCCTGGCGGACCAAACCCGTGTACGCCCTTGTCGGCAGGCAGGACCGAGCGATCAACCCGGCCCTGGAGCTGTTCGAGGCGAAACGCGCGAAGGCCCGGAAGACCGTGGAGATCGACTCCTCGCACGTGTCCCTCGTCTCCCACCCGCAGGCGGTCAAGGACCTGATTGTCAACGCCGCCGAGGACTACACGTGGAAGAAATAGGGCGGGGCACCCAGGGCCGTGGTGCCTAGGCCCGCTCGAAGGTGCCGTACATCGTCGCCCGCGCGATCGCGTGGCTGAACAGGAGGAAGTCGAGGTAGGCAGGGGTCGTCGACTCCGACACCTCCAGTTCCTCGGCGTCGACGGCATGCACCACGAGGAAGTAGCGGTCCGGGCCGTTGCCCGGCGGAGTCGCCGGACCGAGATATCTCCGGTAGCCGGCGTCGTTGGCCAGTGTCACCGCCGCGCCGGGCAGCTGCCCGCCGTCTCCCGCTCCGGCCGGAAGGCCGGTCACGGAGGCGGGCAGGTTGGCCACGGCCCAGTGCCAGAATCCCGAGGCGGTGGGCACGTCGGGGTCGAACATCGCCACCGTGAAACTCCGCGTCTCCTCGGGAAAACCGGACCAGCTCAGCTGCGGCGAGATGTCCGACCCGCCGGCACCGAGAATGCCGCTCACCTGCTCGCGGGCCAGTTCCCCACCATTGGCCACGGATTCCGAGGCCACCGAGAAGGCCCTGATCGGCGGCAGGAAATCGTAAGGACCATAGGGTCTGATCATGGCAATTCCTCGACACCGTCGGTTTGCCGCACCTCAGGAAAACACGTCACAACCATACCCGTCACCGGAATGACCGGCGCATTTCCCGCACGGCGGCCACGGGTTGCGGCCTCCGGAATACCCGCCCAGACTTGATGGGCACATTTGAACGTATCCCGGAAACATGTCCCGGAGGAGCGTCCCATGGCCAAGATCCTGTGTGTGGTGACCGGCGCGAGCTACTGGACCCTCAAGGACGGGCACCGACATCCCACCGGCTACTGGGCCGAGGAGTTCGTGGCCCCGTACAGCGTGTTCACCGACGCCGGACACGAGGTCACCGTGGCGACCCCGCACGGAGTCGTACCCGTGGTGGACACGATGAGCCTGCGGCCCCGGATGGCGGGCGGCGAGGAGAACGCCCTCCGTGAGGAGGCCGTCATCGAGGACGCGGAGGAGCTGCGGTACGCCGTCCCCCTCACGGACATCCGCCTGGAGGACTACGACGCGGTCTACTACCCCGGCGGCCACGGCCCGATGGAGGACCTCTCGGCCGACCCGGACTCCGGCGCGCTGCTGCGGGAGGCGCTCGCCTCCGGCCGTCCGCTCGGCATCGTCTGCCACGCCCCCGCCGCCATCCTGGCCACCCGTGACGCGAACGGTGACACACCCTTCGCGAACTACCGGCTGACGGGCTTCTGCAACGAGGAGGAGGCCGGTGTCGGTTTCGCCGACAAGGCCAAGTGGCTGCTGGAGGACGAGCTGAAGAAGCTGCCCACCGAGTATTCGCGGGGTCCCGCCTGGGAGCCCTACACGGTCGTGGACCGCAATCTCTTCACCGGGCAGAACCCCGCGTCCTCCGGCCCGCTCGCCCAGGAGCTCATAGCGGCACTGCCGTGAGTCAGCCGTGAGTCACTGGAAGACGATGACCTGGCGTCCGACGACGTCACCCCGGCCCAGGGCGTCCAGGTTCTCGTTGATGTCCTCCAGGGCCACCTTGGTCACGTTGTGTCTGACGAGGCCGGCCTCGGCGAGCGAGAGCACCTCGACGAGGTCCAGGTGGTTGCCCCAGAACGAGCCGAGGTAGGACAGCTCGGTGCCCACGAACGGGAACTGCCGGTGCTCGACGCGCTGGCTCATCAGACCGACGGCCACCAGCGCGCCCTCGGGGCCCAGCAGGTCGAAGCCCATGGAGATGGACGATTCGCTGCCGACGCAGTCCAGGATGGCGTGGATCGTCCGGCGGCCGGTCAGCCTCTCCAGTTCGTCCTGGATGGCCTCCGTGGACTTGTTGCGCACGTTGATCCCGTGGTCCGCGCCG
Source organism: Streptomyces sp. NPDC001980 (assembly GCF_040296885.1). Classification (NCBI taxonomy): domain Bacteria; kingdom Bacillati; phylum Actinomycetota; class Actinomycetes; order Kitasatosporales; family Streptomycetaceae; genus Streptomyces; species Streptomyces sp. NPDC001980. The sequence goes on along the minus strand of NZ_JBEOYD010000009.1, from coordinate 21,825 downwards.
TTCTCCCTCGCCACGTCCAGCTTGCTGTCCGTCCGCGCGAGCGCCACCACGGTCGCACCGCCGCCGAGCAGCTTCGCGTACTGGATCGCGTAGCTGCCCAGCCCGCCGATGCCCGTGACCGCGACGGTCCGGCCGGGGCCGAGCTTGCCGGCGTCGCGGAGCTTGCGCATCCCCCGGTACGGGGTCATGCCCGCGTCGGTCATCGGAGCGAGGAGCTCCGGCGCCCGCGCGGCCTCCTCCGAGACCGGGATCGCGTGCCGGCACTCCACGGCCATGTACTCGGCGAAACCGCCCGGCGGACCGAAGCCCACCCACCGGCCGGCGCCGCTGCACAGCTGTTCGTTGCCCTCCCGGCACTGCCGGCACGTGCCGTCCCCCCAGCTGGGGTTGACCACGACCATGTCGCCCTCGGAGTAGCCCACCGACGGGGGCACCTCGGCGCCGAATCCCGCCACCCGGCCCGTGACCTCGTGACCGGGGATGTAGGGCAGGTCCACCGGGAACGGTCCCTCGAAGTAGCCGTTGAGGAGCTGGTAGTCGCTTCGGCACATGCCGGTCGCGGCGACCTTCAGGAGTATCTCTTCCGGCCCGGGCTCGGGCACCGGGACCTCTTCGATCCGAAGGGGTTCCTTGTATCCGTGCATCCGGGCCGCTCGCATCTGCGTCATGGGTGTCTCACTCTCGCCGACCGGCGGAAAAGCGGCTCGGCGCGCGCGACACGGGCAGGAAACGGGTCCCGGCGCCGGTCACCGCGGCCGCCGCTTCGGACCCCACCATGGTCGCGCGCCCGCGCCTGCCACGCATCCGGTGCCGCCGCATCCATTGGTGGTACAAATGGGTGAATTGCTGGACTTGTCAGCCGGTCATACGGTGGATTCATGGCTATCGCAACGACGAGTCCGGTGACCGGTGAGGTCCTCAGGAGGTTCGACGAACTGACCCCCGAGGAACTCGAGGACAAGCTCGCCCGGGCGGCGGCAGCGGCCGCCTCGTACCGGCTGACGAGCGTCGAGCAGCGAGCGGAGTGGCTGCACCATGCCGCCGACCGCCTGGAGAAGGAGGTCGAGAGCGTCAGCGAAATGATCACCACCGAGATGGGCAAGACCTTCCGGGCGGCGGAGCAGGAAGTGGTCAAGTGCGTGCACGGGCTGCGTTTCTACGCCGCGGAGGGCCCCGCGTTCCTGCGGGACCTGGAGGGCGACGGCGAACGGGTGGGCGCGCAGCAGACGTTCGTCACGTACCAGCCGATCGGTGTCGTCCTCGCGGTGATGCCGTGGAACCTGCCGCTGTGGCAGGCCATGCGGTTCGCCGCACCCGCGCTCACGGCGGGCAACGTCGGCCTGCTCAAGCACGCCTCGAACGTGCCGCAGTGCGCCCTGTTCCTGGAGGAGCTCTTCCGCGAGGCAGGCTTCCCGGACGACGTGTTCCAGACCCTGCTGATCTCCTCGGGGCGGGTCGAACAGGTACTGCGCGACCCGCGGGTGGCCGGCGCGACCCTGACCGGCAGCGAACCGGCCGGACGGTCGGTGGCCGCCATCGCCGGCGACGAGATCAAGAAGGTGGTCCTCGAACTCGGCGGCTCCGACCCCTTCATCGTCATGCCCTCCACGAACCTCGACCGGGCCACCGACGTCGCGGTCAGGGCGCGGACCCTGAACAACGGGCAGTCCTGCATCAACGGGAAACGCTTCTACGTGCACGAGGCCATCGGTGACGCGTTCATCGAGATGTTCGTGGCCAAGATGGGGGCACTGGTGGTCGGCGACCCGATGGACGCGGGCACCGACGTCGGACCGCTGGCCACCGAGTCCGGCCGGCAGGACGTGGAGTCCTACGTCGACGACGCCGTCGCCAAGGGCGCGACCGTACTGCTGGGCGGCGAACGCCCCGGCGGACCCGGCTGGTTCTACCCGCCCACCGTCCTGACCGGCATCACCCCGCAGATGCGGATGTACCACGAGGAGGTCTTCGGCCCCGTGGCACAGGTGTGGACGGTCTCCTCCCTGGAGGAAGCCCTGCGGGAGGCCAACGGCCACCCCTACGGCCTCGGATCGAACCTGTGGAGCGAGGACGAGGCCGAACGCGAGCTGTTCGTCCGCGACATCCAGTCCGGCATGGCCTTCATCAACGGCAACACCACCAGTTACCCCGAGATCCCCTTCGGTGGCGTCAAACGCAGCGGCTACGGACGCGAGTTGTCCGACCTCGGCATGCGGGAGTTCATGAACGCCAAGACCGTCTGGATCGGGAAGAACGCCGCCTGAACCGGACGGGCCGGACAGCTGAGGGAGGCACGATGACCCGAGCCGGCCTGGCCGCCGCGCGTTCCAGCACGGCGCAAATCGCCGAGATCGTCCCCCAGGTGGACGACGGCCAGTGGGAGCTGCCGTCCGCCTGCGCCGGCTGGCGCGTCATCGACGTGGTGGCCCACCTCGCGGCGCTCGCCTCCGAGGCCGTGGACCCGCCACCGCCCGACCCCACGCTGCCGAAGAACCGCGAGCGCTACCACGACCTGCGCGTCGACGAACGCCGCGGCCTCGGCCACGCCGAGGTCCTCGCCGAGTGGCGGCACAGCACCCCCCGCCAACTGGACCTCCTGGCGGCGGCCCAGGAACCCCCGGGGGCCGACGAACCCGTCGAGGTCCCCGGGCTCGGCACCTATCCCCGCCATCTCCTCGCGAACACCATGGCGTTCAACGTCTTCTGCCACCTCCGCAACGACCTGCTCGCCCCGGACGGCCCGCTCCCGCTCACCCTGCCGGAACCGACCGACGACCAGGTCGCCCCCGCCGTCGACTTCATGCTCGCCGGCCTCCCCCAGATGCAGGGACCCGAACTCACCGCCACCGTCCGCCGCCCCCTCGTCCTCGACCTGACCGGCCCCGGCGCGACCACCGTCACCGTCCACCCCGCGACCACTACGGACGGCCACCTGACCGTGACACCCGGCGCGGACGCCCCCACCCGGGTGCACAGCACGGCACTCGACTTCATCGCCTGGGCCACCACCCGCACACCCTGGCGCGACCACTGCCGCATCACGGGCGACCCGGCCGACGCCACCCCGTTCCTCGACCGCCTCGACATCATCTGACCCGGAACCATCCGCACCATCCGTTTCAGAACGCGTACGGATCCCCCGTCGCGAGCACCAGCACCCCCTGCCTGTCGTTCGTACGGTCCTGGTCCACCGCGCCCCCGCCCCACACCACGTCCACCGCCAGCGTCACCTCCGCCGGCCGCTCCCGCAGCCGTACCGGCACCACCAGCTGCTCCCCGGGCACCTCGACCGCCAGCGGCCCGGTGTCGCACACCACCTCCCGGTCACCGGTGCGCGCGCACCCGCCCGGCAGCTGCTGCGAGTCCGCGAGCGCCGCCGACGAGACCAGCCGCACACTGGCCCCGGTCACGCCGTCCGGCCCGTGGTTGCGCGGAGTCACCCGGACCTCCACCAGGTCCTCGCTCAGCACCGCGGACCCGTGCACCTCCAGATCGGCGCTCCCGGCCCAGGCGGTACCGCCGCCCCCCACGACCAGCACACCCACCGCCACCGCCACCGCACCGGCCACCACCGGCCCACCACGACGCTTCGCCATGCCAACCGTCCCGTCCGACTCGGGCATCCATCGTCCTGCTGTCGTACGGATGTATGCCACCCGAGCCCCGCCGCAGGCGCCCCCCATCAGGTGACACTCGCCGGGCGTGGCACGCTGCACGCATGCTGATCCTCCGCTCCGCCGCCCTGTTCGTCGTCGCCGCGTTCTTCGAGATCGGCGGCGCCTGGCTGGTCTGGCAGGGCGTGCGCGAGCACCGCGGCTGGCTCTGGGTCGCGGGCGGCATCCTCTCCCTCGGCGCCTACGGCTTCGTCGCCACCTTCCAGCCCGACGCCCACTTCGGCCGCATCCTCGCCGCGTACGGCGGCATCTTCGTCGCCGGCTCGATCCTGTGGGGCGTGGTGGCGGACGGCTACCGCCCGGACCGCTGGGACATCACGGGGGCGGCGGTCTGCCTGGCGGGAATGGCCGTGATCATGTGGGTGCCGAGAAATGGCGGCTGACCCTCGCCTACGCTGAACTGAACCGACCGCACACCGAGCATCAGGAGCACCGCATGGCCACCGCACCGTCCGCCGCTTCCCGCATCGCCGTCGTCACCGGTGCGAGCAGCGGAATCGGCGCCGCCACCGCCCGCCAGCTCGCCGCCGCCGGTTACCGCGTCGTCCTCACCGCCCGCCGGGAGGACCGTATCGAGGCCCTGGCCAAGGAGATCAACGACGCGGGCCACCAGGCCACCGCCTACCCCCTCGACGTGACGGACCGCGCGGCCGTGGACGAGTTCGCCACCGCCTTCAAGGCGGTCGCCGTCCTCGTCAACAACGCCGGCGGAGCCCTCGGCGCCGACCCGGTCGCCACCGGCGACCCGGCCGACTGGCGCACGATGTACGAGACGAACGTCATCGGCACCCTGAACCTCACCCAGGCCCTGCTCCCCAAGCTGGAGGCGAGCGGCGACGGCACGGTGGTCGTGGTCTCCTCCACCGCCGGCCACGCCACCTACGAGGGCGGCGCCGGCTACGTCGCCGCCAAGCACGGCGCCCACGTCCTCGCCGAGACCCTCCGCCTGGAGATCGTCGGCAAGCCGGTCCGGGTCATCGAGATCGCCCCCGGCATGGTCAGGACCGACGAGTTCGCGCTGACCCGCTTCGGCGGCGACGAGGAGAAGGCCGCCAAGGTCTACCAGGGCGTCGCCGAGCCCCTCACCGCGGACGACGTCGCCGACACCATCACCTGGACGGTCACCCGCCCCAGCCACGTCAACATCGACCTCCTGGTCGTCCGCCCCCGCGCCCAGGCCTCCAACACCAAGGTCCACCGGGACCTCTGATGCCGAACGAGGACGACCCCGCGGCCGCCTTCGAAAGGCAACTGGAAAAAGGCCGCCTGGAGCAGGAGACGAAGAACGAACGCCAGGTCTGGTATTTCCTGGCCTACTTCCTCTTCGGCATCCACATCATCGCGTTCGTGATGATCTACGCGGTACGGCACGCGAAGTAACTCACAAGGGTGAACACCATCGATCACCCGAACGCCACCTGAACGCCCGACCTGCGCTCGCACCACACCATCAACTCGACGGCCCTCGGCAGGGATGCAGCCCCGCCGAGGGCCTGACCAGCATGGAAGTGGGCTTCCCTGTAACTTCGCCGAGACATCTACCACGGCGATCTGGACCCTCTGTTCCTTGGAGGCCAGGACCACACTCAACGAACTCGGCCTGCCCTACGGCCGCAAGTCACAGACGATCGCCCCACCGAAAGTCGGCTTCTCCCGCCGCGACCATCTGCGAGGCCTGATCGACGCAGATGGTTCAGTCGGCTTCACCAGCAAGGGATTTCCCTTCATCTCCCTCACCACGGCCAGCGGCGCCATCGTCTCCTACCTGTCCGACTACGGGAGGAATACGACGGGGGTCGCGCGGAAACCGAAGCGCAACACCCGAGACGACGTCTACAACGTCCTCTACATGAGATGAGGGCCGCCTACACAGCTCGCCGCTGGACTGCGGGCGAAGACCGGATCCTGTTGAAGCTCAACAGGCCCATGGCCGCTGCAGAAGTACTCGGCAGGAGTACCAAGAGCTGCAATCTCCGCCTCTGGCGCCTACGCAACGGGAAAGTGCCCATGCCCAGCGATCAGTGACCCAGTGAACAAGGCCCCCGGCACTGGCCGGGGGCCTTTCACGTCAACCCTTGACGCAGACGAACTGCTTCAGCTTCGCCACCACCTCAACAAGGTCGCGCTGCTGCTCCATCACCTGGTCGATGTTCTTGTAGGCACCCGGAATCTCGTCCAGCACCCCGGAGTCCTTGCGGCACTCCACACCGCGCGTCTGCTCTTCCAGGTCCCTGGTCGTGAAGCGGCGCTTTGCCGCGTTACGACTCATGCGCCGACCGGCCCCGTGCGACGCCGAGTTGAAGGCCTTCTCGTTCCCGAGCCCCTTCACGATGTACGAGCTGGTGCCCATCGAGCCAGGAATGATCCCGAGCTCGCCGGAGCCGGCCCGGATCGCCCCCTTGCGGGTGACGAGCAGGTCCATGCCCTCGTAGCGTTCCTCGGCGATGTAGTTGTGGTGGCAGGAGATCTCCGGCTCGAAAGTCGGCTTTGCCTTCTTGAATTCCTTGCGGACCACGTCCTTCAGGAGCGCCATCATGAGCATGCGGTTGTACTTGGCGTACTCCTGAGCCCAGTAGAGATCGTTCCTGTACGCCGCCATCTGCGGAGTGTCCGAAACGAACACCGCCAGGTCCCGGTCGACCAGTCCCTGGTTGTGCGGAAGCTTCTGCGCGACACCGATGTGGTACTCGGCCAGCTCCTTCCCGATGTTGCGGGAACCGGAGTGCAGCATGAGCCACACCGAGTTTGACTGATCAAGACACAATTCGATCATGTGATTTCCGGATCCGAGCGTTCCCATCTGCTGATGCGCCCGTTCCTGACGGAATTTGACCGCATCGGCCACCCCGCCAAACCGCCCCCAGAACTCCCCCCACCCAGCCGTAGCCAGCCCGTGGAAGTCCCCCGGCTCGACCGGATCCGCATGCATCCCGCGCCCCACCGGAATCGCCTGCTCGATCTTCGACCGCAGCCGCGACAGGTCCCCCGGCAGGTCGTTCGCCGTGAGGGACGTCTTCACCGCGGACATCCCGCAGCCGATGTCGACCCCGACCGCCGCCGGGCACACCGCGCCCTGCATGGCGATGACGGACCCGACCGTCGCGCCCTTCCCGTAGTGGACGTCCGGCATCACCGCGAGACCCTTGATCCACGGCAGGGTCGCGACGTTGCGCAGCTGCTGGAGCGCGACGTCCTCGACGGTCGCCGGGTCGGTCCACATCCGGATCGGTACCTTCGCGCCCGGCATCTCCACGTACGACATGTCTTCCTCATTCCCCCGCGGACAGCACACAAAAAGGACAAAAATCTTTAAATCAAAGAAAACGCAAATGCGGCGCCATAGGTCCGGAAACCAGACAGGGGACCGGCGTTCACAGCAGTGCGTGCGATAGACATTGTCTCCAGGGGGCGCCCCGCTGCGGCAAGCGATTAACCAGCGGGGACACTGGAGCAGGACCGAGCGGACCAGTGAACGGAAGGAGCCTGACCGTGCAGCGGAAGGCGTACGTAACCGGCATCGCCGCCCTTCTCGCGGTCCTGCTGGCCGGCTGCACGAGCGGTTCCAGCGGTGACGACGACACCACCGACAAGAACGCGGACACGAGCACCTCCACCGTCGCCGCCCAGCCCGGCAAGTACCGCACCCTCCCGGAGGCCTGCGGCGCGGTCAGCCACGACACCCTCGACTCCCTGCTCCCGGGCATCGCCCAGATCACCGACGAGCAGCAGCGCGAGAAGGCGTACGCGGGCGAGGCGGCCCTCACCTACGACACCGACCGCAAGGTCGGCTGCCACTGGAAGATCGAGTCCACCGACGCCACGGACCGGCTGTCCGTCGATTTCGAGCGCGTGGTGTCGTACGACAACGCGGTCAGCGACGACAGCGAGGCGCAGACGATCTACACGCAGCTGGAGGCGGCGGCCGACATCCCCGAGTCCGCGCCCCCGAGCCCGACCGAGACGGAATCGCCGTCGGCATCAGGGTCGGAGTCGGACTCCCCGTCCGCGTCCGCGTCGGCGTCCGTGTCGCCGTCCGCGTCCCCCACCGGATCCGCCGACCCGTCCTCCTCGGCTTCCACCTCCGCCTCCGCCTCGGCTTCCACCACCCCGGCCGATCTCCAGCCGCGCACGCTCCCCGATCTCGGCGACGAGGCGTATCTCGACGACCAGCTGAGCGGCTCGGGTTCGACGGCCGAACAGCGGACGGTGACTGTGGTGTTCCGCACGTCCAACGTCGTCGTGACCATCGTGTACGAGGAGCAGCCGATGGCCACCGGGACCGTGCCGGACAGCAAGGAAATGCAGGACAGGGCGCAGAATCTGGCCGCGCAACTGGCCGAGGCCCTCAACGGCTGAGGGCTCCGGCACGCCCTCTGCACCCCGCCCGCAAAGGGCGCGAACCGAAACCGCACAGCTCCCTCACCGCGTACCGTGGCCCCTCGGACCCGATCCGACCGCAGGAACCCCGAACGTATGAGTGAAGGAACCATGCAGCGAGTAGCAGTCCAGTCAGACGACCAGCGCGCCCGGAACGGACGGAACGCACAGCGACGGGCAGGGCGCCTGCGCCGCGGCCTCGTCTGCGCGGCCGCCGTCCCCGCCGTGGCGCTGTTCGCGACGGCCTGCTCCTCGGACTCGGACGCCGCCGCGCAGGGGACGGGCGGCGGTTCGAATTCCGCCGCCGGGTCCACCGACACCGGCGGCTCCACGGCGGCTTCCCCGACCGTCCAGGCGGCCAAGTACGCGAAGCTGCCGGAGCCGTGTGCGGTGCTGTCGAACAAGACGCTCACCGCGCTGGTGCCGAAGGGTGTGAAGTCGGGCAAGGAGGGCACGTCGGACGATGTGGCCACGCGGGGCAGTTGCTCGTGGAGCAGCCTGGACAGCAACGGTGTGAAGGGCTCGCAGTTCCGCTGGCTCAACATCTCCCTCCTGCGCTTCGACTCGGACACCAGCCGTGGTTCGGGTGAGAAGCAGGCCGAGGCGTACTACGCGAGCCAGGTGCAGGGTGCCCGGTCCGTGACGGGTGCCAAGAACACCAAGTCGGAGCCGGTGGCCGGGGCCGGTGACCAGGCGACGGTCGTCCGCTACGACCTGAAGAAGAAGGAGGGCGCCTTCAGGCAGCAGACGGTCGTGGCACGCGTCGCGAACGTCGTCGTCACCCTCGACTACAACGGTGCGGGTCTGGCGAGCGCGAAGGCGCCGGACGCGGACACTCTGACGAAGGTGGCGGAGAAGGCGGCCAAGGAGGCGGTGGCGTCGGTGGCGACGGCCAACGGCTCGGGTTCTGCACCGAGTTCACCTGCGGCGACGCCCTCGAAGTCACCCTCCAAGGAGGCCTCCAAGTCGGCCTCGCCCTCCAAGTCGTCAACCAAGAAGAGCTGACCGGCCATACGTGCGCCGCACTGATGTGCCACCCTGTTGCGCGCAACAACACGCAAGGGGAGGGGAGTACCGGTGGCCGCGCCAATGCAGCTGACTCGGATGCACCGCGTTCTCATCGGCGTGGTCGTGTCCGGCGCGATGATCATCGCCGGTATCGGCTTCGCCGGCTCGTACGCGGCCGTCCGTGAGCTGGCCATCAAGAAGGGTTTCGGGAACTTCGCCTATGTGTTCCCGATCGGCATCGACGCGGGCATCTGCGTCCTGCTCGCCCTTGACCTGCTGCTGACCTGGATCCGCATCCCCTTCCCGCTGCTGCGGCAGACGGCCTGGCTGCTGACCATCGCGACGATCGCCTTCAACGGCGCGGCGGCCTGGCCGGACCCGCTGGGTGTGGGCATGCACGCGGTCATCCCGATCCTGTTCGTGGTGGCGGTCGAGGCGGCCCGGCACGCGATCGGCCGGATCGCGGACATCACGGCGGACAAGCACATGGAGGGGGTGCGCCTCACCCGCTGGCTGCTCTCCCCGGTCCCGACCTTCCTCCTGTGGCGCCGGATGAAGCTGTGGGAGCTGCGCTCCTACGACCAGGTCATCAAGCTGGAGCAGGAACGTCTCGTCTATCAGGCGAGGCTCCGGTCCCGCTTCGGGCGGGCCTGGCGCAGGAAGGCTCCGGTGGAGTCCCTGATGCCCCTGCGGCTGGCCAAGTACGGCGTCCCCCTGGCGGACACGGCCCCGGACGGGCTGGCGGCCGCGGGCATAGACCTCCCGGCGCTCCTGCCGGCCCCGGCCCCCGCGGTGGAGGCGCCCGCTCCCGCCCCGGTGGCACCGCAGAGCGAGCAGCGCCCCGCGCTGGTCCCCGCCCCGGGCACCGGGCAGCCCGCGCCGCAGCCGGCGCCCGATCCGGAGGTCAACCCCTGGCTGCACGCCAGGAACCCCCAGCAGATCGAGTACCAGGGCGGCTACGACCCCACGTACGAGCCGCCGTTCGACCCTCAGTACACCGAGGAGCAGTACGCGGCCTGGTACGAGCAGGAGCAGCTGCGCTACCAGCAGGAGCAGTACCAGCAGGAACAGCTCCCCCAGGCGCCCCAGGAGCAGCAGCCGCTCCCCGAGGAATCCCCGTCGGAGACGACCGGCAGCTTCCCCATCCCGTCCGGCCCGGGCCGCACTCGTGAGCTCGGCGAGGGCGGCGGCCCGCCGGAGCCGACCGAGGAGGACTTCTACCTGGTCTTCAAGAAGTCGATCGACGGCGGTTACCCCAGCTCCAGCCAGTTCAGGGGTGACGTGGAGGCGACCTTCGGCATCACGCTCCCGCAGCGCGAGGCCGACCGCATGGTCAACCGCTTCACGAACCGCCACACGGCGGAGCTGCAGGACGACCACATCGCCTAGGACGAACTACGGCATGCGGAAGGGGCCCCCGGAGAACCGAGGGCCCCTTCGCCGTGTCGGCCTTATGCCCCGAGCAGGGCCCGCACCCGCTCCTGCCCCACCGCGAGCAGCAGCGTGGGCAGCCGGGGGCCGGTGTCCCGCCCGACCAGCAGGTGGTAGAGCAGCGCGAAGAACGTCCGCTGGGCCGTCTTGATCTCCGGCGGCAGCTCCTTCGGCGTGGCGTCGGCGGAGAACCCGGCCTGGACCTTGGGCACGCCGTAGACGAGGTGGGTGAGCCCGTCCAGGGACCAGTGGTCGGCGAGTCCGTCGAGGAGCAGTCGTACGGACTGCTGGGACGCCTCGTCGAGGGACTTCAGCAGTTCGGCGTCGGGCTCGTCGCGGACGATGGTGCGCTGGTCGGCCGGCACCTGGGTGTTGATCCAGGCCTCGGCCTTGTCGTACCGCGGCCGGGCCTCGGCCACCGATCCGAGCGGGTTCGACGGGTCCAGCTCGCTGAGGATGCGCAGCGCCTGGTCCTCGTGCCCGGCGGTGATGTCGGCGACGGAGGCGAGGGTCCGGTACGGCAGCGGGCGCGGTGTACGCGGCAGCTCGCCGCCGGCCGTACGCACGGCACGCGAGTGCGCGGCGATGTCACCGGGCAGCGCGGACCCCTCCGTCACCTTCCCGTCCAGCTTGTCCCACTCGTCGTAGAGCCGCTGGATCTCCTGGTCGAAGGCGATCTTGAAGGACTGGTTGGGCCGGCGCCGGGCGTAGAGCCAGCGCAGGATCTGCGGCTCCATGATCTTCAGCGCGTCGGCCGGGGTGGGTACTCCGCCCCGCGAGGACGACATCTTCGCCATCCCGCTGATCCCCACGAAGGCGTACATGGGCCCGATGGGCTGCTTGCCCCCGAAGATCCCGACGATCTGCCCGCCGACCTGGAAGCTGGACCCCGGCGACGAGTGGTCGACACCGCTGGGCTCGAAGATGACGCCCTCGTAGGCCCACCGCATGGGCCAGTCGACCTTCCAGACCAGCTTGCCGCGGTTGAACTCGCTGAGCCGGACGGTCTCGGAGAACCCGCACGCGCTGCAGGTGTAGGTCAGCTCGGTGGTGTCGTCGTCGTACGCCGTGACGGTGGTCAGGTCCTTGCCGCAGGAGCCGCAGTACGGCTTGTACGGGAAGTACCCGGCGGAGCCGGACGACCCGTCGTCCTCGCTCGCCGCGCCCGACCCCTCCTCGGCCTCCAGCTCGGCCTCGTCGACGGCCTTCTGCTGGGGCTTCTTGCCGGTCTTCGGCTTGGTCCGGTACTGCGCGAGGATCGCGTCGATGTCCCCGCGGTGCTTCATCGCGTGGAGGACCTGCTCGCGGTACACGCCGGAGGTGTACTGCGCGGTCTGGCTGATCCCGTCGAACTCGACGCCCAGCTCGGCCAGCGACTCGACCATGGCGGCCTTGAAGTGCTCGGCCCAGTTCGGGTACGCGGAGCCCTGCGGGGCGGGCACCGAGGTGAGCGGCTTGCCGATGTGCTCGGCCCAGGACCCGTCGACGCCGGCGACACCGGCCGGGACCTTGCGGTAGCGGTCGTAGTCGTCCCAGGAGATCAGGTGCCGGACCTGGTACCCGCGCCGCCGGACCTCGTCCGCGACCAGGTGCGGGGTCATGACCTCGCGGAGGTTGCCGAGGTGGATCGGCCCCGACGGCGAGAGCCCGGACGCGACGACGACCGGTTTGCCCGGGCCCCGACGCTCCGACTCCTCGATGACCTCATCCGCGAAACGGGAGACCCAGTCGGTGGTCTCGGTGCTCTGAGCCACGATCGGCACGTCCTTCTTTCTGGCGTGGGACAGCCGGTACGGTCGCACGGCTGACCGCTCCATTCTCCCAGCCGAGGTCGAATCCACGAAAACGGGTTATCGACACACCCCTGATCGGCGGCGCAGCCGCCGTCTGGGGGCGCGGGGAACTGCGCGACAAGCCACAACGCACCCGCGCCCGGCCACGCACACCGGCCCCCCGAGCTCGTGGCCGCAAAAACCCCTTTACCCCCCGTGAAATACTGGACCCGTCTACCAAACCCCACGAGGAGAAACGGCTCCCACCCCATGGCCCCGGTCACGTCCCTCAGCGCTTCCGTCAACCAGCAGCTCACCGACGCCCTCGCTTCCGCCCTGCCGGAGGCCGACGTCGACCCGCTGCTGCGACGCAGCGACCGGGCCGACTACCAGGCGAACGGCATCCTCGCCGCCGCCAAGAAGGCCAAGGCCAACCCCCGGGAGCTGGCGACGCAGGTCGTCTCCGGCATCACCACCGGCGCGGACCTGATCCAGGACGTCGAGGTCTCCGGCCCCGGCTTCCTCAACATCACCCTCTCCGACCGGGCGATCACCGAGAACCTGGCCGCGCGGTACGCGGACGGCGACCGGCTCGGCGTGGCGGCGAAGGCGAACCCGGGCATCACGGTCATCGACTACGCCCAGCCGAACGTCGCCAAGGAGATGCACGTCGGCCACCTGCGCTCCGCAGTGATCGGCGACGCCCTGCGCGGCATGCTCGACTTCACCGGTGAGAAGACGATCGGCCGGCACCACATCGGCGACTGGGGCACCCAGTTCGGCATGCTCATCCAGTACCTGATCGAGAACCCGGACCAGCTGTCCGCGGAGACCGACACGGACGGCGAGCAGGCCATGTCGAACCTGAACCGGGTGTACAAGGCGTCCCGGGCGGTCTTCGACGCGGACGAGGAGTTCAAGGAGCGGGCCCGCAAGCGGGTGGTCGCCCTCCAGTCCGGCGACAAGGAGACCCTCGACCTGTGGCAGCGGTTCGTGGACGAGTCGAAGGTCTACTTCTACTCGGTCTTCGAGAAGCTCGACATGGAGATCCGGGACGACGAGATCGTCGGCGAGTCGGCGTACAACGACGGCATGCCGGAGACCGCCCGCATCCTGGAGGAGACGGGTGTCGCGGTCCGCTCCGAGGGCGCGCTCGTGGTGTTCTTCGACGACATCCGGGGCAAGGACGACCAGCCGGTCCCGCTGATCGTGCAGAAGGCGGACGGCGGCTTCGGCTATGCGGCCTCGGACCTGACCGCGATCCGCAACCGGGTCACCGACCTGCACGCCACCTCGCTGCTCTATGTCGTGGACGTGCGGCAGTCGCTGCACTTCAAGATGGTCTTCGAGACGGCACGGCGGGCCGGCTGGCTCACCGACGACGTCACCGCGCACAACATGGGCTACGGCACGGTGCTGGGCGCGGACGGCAAGCCGTTCAAGACGCGTGCGGGCGAGACCGTACGGCTGGAGGACCTGCTGGACGAGGCCGTGCAGCGGGCCGCCGAGGTGGTCCGGGAGAAGGCGCGGGACCTGACCGAGGACGAGATCCAGGAGCGGGCCCAGCAGGTCGGCATCGGTGCCGTGAAGTACGCGGACCTGTCGACGTCGCCGAACCGCGACTACAAGTTCGACCTGGACCAGATGGTCTCGCTGAACGGCGACACGTCCGTCTACCTCCAGTACGCGTACGCCCGTATCCGGTCCATCCTGCGCAAGGCGGGAGAGATCCGGCCGGCCGCCCACCCGGAGCTGGAACTGCACGCGGCGGAGCGGGCGTTGGGCCTGCACGTGGACGCGTTCGGCGACACGGTCTTCGAGGCGGCGGCGGAGTACGCCCCGCACAAGCTGGCCGCGTACCTGTACCAGCTGGCGTCGCTGTACACGTCGTTCTACGACAAGTGCCCGGTCCTGAAGGCCGACTCCCCGGAACAGGTGGAGAACCGCCTCTTCCTGTGCGACATCACGGCCCGCACCCTGCACCAGGGCATGGCGCTGCTGGGCATCAGGACGCCTGAGAAGCTCTGACGCCGTCCCGGCCCGTCCCGCACTGCGGGGGCGGGCCGGTGAGCCCTGCGGGGCCAGGTCGACCGGCGACAAGAAGCCCTCGCCCGGCGCCCGTTCAGGGGCGACCGTGTCCGGCGTTGTCAGTGGCGCCCCTTACAGTCACTGGCATGGCGACTCTTCCCAACCCGCTGCCCAAGCTGGCGACCGACCCGAGCGGTCGGTCCCTGGGGCTTCAACTCCCGCCCGGGGCACTGCTCGACGACACGCTCGACGGCCCGTGGCACGCGCCGCTGCTGTGGTACGCCGGGCAGCCCGCCGGGCCCGGGACCTGGACCGCGCTGGGCGCGCAGGCCGCCCGTGCGGGGCTGCTGCCGGTGCTCATCGACGTGTCCGAGATCGACGACTGGGACTTCGCGCCCGGGGAGACGTCGTACCCGGGGGACCACGACGCCGACGAGGTGCTGGAGGACTACTGGGAGGAGGACCCGCCGGAGGGCGAGGAGTGGCCGGGGCTCGCCGCCGCGCCGGCCCTGGTCGCCGACCCGGACTCGCGGGCCGCGGACGTCGCCGACGCGCTGAGCCAGGGGCGGCCCTGGCTGAAGGAGCCGCATCTGGCGCTGGTGTCCGCCCGGCGCAGCGCGGACATACCGGCGGCCATCGGCTGGAGCGGCCCGGTGAACTACGAGGAGGACGTGGCCCGGCTGTGCGCGGTGCTGCGCTCCTGGGAGGACCGGTTCGGCGTCCGGGTGGTGGCGCTCGGCTTCGACCACCTCGCGCTCTCCGTCGCCGCCCCGCCCGCCGACCTCGACGAGGCGGAGGCGGTCGCCGCCGAGCACTTCGCGTTCTGCCCGTACGCCGTGCTGCCGGGCGCCGACGACACCCTCTCGTCCTACGCCGAGCAGCTGGTCGGCGAGCGGCTGTGGCACTTCTGGTGGGACTGAGCCCCGGCCTCGGCTAGCTGCCCAGGCCCTTCGCCAGCCTCCGCAGCCCTTCCCCGATCTCCTCCGGCGTCTGCGTCACGAAGCACAGCCGCAGCGTCGAGCGGTCGGGGTCGGCGGCGTGGAAGGGCTCGCCGGGGACGTAGGCCACGTTCTGCTCCACCACCCGGCGAAGCAGGGCGGTGGTGTCGTACGACGACGGGAGCCTGGCCCAGAGGAACATGCCGCCCTCGGGCCGGTTCCAGGTGGAGCCGGCCGGGAGGGCGTCGGCCAGGCCGGCGAGCATGGCGTCCCGGCGTTCGCCGTACACCGCGCGCACCTTGGCGACATGGGCGTCCAGCACGTCCAGGTAGCGGGCGGCGGCGAGCTGGTTGAGGGTCGGGGTGTGCAGGTCGGCCGCCTGTTTGGCGACCGCGCAGGCGCGGCGCAGGGCGCCGGGGGCGCGGAGCCAGCCGAGCCGCAGGCCGGGGGCCATGACCTTGGAGAAGGAGCCGAGCAGGACCGTCCGGTCCTCGGCGCCGGGGAAGGACGCGATCCAGGGGACATGGTCGCCGTCGTAGCGCAGTTCGCCGTAGGGGTCGTCCTCTATGAGCCACAGGCCGTGCCGGGCGGCGGCCGTGGCCAGGGCGGCGCGGCGGGCGGCGGGCATGGTCCGGCCGGTGGGGTTCTGGAAGGTCGGGACGAGATAGAGGAGCTTGGGCCGTTCGGCGCGGATCAGCTCCTCCAGGGCGGCCGGGTGCACGCCGTCCGCGTCCCCGGGCACCGGCAGCACGCGTGCTCCGGCCAGCCCGAACACCTGAAGTGCCGCCAGGTAGCAGGGGCTTTCGACGAGGATCGTGTCCCCGGGGTCGATCAGGGCGCTCGCGAGGAGGGAGAGCGCCTGCTGGGAGCCGGTGGTGACGAGGAGGTCGTCGGCCGCGGTGGGCAGGCCCCGCGCCGAGATGCGCGCCGCCAGCCGCTGCCGCAGCACCGGCTCGCCCTCGGTCGTCGAGTACTGCAACGCCCGCTCCGGCGCCTCCTCCAGCACCGCGCGGAAGGCGGCGGCGATGCCCTCCCGGTCGAACAGTTCGGGGGCCGGCAGCCCGCCCGCGAAGTTGATCACCTCGGGGCGGGCGGTCACCGCGAGAATCTCCCGCACGGGCGACCCGCCGACGGTCCGGGCCCGGGCCGCGAGCGGGGGAAGCGGGGCGGAGGTGGGAGTGGGGGCAGGGGTGAGGGTCATGGACGGCTCCTTGGGCTGATCCTCGTCTTGGCGGGAGCGTAGAGAGGTCCGTGTCGCCTACACCGGTAATTCCGCGATCCGGACGGGCGGAGCATCGGCAGCGGGCCGGAGTCGCCTCCGCGGCCTTTCCGGCGGCCTCGGACGTCCCGTACCGCCGTCCCGCGGGACGGGATTCGCGCAGCTCACGGGGGTGGACCTGGCTCGGGCGTCCCGAATCTCCCGTCCGGTCTGGCGGTCCGGGCGAGCCGCCCCACAGGCTGAGGGCACGTCAACGTCCCGGCACCGCCCGCACCCCACCGCCGACCGCGCCGAGATCGTCAAGGGAGCCCCCGTATGTCCGTCACGCACCGCACCCGAGCCCCCGGCCGCCGCCGTCTCCTGGCGGCGGCCGCCCTGGCGCTGGTCGCCACGACGGCACTGAGCGGGTGCCGGGACGGCCAGGGCGTACGTGACGAGGGCCCGTCCTCCTCCGCGGCCCACGTCCGGCCCACCACCGACCCGGCTCAGTCCTCGGCCCCTCAGTCCACGGCGCCTCAGTCCCTGGCGCCTCAGTCCTCGGCGCCGACGCACACGTAGACGGCATGAAAGTGCCCCGGCAGAATCTCGTCTGCCGGGGCGTTGTCCGGGGGGCGCCGTCGTCCGCGGTCAGCCCAGCATCCGGGCGGCCTCCACCGCCCAGTAGGTGAGGATGTTCTGCGCGCCGGCCCGCCGGATGCCGGTCAGGGTCTCCAGGATCGCGCGGTCGCGGTCGATCCAGCCCTTCTCGGCGGCGGCCTCGACCATCGAGTACTCACCGGAGATCTGGTAGGCGACGACCGGCACGTCCACCGAGTCGGCGACCCGCGCGAGGATGTCGAGGTAGGGCCCGGCCGGCTTGACCATCACCATGTCGGCCCCCTCCTCCAGGTCGAGGGCCAACTCCCGCAGCGACTCCCGCGCGTTGGCGGGGTCCTGCTGGTAGGTCTTGCGGTCGCCCTTCAGCGAGGACCCGACGGCCTCGCGGAAGGGGCCGTAGAACGCGGAGGCGTACTTCGCGGTGTAGGCGAGGATCGCGACGTCCTCGCGCCCGATCTGGTCGAGCGCGTCACGGACGACGCCGATCTGCCCGTCCATCATCCCGCTGGGCCCGACGACATGGGCGCCCGCATCGGCCTGCACCTGGGCCATCTCGGCGTACCGCTCCAGGGTGGCGTCGTTGTCGACGCGCCCCTCGGCGTCGAGCACCCCGCAGTGTCCGTGGTCGGTGGTCTCGTCGAGGCACAGGTCGGACATCACGAGGAGCTCGTCGCCGACCTCGGCGCGCACGTCGCGCAGCGCGACCTGGAGGATCCCGTCCGGGTCGGTACCGGGCGTGCCGAGGGCGTCCTTCTTGCTGTCCTCCGGCACCCCGAACAGCATGATCCCGGAGATGCCCGCCTCGACCGCCTCCGCGGCCGCCTTCTTCAGGCTGTCCCGGGTGTGCTGCACGACGCCGGGCATGGCGGCGATCGGCACCGGCTCGCTCACCCCCTCCCTGACGAACGCCGGGAGGATGAAGTCCGCGGGGTGCAGCCGGGTCTCGGCGACCATGCGCCGCATGACGGGGGTGGTCCGCAGCCGCCGCGGCCGCGTGCCGGGGAAGGAGCCGTACTTCGTCATGCCCTCTACGCTACGCCCGTCACAAGAGCGCGCTTGCCGACTCGACGTCGGCGCCCCGGCCCGCGCACGGCCGGGACGCCACGGCCCCTGTGGTCAGACCTCCAGCTCGCTCTCCGGCTTCTTGAGGCTGTGCCGGGCCGCCGCATCCGCCTGCTGGCGAACGAACGCGGCGCCACCGCCCGCTTCGCCCGCGACCGCCTGGAACGGGCCCCGGCCGCCCGCGACCCGCGGCAGACCGCCCGCCGTGGGCACCCGAGCCCTCCTGGCCGTCGTCAACGACGAGGGCGTGGACGGCCTGGCCTTCGACCGCGAGATCCCGACGGTGATCGAGGACCTGAAAAAGATCCTCGCCAATGACACGGCCTAGGTGACTCGGCAAGGAGCGGGTCACCTGTGCGTCCAGGGCCGTACCGAGCAGACGTCCCAGGAGAAGCGCCGTAGCCGGGCCTGCTCGATGTGGGCGGCCGTGTCCTCGTAATCGCTGTTCAGGCGAGGCCCGAGGATCACGACCGCCACGGCTCCCGCGCCCGCGGACTTCAGCGCGGCCGCGGCGGACTGCACATGGTTGCCGGTGGTCCAGGTGTCGTCCACGAGCAGCACGTGCGCGCCCCACAAGGCCGATGCCGTATAGCGCGCGGGCGACGCGGTGCGTCCGAGCTCCGCGGCCTTCGGCGTGGCTCGGAGCAGGTCACGGTGGCGAACACGGGTCGCACCGACCATGTCCCCGACAATGGCCCGCAGTGGATGGGTCAGCCTCCCGCTCGTACTGGGCACGGTGGTGACGACATCGAAGCGGGGCACAGCACACCGATGCGCGACGCATGCCTCGTGCGTTTCCAGAAACCGCCAGAGCACAGCCGCCAGCCCCGTACGGAAGTAGTGCCGCTGAGGCCCCGCGGCGTTCTTGTAACGCCACAGTTCGTGCGCGTACTGCTCCCCCTTGAGAGCCAGGCTGACCGGAACGACGACGTCCGCCACACCACTGCCGAGAACCGAGCGGGTGCCATGGCACGGTCGGCACGTCGGGTACCCCGTGTTCGCCGGACCTCGGCAGACCTGGCACACACCCGGGCCCGGTAATGACGGGTGGACGAGGAAGTTCGCGTAGCGGGCGGACAGTTCTACGACAGTGGCCATCGGGTGCCCCGCCTACGTCCAGGTCAACTCGCCCGTGGTGGGGACGAGGGACTCAAGCCGGCTGAAGACGTCCTCGGGCCCGTCGATGACGGTGGTGTTGGGTCTGCCCGCGTACTCCCTGGCCCACTCGTGGGTCAGCAGGGAGCGCATCAGGAAGACCCGGCGCCCGTGTTCCAGCGCGAGCCGTGCCTGCATGCGTGCGCCGCTGCGGTAGGCGGCCTCTACGACGACGGTGGCGAGGCTGTACCCGCTCATCACGGCGTTGCGCATGGGAAAGGACGCCTTCGACGGCGGCGCGTCCGGCCAGAACTGCGAGATCAGCAACCCTCGCTCGGCGATCTCCTCCTGAAGCCGCGCGTTCTGCGCGGGGTAGGCCCGGCGCAGCCCCGTTCCGATGACACCGACGGTACGTCCGCCGACGGCGAGCGCGGCACCGTGCGCGGCGGTGTCGATGCCGGCGGCCAGGCCGCTGACGACGGTGACGCCCCGCTCGGCGAGGCCGCCCGCGATGGCTCGGGCGTGAGCGATCCCGTCAGGGGTGGGAGTGCGGGTGCCCACGACGGCGACGCGCAGGTCGTGCTCGACGGGCCTGCCCCGCAGGAACAGGAACGGAGGTCGTTGGTGGACCAGCCGCAGATAGAGCGGATAGTCCTGGTCGAGGATGGTCACGAACCGCATCCCGTCCCGTTCCCAGGCGGCGACCTCATCGGCGATGCCGTCCAGGTCCTCCGCGGGGCCGGGATCGAAGAGCGCGGTCTGTCCGGACGCGTCGAGCGACTCCTCCAGGACGTCCCGGGCGCTGCCGACCATCTCGATCTGGTCGGTCAGCTCGGACCAGGAGCGATCACCGCGCCGCAGCAGTGCTACGACGGCTGCCCGCTCCAGCTCCTGATCCATGGCGCAAGTATAGGAACGCCCTCCGACGCGAGGGGTGGCCGAGAACGAACGAACCGAGGCTGTCACGGTCATCTGCCGGGCTCCGATCAGGCCGCGGAGGCAACGGCCGCCGATGCCGGACGATGCCTGCAGTCACGGCAGCGGCCGGGGGCCGGTGCGCGGAAGGCGCGTTCACATCCATCGCAGGTCTGGAAGGGGTGCGTACCGCCGCTGCCGACCTGGACGTCCCCCGGTAGGGCCCGTCGTGCGGGAATCGCCGGCAGGGGCGCGGGCAGCAGTTCACGGAGGCGGTAGTCGAGCACACCGGCCGGGCGTCGCATGTCCATGGGGAGATCGGAGGTAAGGGCGCGGTGTACGACGGCTGCCGGGACACCGCGGTCGAACCAGGCAGTGACAGCGGGGGCGAGCCGGTTCACGTCCCGCGGGGAGAGCGTGAGGCGGTCGTCGGTACGGCGCAGAGCTGCGAGGAGGGCGACAGCCTTCTCATGACGTGCGTCGGGGCGCGTCTCCACAGCGGACGGAACGTGCGCGGCGGGCTGGTCTTCGGCCGCCTCGGGGCGGCGCTCGGGCACTGCGGGCGGCTCGGGCTCCGGATCGGGCTCGTACTCGTGCTCGGCGAGCACGGAGGTGGCCCGTGGTGCGTCGTGGGCCACCGGCCCGGCGCCGTCTCGGTCGTCCTCCTGAGGTGCCTGCCGGTCGTCCGCCGAGGGGCGGGCCGCCGCAAGGCTTCGCGTCCGGCCTCGCGCCGTGCCTGCCCCGCCGGGGGTGTGGTGGGCGTACGTCCGGGTGAACAACCTCCCCGCCTCGGTACGCTCCCGGACCCGCTCCAGGTAGCCGTGTGCCTCCAACTCCCGCAGCGCGAAGGCGATCCGGTCCCGCCCCTCAGGGAAGCGGTCGGCGAGGCTGCGGATGTCGACCGGGGCGCCCTCCGGCAGCGACAGGATGTGGGTGGCCAGTCCGATCGCGGTCAGCGACAGCTCGCGGTGCTGGGCGAGATGATTGCCGACGACGGTGTAGTGGCCCGACTGGTACGTGCGTACGTGGGCGACACCGGAGTGGGTGGTCGTCGGTCGAACGTCCTGATTCGGGCGCGGCGCAGGGATAGGCTTCTTCTCAGCCATGGGGAAGGGGCCTGTTCTTCCTCGTTGGTCAGGCCCTCGCACTGGGATTGCCGTCCCGGCGGGGGCCGAAGCATGTATGGGGTTGTGGATGTTGCCTGCGGCGAGACTGCCCGCCCGACCCACCGAAGCGCCAGCCACACCGGCCGGATTCACCCGCCCGTGTGACGAAGGCGAGGTTTGGTCGGTTGGAGGGTTATTTCCCTGGGTTCTTTGGTTTTTACGGCCCGCAGCCCCGGCCCGCGCCCTACCGCGTCCCGCCCTTCCGGGTTCCGGGCCAGGACACGGTCACACCCACCGACACGGCCGGCCAAGCAGCGTTGCCACCTGCGCTTCCGAGACGCGTGAAGGAGGACCTGAAGAAGATCCTCTCCCACGACACGGCCTAGCGAATGCCACCCCGTGAGGGACGCGCCCCAAAGGGGCGCTGGGGGTACCCCCAGCCGAAGGCTGGCGGAGGAACTGCGCGACCAGCCCCCATCGGCCCGCAGTCACCCACCCACCGGAAAACCGGAAAAGGGGGCCCGGGGCGCAGCCCCGCTCCGATGGTTCTCGGTCATGTGGGTCTGTTCCTCCGCGCAGAGTCCGGCTGTCGGAACGGAGACC